>DXFI01000011.1 GCA_019114565.1 Candidatus Desulfovibrio intestinigallinarum | reverse complement strand
CCCTTCCCCCCGATTTCATAACCTCTCCCCTTCTCCCTGACGACATACGACAGGAGGCCATCATGCGAGCTGTTTTTTTGCTTCTTTCTCTGGTGCTGACGGCGGCGCTGCTTGCCGGTTGCGAATCTCCGCTGGGCGGGGCGCGTATGGCTTATGTGGATGTTGCCGTCATTCTGGAAAAGTCCCGCGCGGCCGAAGAGGCCGAGGCGCATCTGAAAAAGGTGCGCGAGGTTTTGCAGAAGGGCTATGACGAGCTTGCCGTCTCCCTCAGCGCCAAGCCGGAAAAGGAACGGCAGGCGGAACTTGCCCGGGGCATGGCTCTGCTGCAACGGCAGCTTGCCATTGAAAAGGAGGTTGCCCGGCAGATCGTTCTCAAGGCCATGAACACCGCCTGCGGAGAGTGGCACAAGGCGTATCCTGATTCCTGGCTGGTAACGCGGGAGAGCGTTCTTGCCGCACCCGCCGACAAGGATGTGACGCAGGATATTCTGGCCCGCATGAAGAGCGTGGAAGTTACGTTTCCCGATTTGCCTGTCGTCACGATCAGGGAGCCAGCGCGGGAAGAGGCGAAAACGGAGACGCCCGGGAGCGGGAGCAGCTCCGGCACGCAGGCCGGGAAGCGCCGCTGAGCTGAGGTGTTCTTTGGTCCGAAGCCCGGTGACTCCTGAGAGAAGCGCCGCAATCTCTTTTGACAGACGGGGCGACTTGCGGCATGGTTTGCGGCATGCCGCAGTTTCACATTGTTTCTCTTTTCCCGGAATTTTTTGATTCGCCGCTGGGTGTGGCGCTCATGGGACGCGCCCGCGATGCGGGCATTGTGGACGTGACGTTTCACAATCCGCGGGATTTCAGCAGCGACAGGCATCGCCATGTGGACGACAGTCCCTATGGCGGCGGCCCCGGTATGGTTTTGCAGGGAGAGCCGGTGGCGGCGGCCCTGCGGTCCATTCCGCAGCCCGGGCGTATGCTGGTTATGAGTCCGGGGGGACGCCCCATGACGCAGCGCATGGCGCGCGCATGGGCGAAGGAAGAGCATCTGACCATTATCTGCGGCCGGTATGAGGGGCTGGATCAGCGGCTTTTCGAGCTGTTTCCGCTGGAGGCGGTGAGTCTGGGCGACGTGGTGCTCAACGGCGGCGAGACGGCGGCGCTGGCCCTGATGGAAGCCGTTGCGCGCCTGATGCCCGGTTTTATGGGCAAGGAGGCTTCCGGCGACGAGGAGAGTTTTTCGGCGGGCCTGCTGGAGTATCCGCACTACACGCGCCCCGAGGTGCTGGAGGGGCTGCCCGTGCCGGAAGTGCTGCGGAGCGGCGATCACGGGCGCATCGCCCGCTGGCGACGGGAAATGTCGCTGCGGGCGACGCTGGCGGTCCGGCCGGATCTGCTGGACAGCGCTCCGCTGGGACGCGAGGATGCGTTGACGCTGGCGGGAGTGCCGCGCGAACGGGCGGGGCGCAATCTCTCCTTGTGCCTGATGCACTATCCCGTTATGCTGGATGCGAAAAATAGCGGCGTTTCCTCTTTGACAAATTTTGATATTCACGATATAGCCCGGATTTCCTGCAGCTATGCGATGGGACCGTTCTATGTGGTGACACCGCTGGAAGATCAGCAGCGTCTGCTGGCGGAGATTCTGCAGCACTGGACGGACGGTCCCGGAGGCCGGGGCAACCCCGACAGGGCCAGAGCTTTGCGCCTTGTCCGGCCGGCGCTTTCGCTGGATGCAGCCATGACGGAGCTGGAGCAGCGCACGGGGCAGCGCCCCCAGCTGGTTGTAAGTTCCGCCACATGGCCCGCGGGCAGGAATGCGCCGCCTTTGCTGACGTGCGCCGATGTGCTGGAATGGTGCCGGAGCGGCCCCGTGCTGCTCTGTCTCGGCACTGCCCACGGTCTGGCGCCGGAAGTGCTGGCGCGCAGCGACGGGCAGTTGCGCCCTGTGCGCTTCCTGCAATACAACCACCTTTCGGTGCGGAGCGCGGCCGCTATTCTGGCCGACAGAATTTTGGGCGACTATCAATAACGCCGCGATATCAAGGACGGCTCCCCGTGAGCCGGCTATTCAAGGAGTTGGGCATGGACATCATTAAAAAGATTGAACAAGAGAACATGCGCATGGATATGCCCGTGTTTCGCTCCGGCGACACGGTTAAAGTGCATCTGCGCATTGTGGAAGGCGAAAAGGAACGCATTCAGGTGTTCCAGGGCAATGTGATCCGCATCAGCCGCGGCACGACGGACGCGACCTTCACCGTTCGCAAGATTTCCGACGGCGTGGGCGTGGAGCGCATCTTCCCCATGCATTCTCCCTTCATTGATCACGTGGAAGTGGTGACGCAGGGCCGTGTGCGCCGCAGCCGTCTCTACTACCTGCGCGCCCTCAAGGGCAAGGCCGCTCGTATCAAGCCCCGCGGCCGCTTCTGATTTTTGTCTTGTTGTTCCGGCCATTCTTCGGAATGAGCGGAAAACAGCGTCTGAACAGCCTCATGCAATGCCTCCGGGCATTGGTATGGGGCTGTTTGCGTAACGGAAGCCCGACGCCGGGCGCACCGGGAAAAAGGAAGCAGGGCAGCTCCGCCCGGTCAGAAGTGCGCGGAAAAATGTGTTTTTCCGTGAAACGATGGCTGTAAGGCAGTTGCCACACGGCCT
>DXFI01000109.1 GCA_019114565.1 Candidatus Desulfovibrio intestinigallinarum | reverse complement strand
CCGCCCCTCTACACCCCCTGCACCCCCGTACTCCCCGCTTTTCGGTAACGCGAAAATTGTTTCTTGGGTTGGGCTGTCCCCCGTCCGCCGCGTGTCGCATGGGGCATCGGCGCGAACCTTCCCCGGCCTGTGGCCGGGGTGATGTTCGCGCCTGCTGCGGCGCTCCGTCCGCCCTGCGGGCGTCCGGGATCGCCTTTGCGCCCGCAACACGCTGCATCAGCGGCAAGGGGCGGAATAGGTGACCTTGCCGGGCGGCAGTGGAGACGGAAAGCTCGCGGACAGGAGAGCTGTTTTTCCTCAGGTTCGTGGGGAGCTGCCGTAACACGTTCTACCTCTGGCGCGGGTGTCTTCCCCTCGCACGGTGGGATGAAATGGCTCCCGTCCCAAGGCGTGTAAAAAGGCCGTTCCCCTGATGTTGAGGGGGCCTTTGTGTGTTACTGTTTTCGGGCGGTATTCTCTGTTGCTCCCGACGTTTTTCCGGCACAAAAAAGCTCCGGCAAGAACCGGAGCTTTTTTTGATGCGTTCGTCAGATGCGTTCGCTATTCGCGGGTTTCCACCGGGCGGCCGCCCCGGCTGGTATCCATGCTGTCCACCCATTGGCTGATGATGGGGATACCGCGTACCGGCGAAGCGTGGAACCAGTTGAAGGCGCTCTGCCCGTTTTGCAGAATGGCCCAGTTGGTGAACTCGATGCCGTAGACCCTGCTTGCGCCGTTGTCCTTTTCGCGGGAGTTGACGATTTCACCGGTACACCAGAACGTCAGCAGCGAGCCGTTGTAGCGGAAGGCGATGAGGCAGAGAATTTGCGTGCCGCGCGCAAGATCCGGCGCGGACCCGTCGGGATGATTGACAGGTATGGAGAGCGCGATGCCGGAAGCGGACACATTGTCCAGCTGGATGCAGGGCTGAGCAATGCCTTCCTTGGTGGCGCACAGCGGGCGCTTGAGATCGGCGGTTGTTTCCGGCATGGGCTGGCTGGCGTTCAGCTCCCAGAGGCCGAGGGCCCGGACGCTTCCCGGCAGGGGCTGCACGCGATAGAAATTGCGTTTCTGCTCGCCCTCGAAGCATTCGGGAATGGCAAGGCAGACGGTGGAAACGCCGTGCTTGCTCTGCAGAGCCTCAATGCGCGAGGTGAAGCGGAAGAAATTTTGCGTATTGTTGCTCTTGAGGCGGAAATAAACACAGACGGTTTTGCCGAAAAAGCTGCTCGGCAGAGCGGAAAGCACTTCCAGAGCAAGGATGCCGTTCTGACAGCGTTGCAGGGCTCCGACGAAGCCCTTGTGCTGGGCGACATCTTCGGATTCGTCCATGATTTCCACATTGAAAAGCTCTCTCTGGAGCTGGGCTTCGGCGATTTTTTCCAGAATAAGCGAGGCCGCCCGGTTCTTGCGTCGTGATTCCAGGCTCTGCTTGCGCCAGAACACCAGGACAATCCCGAACAGTACGGCAATGAATATGACGGCATACGGCAGGTAGGGCATCAGGTCTTTCATAGTGTCCTCTTGGCGGATCTTATCGGCCGGGATGGAAAAAACCCAAGGGGAGGCGAGTATTTTTCACACGACTTCCTTCGGAAAGGGATTGCCCATACCCGCGGGACGCAGGAACATTGCGGCGGCAGCCGTTACAGCGCGGCTGTACGCCGCAGCATTTTTTTATCATAAAATGCTGCGTCAGCGATCCTGCTCCGTTCTGTTGTTTCTATGGCCATGCAGCAGGCCCATCTTGTGCAACTGTATTTCCAGACAGGCCACGGCGGCGGGGGTAACGCCTGAAATACGTCCGGCCTGTCCAAGATTGGCCGGGCGCACCTTTTGCAATTTTTCCACGACTTCGCGCGAGAGCCCCGCAATATCGGCATACGGCATGTCGTCGGGCAGCGGGGTCTGCTCCAGACGCTCGGCCCGGCGCACAAGTTCCTGCTGCCGTTCAAGGTAGCCCGCATATTTGACGTCCACCTCAACGCTGCCCGCCGCATCGCCGGCTTCGGCCAGCAGGGACGCGGCTGCCGACAGATGCCGGGCCAGCGCGGCCATGTCCATATCCGGGCGGCGCAGCAGCTCCGCCAGCGTTTTCCCGCACAGAGAGTCGGCCTGCCATGCGGGGTTCTGCGCCTGTGCCGCTGCTGCGGCCTCGCCGTCAAGGCGCGTGGCTTCCAGTCCCTGACGGAAACGTTCGGCCTGTTCGCGCTTGCGGCTGAAGATATCCCAGCGGGCATCGTCCACCAGACCGATGCTCCGTCCCAGGGGGGTCAGGCGCTGATCGGCATTGTCTTCGCGCAGGCAGAGACGGTGCTCCGCGCGCGACGTGAACATGCGGTACGGTTCCTCCGTGCCCAGCGTCACCAGATCATCGACAAGCACGGCCATGTAGGCCTTGTCACGTCCGGGGACAAAGGGCGGCAGTTCCTTTTCTGCGCAGGCAATGTTCAGAGCGGCCCACAGGCCCTGCGCCGCCGCTTCCTCATAACCGGACGTGCCGTTAATCTGTCCGGCCAGCCACAGGCCGGGCACGGCCTTGGTCTCCAGTGTGGGACGCAGCTGCACGGGATTGGCGTAGTCGTATTCGATGGCATAGCCCGGGCGCACCATGACGGCATGTTCAAGTCCCGGCATGGCTGCGATCATGGCCTGCTGAATATCGAGCGGCAGGCTGGTGGAAATACCGTTGGCGTAGACTTCGGCGCTGTTCAGCCCCTCGGGCTCAAGGAAGATCTGATGGCGTTCCCGATCCGGGAAGCGGGCGATCTTGTCTTCAATGGACGGACAGTAGCGGGCTCCCGTGCCCTGAATGACGCCCGTAAAAAGGGGCGAACGGTCAAAGCCGGAACGGATGATGTCGTGGGCTTCGGGAGTCGTCCAGGTAATATGGCAGGCGACCTGCTGCAGCTGCGGCCCCGGCCCCGTAAAGCTGAACTGCGGCGGCGGCGTATCGCCGTCCTGACGTTCCAGCCGGGAATAATCGATGGAAGAAGCCAGAAGGCGGGGCGTCGTGCCGGTCTTGAGACGGCCGAGCGTGATGCCCAGGGAACGCAGACTGTCGGAAAGACCCACGGACGGCGCATCGCCCATGCGGCCGCCGGGCAGGTGCGTCAGGCCCACATGAATGAGTCCGGCCAGAAAGGTCCCGGTAGTCAGCAGAATGTGGCGCGCCGTGAAGCGCAGCCCCAGAGCCGTGCGGACGCCGCAGGCGCGGCCGTCGTTGCTTTCCACCGCGACAACATTGTCCTGCCAGATACGCAGGCCCGGCGTGGAAAAAAGACTCTGCTTGACGACGCGCAGATAGACTTCCCGATCCATCTGAGCGCGGGTGGCGCGTACCGCTGGGCCCTTGCTCATGTTGAGCGTGCGGAACTGTATGCCCGCCGCATCGGCCCAGAGACCCATCATGCCGCCGAGGGCGTCAATTTCGCGGACAAGATGCCCTTTGGCCAGACCGCCGATGGCAGGATTGCAGGACAGATACCCCAGGCGATCCACGTTGCCGCTGATCAGCAGCACGGAGAAGCCGAGACGCGCCAGCGCGGACGCGGCCTCGCAGCCGGCGTGACCGCCGCCCGTGACAATGACATCCACATCGGCGGCAGCGGGAACGACATTAACGGCACTGCATGAGCACATGGGCAAAAACCTGCGCGTCCCTTATGGTGGCGCTGATGGAAGAATGTTCGTTATGCTGGTGGCAGGTATTGCGGATGCAGCTCCAGACCACGGCGGGCAGACCGGCCTGA
The DNA here is from genome assembly GCA_019114565.1 of Candidatus Desulfovibrio intestinigallinarum. Taxonomy (GTDB): domain Bacteria; phylum Desulfobacterota; class Desulfovibrionia; order Desulfovibrionales; family Desulfovibrionaceae; genus Desulfovibrio; species Desulfovibrio intestinigallinarum. The sequence continues at coordinate 1,934 of DXFI01000109.1, read as the reverse complement.
CGCAGCAGGGCCGCCACCGTGCCGCCGCCGATGCCTGTGGGGCGCGCTTCCACGCCGTAAATTTCCTGCACGGCCGCCACGAGCGCCCGGGCCGCAGGGCAGTTGGGCGCGCTGGCCGAGGCTTTCTGCAGATGCACCAGTTCCACGTCGATGTCCGTGCCGTGATGCCGGGCTATGGGGGCGACGCGCTGCCGCGCGGCGGCAAGAACGGCGTCGGGGTCAATGCCGGGAAGCAGGCGGCAGTCCAGATAGAAGACATCTTCCCCGGGGATGATGTTGATGCCCGGACCGTTGGCGTCGTGACGCGTGGGAACGAAGGTGGAGCAGGGCGGATCAAAGAGCGGATCTTCCTGCGGAAAATCCCGTCCCAGTTCGCTCAGACTGGTAATGGCGGCAGCGGCGGCGGTCAGGGCATTGCGCGCCTTGTGCGGCGTGGAGGCATGGCCCTGAAGCCCCCGGGTATGCACTTTGAACTGGGCGATGCTTTTTTCCGCCACTTCGATATCCGCCCCGGAGGGGCTGCCCGAATCCGGCACGATGAACAGATCATCCTGCCGGAAGAGCTCCGGCGCCGCAGCCAGAATATGGGCCAGACCGAAGGTGTTGCCGGTTTCCTCGTCGGCCATGAAGACAAGACCCAGGGTCAGCTCGGGCGTGAGGCCCGTGGCGTGCAGGGCTTCGGCCAGCAGCAGCATGCTCACAAGGCCCTGCTGATTGTCTTCCACCCCGCGGCCGTACAGCAGATCTCCGTCACGGCGCACCTGCCAGGGATCGGAAAGCCATTCCCCGGCGGGGCCGCTCGGCACGACGTCGGTATGGGCAAAGAGCCAGAGCGTGCGCGGGGAGCGACCGGGAATGCGCGCCACAAGGTTGGGGCGGTGTCCGCAGGCCACACGGTCATCGGGAGCGTCCAGGCGGCGCAGATCCGTTACGCCCGCGGCCTGCAGCTGCGCGGTGATGAAGGCGGCCTTTTCTTCCTCGCCCTGTCCGCCGTTTTCCGGACCGAGCGCACGACAGGCCGTCAGGGCCTGCTGCAGGGCGACAACGCGATCGGCGCGCCCGGCAAGCACGCCAATCAGGGGCTGAAGCGACAGAGACATGAAACTTCCTTTGCGGCAGAAGTGGGGGACGGACAATAGCAAAAAGGGAGGCCGCCGCGGCGGCCTCCCTGTTCTTTTTCGCCGAAAGCTCCCCGGAGGGGCGCCGTGCGGCTGGCGTCCCCACGGACGTGGAACGCGGCCTAGCGACCCTTGGCGGCGCGCTTGGACGCCTTGAGGGGGTTGACCTTGGCAGCGGCAGCCACCTGCACCTTCACATGCGTGGCGAAGTTGCAGCGCCCGCCGGCCCACTTGCGTTCAGGATTGGGATAGCTGGAGCAGAACTGCTGGCCTTCGAATTCGCGCACGCGATCGCAGCCTTCGCATTTGTCCACCACAGGGAAAATCACCATGCCGTTGACGGTCACGCCTTCGGCAGTCTTCACAGCATTCATGAGTTCAGCCATGATATACCTCCATGCGCCGAAGCGCTTTTTTTGACATTTGCGATGGAGAACTATAGAGCAACGCCATTTCTTGTCAAGTTTTTTTTACCCCGGACGGCGTTTCCTGTCCCGGAGCCTTTTCTGGTCAAAGCGGGAACCGTAACGGCGCATCTCCTTGAATAAAGCGCGTTGGAGCAGGTTGATTCAGAACTTAATTGGAGATTATATTTCATGTAAAATCGTATGATAGCATCATCTTGAAATAAAAATATTTTTTTCGGCAGGGAAAACTTTTGTCCTCATTTGCTTGTGAGAATTGGGCGGGTTTTGGGGAAGATGGGGGAGTTTGAGGGGGAAGAAACCCCTTTTTGCCGCGAGCAGCGACCCAACGGGCGGCCGAAGGCCGTGTCCGTTAGGCGACGCAGGAGCCTTACGGACATCGACAGCAGAG
>DXFI01000108.1 GCA_019114565.1 Candidatus Desulfovibrio intestinigallinarum | reverse complement strand
TTTGCCAAACTCAAGTCATTTCGACGCATTGCAACCCGCTATGATAAATTGGCCGCAACATTCCGGGCAAACGTCATGTTGGCGGCCTGTCTGATTTGGCTGCAATAAACTTTTTAGAAACAGCCCCTAGCGCATGTAGAACATGCGTATGGACTCCTCATGCGCCAGGAAAATGGAAAGCAGACGGGGATTGAACGTTCCGCAGGCCCCGTTGGCAATGAGGTCCAGCGCCTGAGAGCAGCTGTAGGCCTCCTTGTAGACGCGCTTGCTGATCAGAGCGTCGTAAACATCGGCCAGCGAGACGACCTGCGCCCAGATGGAAATGTCGTCGCCCTTCAGCCCGTCGGGATAGCCGCGCCCGTCCCAGCGTTCGTGATGATGTCGGGCGATATCGTAAGCATAGACAAAGGCCTCGTGCTGGCGCATCTGCGGAATGCGCTCCAGCAGCAGCGCGCCGTTGACGGTGTGCTGCTTCATGACCTCAAATTCATCCGGGGTCAGTCTGCCGGGCTTGTTGAGGATGGCATCCGGCACGGCGATCTTGCCGATATCGTGCATGATGGAGGCCAGAGCAATGAGATCCACCTGTTCCTGATCCAGCCCTTCGCCCAGCGGCGTCTTGCCCAGCAGATAGGCGGTAAAATCGTGAATCCGGCGTACATGCTCCCCGGACTCGCAGCTCCGGAACTCAATGGCCGTGGAAAGCGCCTCAATCATGCCGGCATTGAGATCCATGATCTTGCGGGCCTGCAACAGCAGTTCGGCCTGCTGCAGATTGACCTTGGCGCCCAGACGCTTCCGGGCCTGAAAGAGTTCCACCACCGAGTCCACACGGCGCTGCACCACAAAGGGAATGACCGGCTTGGTGATGACGTCCATCACGCCCATGGCGTAGGCATCTTCCAGCACGGTGCTGCTGTTTTCGGCGGTAATCAGAAATATGGGTATCTGCTTCTGCAGGTTGCGCTGATGCACGGCTTTCAAAAACTGCATGCCGTCCATGACAGGCATGAGCACGTCAAGCAGGATGGCGCAGACCTCATCTTCGTGCCCGTCAAGTAGCTGCAAACCTTCCAGACCGTTGCCCGCTTCGACGATATGGTAGCGATCCTTAAAGAATTCCGCCAGAATTGCCCTGTTCATTTCCACATCGTCGATGATCAGCAATGTCTGGGGCGTGCCGCGCGCCAGAGTCTGGGAAGGGTCGATGATTTGAGACATGAGAATTCCTTCATGGCTGGGCTGCGGAGCCGGCATCTCGACGGGAGCATGCCGGGCGCATGCCATCTTCCAGGAAAGCCCGGTAGTCTGGTGCCGTGCTTCCCCTCGCGCAAGGGTATCCGCAATTGAGGCCGATTGCCACAATTTTTCCCGCCCCGTTCCGCAGCGGGCCGAAGGCCTGTTCCGTTGCAATGGTATTCCGCCCATGATAGAACGGGGCATCATCTTCCAGAAACGCGCCCCGCGCCAAAAGCCGCGGCATCGCCGCGAAGCCCTCAACGCCGCGCGTTCGCGGCAATAAAGAGAGAACAACACTATGCACTTGCGCAAACGGATTCTGGTAACGGGAGGGTCCGGCTTTCTGGGCTCCCATCTTTGTGAACGCCTGCTGACGCAGGGGCACGAGGTGCTGTGCATCGACAACTTCTTCAGCAGCGCGCGCGAAAACGTCTATCACCTGATGGACAACAAGCGTTTTGAGCTGCTCCGGCACGATGTGACCTTTCCCCTGTTTGTGGAAGTGGACGAAATCTACAATCTCGCCTGCCCGGCCTCGCCCATCCACTATCAGCATGATCCCGTGCAGACCATCAAAACCTGCGTGCACGGGGCCATCAATATGCTGGGGCTTGCCAAACGGACCGGGGCGCGCATTTTCCAGGCGTCCACATCGGAAGTGTACGGCGATCCCGATCAGCATCCGCAGACAGAAAGCTACTGGGGCCACGTCAACCCCAACGGCATCCGCTCCTGCTATGATGAAGGCAAACGCTGCGCCGAATCCCTGTTTTTCTCCTACCACCGGCAGCACAAGCTGCCCATCAAGGTAGGACGTATTTTCAACACCTACGGTCCGCGCATGCACCCCAACGACGGACGCGTGGTCTCCAACTTCATCATGCAGGCCCTGCGCGGACAGCCCATCACCATCTACGGCGACGGCAGCCAGACGCGCTCCTTCTGCTATGTGGACGATCTCATCGACTGCATGGTGCGCTTCATGGCCTCCCCCGCCGACTTTATCGGCCCCATGAACATGGGTAATCCCGGCGAATTCACCATCCGGCAACTGGCGGAACTGGTAGTGGAACTGACCAACAGCAGCTCGCCCATCAACTTTGAACCGCTGCCGGGCGACGATCCCAAACAGCGCCGTCCCGACATCACGCTTGCGCGTACGCGCCTCGGCTGGGAACCCACCATCAGCCTGCGTGAAGGTCTGACAAAGACTATCGCCTACTTTGACGCGCAGCTGACGCGGCAGAAGAGCGACCCGGCCCTGCAGCTCTAGAGCGTTTCAACTTTGCAAAAAGAGAAACGCAAGGTGGCGGCACAGCGTTTCAAACTGAACATGATCTAAACCCGCAACCCAAAAACAGCCCGCGAGAATATCCTCGCGGGCTGTTTTCTTATATGCTCCCTGGCGCGCCTACGACCTGCGCGGTTCGTCCGGGGCCATCTTGACCAGACGAGGCCGGAATTCGGCCAGAATATCCACAAGATCCCGCTGCGCGGCCATGACCGCATGAATGTCCTTATATGCCTGAGGAGATTCGTCCAGCGATCCTGACAGCAGCTCCACGCCGTTGTCCCGCAAGATTGCTTCCCAGTCCTCACGCCGGAGCTGACGAAAGGCGGCGGCCCGGCTCATGGCCCGGCCCGCGCCGTGCGAACACGAACAGAGCGACGCTTCACTGCCCTTGCCCCGCACCACAAAGCCCGGCGCAGTCATGGAACCGGGCACAACGCCGAGCTGTCCCGCATGCGCGGGCGTCGCGCCCTTGCGATGCACGATCACACGCCCGCCGTCGTGCGTCTCCTCCCAGGCGAAGTTATGATGATTTTCCACATGGGTCAGCGCCTGCGCGCCAATGGCCGCGATAACGTGCCCGTGTATCAGTTCATGGCTGGCCGAAGCATAGCGCCCCATAAGCTGCATGGCGGCCCAGTATTCCTGACCGTCGGCGCTGTCCATATCCAGCCACGCCAGATGACGCAGCTCCTTGGGCAGGGCCGGGCGCAGCGACGCCGCCCGCTCGCTGTAGTAGCGGGCAACGCTTTCTCCCGTTCCCCGGCTGCCGGAATGACTGAGCAGCGCAAGATAGACGCCGGGAGCAAGATCGGCCTCGCCGATCCGGGCCGGAGCGTGGACATGCAGCTCCCCGAACTCGACAAAATGATTGCCGCAGCCGCTGCTGCCCAGCTGCTTCCATGCCTTGTCCCTGCCGGTACGCGTTACCGGGCTGACGTTCCAGTCCTCCTCCATGACGGCATGATCGCGGCGTTCCTCGCGCGCAAATTCCGCTCCGATGCCGAAGCGGGTTTCCCGCTCCAGCGCCGCCGCAAGGCTTTCCCGGCATTCCGACAGGCGCGCAACAGGCATATCCAGCACTGAAAGCCGCATACGACAGGCAATGTCCACGCCCACGGCATAGGGAATGACGCAATCCCTGACTGCCAGCACGCCGCCTATGGGCAGACCGTAGCCAAGATGCGCATCCGGCATAAGCGCACCGCGCACCGCCGCAGGCAGGGCGCAGGCCGTTTCCATCTGACGGACGGCATCCGCATCCGCTTCCCCGGCCGCCCATTGCCGCCACGGCGCGGGCGTCTCGCGCGGTATGAACTGCGTACCGGCGGGAAAAAGTTCCATATACAGCCGGGCCAGCGGACCGAGAACAGGATGCTCGCACATGCTTTCCGGCACAACGGCCAGCGTGCGGACGGCCTCGCGCATGGCTTCGTGTTCCGCCTCTCCGGCCCGGCTGCGTCCCAGTGTGCTGTTGATAAGGCGCATGGCCGGAGCCATCAGACGGGGATCGTTGGGTAAACCGAGTTCGTTCAATTCCCTGGGCTTTATCATGCGACACACTCCTCGCAAGGACGGTTCCGTCTCAATCATACGGCCTGTCGTTTCGCGGAAAAAACGCTGTTTTTCCTCTTAGTTCTGGCCGGGCGGCACTGTGCCGCCGCCTCGCGTTCCACTTTTGCAAAGTTGCAACGCTCTGAACCCTTCGGGCAGGGCCGGATCACACAGATATGTTTTTCAGTATGACGCTTTCCGCAAGACAGGGCAAGCCCCGCAACAAACAGGCCCGACAGGAAATTCCCGCCGGGCCTGAACACATGCGCTATGCGTATTGCGACTATACGGTAATCAGCTCGTAGTCGTCGCTGCCCATGCCCATTTCCTTCATATAGGAAAGCTGGCGCAGACCGGAGCGGGATTCAATACGCTCCACCAGCGGGGCGCGCACCTTTTCCGGCAGAGCATACACCATATCCACGGACGCCTTGTCGACAGCCAGAATATCCGTAGATGCAAGGATACCCAGATCAGGAACGCGCACCGGCTCGGCATTGACGCCTTCGCAGTCACAGCTGACAGACATATTGCGCAGTACATTAATATAGGTAATGCGCCTGCCGAAATGCTGCGTGACGGCCTTGCCGCCTTCCACCATGCGCTCCATGAACAGCGGCCCCCCGGCCCAGAGCTGCTTGCCGTCGCTGTGCAGCTGCCGTTTTCCCACCTTGCCCGAGGCGCATCCGATGGAAATATTCTTGAGAGAACCGCCAAAGCCGCCCATGACATGCCCCTTAAAGTGAGTCAGCACCACCATGGAATCATAATTGAGCAGATGCTTGCCGACGGCCACCTCTTTCAGCCACTTGCCGCCGGGAACGGGAAGCATGACGTCGCCGTCCTCGTCCATGATGTCCACCGTCGTGAAGGCCGTCCAGCCGTTCTGCTCCAAAGTCCGGCGATGCCCCGCCGTTGTCTGGCGCGGGCTGTCGTAGAGCACGTTGCATTCCACCACGGTCGCGTTCGGCAACTGCGCCAGAAAGGCCCGGACCCACTCCCGCGGCAGGATATTGGGCCCGCCGGGTTCGCCCGTATGCAGCTTGACGGCGATTTTACCGCCGATATCCTTATTAACCTTGCCGTAAAGCCGGATCAGGCTTTCGGCGCTGAGCTCTCTGCTGAAATAGACCTTCGGCCTTTCCGCGGCCCGGGCAAGCGTCGGCAGGGACGACGTTGCCAGCGCACCCACGGTAAGAACGCTGCTCTTCACGAAGTCTCGACGGGAAACAGTCATGGCACATACCTCCATAAGAGCATTCTCAGTTTGAAATGCTGCGCATTTCAAACCATACGGCTTGGCGTTTCGCGGGAAAAACGCGGTTTTTCCGCTCACTTTGGGCCGGGCGGCGCTGTGCCGCCGCCTCGCGTTTCACCTTTTTCAAAGGTAAAACGCTCCAGAGCATTCTCAGTTTGAAACGCTGCGCATCTCAGACCATACGGCCTGTCGTTTTGCGGGAAAACGCGAAACAAGGCCCCGCCCGCCTTCCCGGCACTGCGGAAAAATCCGGAATGGCGGGCGCGAGATTCTTTCTCTTCAGCATAGCCCGACGCCGTCGGAGAAAACAGCCACGCCGCACGCAAAATCTTGCCCAAAACTGCCGGAAGACTGCAGGCGGAAAACTTACGTTCCCCACTCTGCACACAACATACCCGTCATCCACAGCGTGCCTTCGATGTCGTCTCCGGCCTGCGGTATATAACCGTCCAGCAGCCGTTCCGGGACGTAAAGATACCCGGCAAGCGTCTCTTCGTCCACGCCGACAAAAACCACATGCAGTTTATAGACGGGCTGCCCCAGAACTTCCGTCCGGGCCACTTCCAGAACCGGGCAGCGATACTGCCATTCGCAGGCATAACGCTGCGGCATCAGAATGCGGGCGCCCTGCATGGACACCACAGGCGCGGAAAAATCAGCTTCGGACTTCCCCGGATTCTTTGCCAGAAAACGTTGCAGCTCCTCCTCGTACCACGGCCCCTCTTCCACGGTAAACTTCTGCATGCCCGCCTTGCGGCAGCTGAAGGCCAGCGCCGCAAGGCTGACCAGGGCTTCTGTCTCCGGCTCAAAGCGGGGCTCGTCACGGAAAAAGAACGGAGCAAAAAACGTGACCGGAGGGCCGTCATGAACACGTTCCGCAGCAACCACGCCTTCAAGGCCATTCGACCAGGTATGACTTTTTCGTATGCGCAGCGGATTCGGCAGCCCTTCCATCACCGGGAAGCAGGAAACCAGAGAGGTTTTTTCCCCGGAAGGTGTGGCCAGCAGCATGCCGGCACGGATATCCCGGCTGTTATCCGGGTACTGCAGCAGAGATGCGGTAAGATCGGCACTCTGAAAAAGAACCGAACAATATTCATGACAGACGCCGTCCCGGCCTATTGTCGCCAGATGCTCCCGTATCAGGGACGCCTGACCAAGCAAGGCAGCCCAGACTTCGCCGAGCCCCTCAAAATGTTCCGCCATGAAGGCCTCGTCATAAGCAGAGCCCCCGGAAACATCTTCGCCGGCGGCAGCTTCGCCGGAGACATCCTCGCTTTTTTCCGGCCGGGAATCTTCCTTTTCTTCCCCGGGCCCGGGCGCACTCTTCTCTTTTCGCCAGCGTGCAAAAAAATCACGCAATCCCATATTCACACCTCCCCGGCACGCCGTTCCGTGCCTGTTCGCGCCTGCCGGCTACGGGCAGCTGATAATCCCTTCCGACCACAGACAGGCCCCGCAGGTAGGGGCCTCGTTGCCGTAGCAGTCGGGCAGGCTCTGTTCCCAGTTATCGCACTGACTGCAACGGCAGCAGGGGGAAAACTCGAACTCCCGCACACGCCGCCGGAAATCCCGGTACGCCGGACTGTCCCACAGCTCCGTCAGCGGCTGTTCCGCGACGTTGCCGAAAAAATGATGCTTCGTGACGCGCTGCCGCCCGCCCCAGTACAGCCGGGCGCTCCGCAGCAGAGACATGCAGGGGCTCAGCATGCCGTCATGCCGGACAAAGGCCATCCCCTCATCAATAAAGCGGCAGTGCCGGGCAGGACGCCGGAGGCGCTGCCCGGAAAGAAAGATTTCGCACATGCCGGAACTGAGCAGCCCCCCTGCGCCGTAGGCCACATCCGGCTGCATCCAGTCCATGAGCGGCATATGGATGCGCGGCGACGTCGGCAGCAGAGCGTCGCCGCCCAGATCGCTGCCCACAACCTGCCGGTACAGAATTTCTCCGGCGGCCTGTTCGTCCGTGGGGATTACATGGGAAATATTCACTTCATTAATATGGTAATACTGGGCGAAGCCCGGCAGTCGCGCCAGATCGCGCACATTGCTCTTCATGACGACAAAGGCCAGCCCCAGCCGCACAGGGCGCTCCAGACGAAAACGCAGCCGGTTAAAGACCGTTATATGCTCCTTGAGCCGTGCCAGATTGCCGTTGCAGCGGATGGAACCATAGGAGGCGTCGTCCAGCGCATCCACGGAAAGCCAGAGCATGTCAAGGCCCGCATCCAGCAGCGCGGCGGCACGCTCCTCATCCAGCAGCGCGCCGTTGCTGAGCAATTCCGTCCTGCGTCCGGCGGCTGAAACGGCGCGGACCATGTCCGTAATGCGCGCGTGCACAAGCGGTTCCCCCATACCGCCGAAAAAGACTGTTTCCACCGATTCCGGCAGATGCGCCAGCACCTGACGAAAGGTGTTTTCACTCATGTCACCCGTCGTTTCGTCAATCCAGCTGTTGCGGAAACACATGGCACAGCGCAGATTGCAGCGGGACGAGGGCTCGATATACAGACGTTTCAGCAAATCATTCTGCATGACGACCTCGGGAGTTTTCCGGGGGCAGAACCGGAAGCGCGCCGCGACACCCGCAGGGCTCCCGGCAAGGCTGCCGTGCGGGTCATGCGCGCCGCCCCCGGCACGCGAGCATGAGGCACGGGGACAAGCATACGCGTTTATGCCTCGAAAAGCGAGGCGGACGTTTGCCGGGCATGCCTTGCCATCCGTGCGAAAATGGCAAAGAATCCGGCAAACGCCACGAGCTTGCGAGGTTGCACATGAATCCGGGCATTATTGCGGATTTGCATAGTCACACCGTTGTTTCCCACGGCAGAGACACGCCGGAAGCCATGCTCCGGGCCGCGCAGGAGGCGGGACTGGAGTATTTCGGCATTTCCGAGCATTCCGTGCTGCCGCCCCCCTACTTCTGCCGTCTGTACCGGCAGGACATGCCGGAACGCATGCCCGCCCTTCTGGACTGGCTGGAACAGCAGCGCCGCGCGACGACACGTCTCCGCCTGCTCATGGGCATGGAGCTGGACTGGACGCCGGACTGCCCCGAATACATGCGCCGGATCGCCGCCTCCCGGCCGTTCGATTATATTATCGGTTCCATCCATCATCTTGACGGCTGCCTGTCCGTCGGCAGCGCCGCAAACTGGCCCTGTTCCGAAAGCGAGGCCGATGCGCGTTTCAGCCGCTATTACGCCCTGATGGCGGACATGGCCGATTCGGGCATCGCGCATATTGCATCGCATCCCGACTTCATCAAACTGCACTGCCACTCCCTGTTCCGCCGCTGGATAACGCAGCCCCGCAATCATGACAAAGTGCGCCCCGCCCTGCTGGCCATGAAACGCCGCGGCATGCTGATGGAGGTGTCCTCCGCCGGTCTGCGCCAGCCTTTTGCGGAAGCCTACCCATGCCCGGAAATCATGGAGCTGGCCGCCGATGCCGGCGTTGAAATATCCTTCGGTTCCGACGCTCATACCGCCGCCGACGTCGCCGGAAACTTTGCCGCTCTGGCAGCCTATGCCCGCAGCTTCGGCTATACGCAGAGCGCCATGTTCATACAGGGCGAAAAAAGGATACTCCCCCTGCCGCCCGCAGGCGAAGAGGTGCGCGCATGACTGGTTACCGGGCTCTTTTCCTTGATCGTGACGGCGTCATCAATCGCGACGACGGCTATGTGTACAGAAGAAAGGACTTTCATTTCATCGACGGTATCTTTGAACTGACGGCGGCGGCGGTCGTCCGCGGTTTTCTGCCCATTATCGTCACCAATCAGTCGGGCATAGGCCGCGGCTACTACAGCGAACGTCAGTTCCTCCGGCTCATGCGCTGGGTGCGACGACAGTTTCACCGGCGCCGCGCCCCCATCGCGGGCATCTATTTCTGTCCCTTTCATCCCGAACACGGCATCGGCCGCTACAGACAGGACAGCTTCCTGCGCAAGCCGCATCCGGGCATGCTGCTCCGGGCGGCGGCCGACTTCCGCCTTGACCTGCAACGCTCCCTTCTTGTGGGAGACAGCCCCGGCGACATGGAAGCAGGCAGAGCCGCCGGCGTCGGCAGGCTTTTCTATCTGAGCCATGACAACGCTTCTCTGACAATGACAAAATATGACAATATACGACAGGTCAGCAGCCTCATCGATATTGTCCCGGCTCTGGATTCTTAAAAATACCGCCTTGTTTTCTATTGAATTTATTTTTCCTATCGTATAGTTTCTTTTGAAGGAGAATACTTATGCCCCTTGAAGACAAAGATATTTTCAATGCCGTTTTTGAAAAATACCGCGATCAGCCCATTGAATTTGTCATGGCCCAATACGAAAAGGCCAAACTTCTCAACAGGGAAATAGAGCTGCGGCTCAACGCCCTTGCCGCGCCGCAGGGCGCGGCCCCCCAGAACGCCCCCGCAGGGGCGCAGCCTGCCGCCGAAGCAAAGGCCGCTCCCGAACCGGCGCGCAAACGGCCCACCAAGAAAGACCTCGTGTCGGACCCCGAAAAGGCCATCACAGAGGAAACCATTACCTGCTGTCTCTGCGGCCAGCAGTTCAACACGCTGACGGCCCGTCACCTGAAAACGCATGATATCAGCGTGGAGGAATACAAGTACCTTTGCGGTTATGCCTCCGGCCAGAAGCTGATGTCCCATAACCTTGCCGCCACCATGGCGCGCAATGTCCAGAAAGCCCAGGCCGCCCGCAAGGCCCGGCTCCAGGCCAGGGAAGAAGAAGCCTAAACATCCATTGTCCTTCTGACAGTTCCGCTCCTCCGGCACGGTTCCCCCGCTGCCGGAGGAGTTCTTTTTTGGATTCGACTCCCTGGTCGATAAAATAAAAACTCTCATTCCTATTTACATGGATTTCTGTTTCAGGTAGTGTCTCCGCCAAACGAGACGTGCCACAACAAGAAGCATGGGCTGCTGCACCGGAACCCGGGCGCGCCCGCATCGTCCCGATCACCCCGGAGCCGAACTGTGAGTATTCGCACCGCCATATGCCGCTCTTCCTGCGCTTCCTCGAGAGAGAGAGAGAGAGAGAGAGAGAGA
>DXFI01000107.1 GCA_019114565.1 Candidatus Desulfovibrio intestinigallinarum | reverse complement strand
AGAGCTGTTTTTCTGTGGGCTAATATGCAAAAAAATAAAACATAACCCTATGTTATAAAAATTCTATCTTTGTCTGCCAGTATGTTGCGTGCGGGTTTTAGAGCGTTTCAACTTTGAAAAAGGTGAAACGCGAGGCGGCGGCACAGCGCCGCCCGGTCCGAATTGAGCGGAAAAACTGCGCTTTTTCCGCGAAACGACAGGCCGTATGGTTTGAAACGCAACGCGCTTCAAACTGAAATTACTTATGGGAAGCGGGGAATACCCTCCGGCGAGGAAGGGGGCTCTATTCGCGGCGTTTCTTAATCTGCAGACCGCGAAAAATTCCCGGCCCAAGTCTCGCATATATCCAGCAGGATGTACTCGATATCCTGCTTTCCCAGAGAAACTTCCACATAGCTGAGCAGGGCTCTGGCAGGCTCAAAGCCTTTCAGGCCTCGCCAGAGTGACGAAGGCGCCGGTACGGTTTCCGCGTCTGCCGGGAGCTGGACGCGATAGGCGGTAATGCCTTCGCAAAGTTTGTCTCTGAACGATTGCAGCCTGTCTTCAGCCGTGCGCGCCCGGTCTGTCAGCAAGTTTGCGGCTTCTTCCAGAGCTTCCTGCGCGGCTCTGCGAATAGTGCGCTCGATCTGCTTTCTGGGATGCTGTCCTTCGCCTGTCGGCATGTCCCGGGCTTTGGCAATATTGCCGCGTGCGATGGCAATCCGGCCCCCCTCGGGAAAGCGAAAACGCCCCATAAGATTTTCCGCTTCTTCCAGCCATTTTTCCGCTTCCGGCAGCCAGTGCGGCGATCCGTCCCGTTGCAGACCGGCCAGCCGGGGCAGTCCTTGCAGATGGCTGGTGAACATTTCCTTTATCAGGCTGTAGAGCATGATCCTGTCCCGGTGAGGCGTTAGAGCGTTTCACCTTTGAAAAAGGTGAAACGCGAGGCGGCGGCACAGAGCCGCCCGGCCGAAGTGGTCGGAAAAACAGTGCTTTTTCCGCGAAACGACAGGCTGTATGGTTTGAAATGCAGAGCATTTCAAACTGAAAATGCTCTATTCTGTCATCAGGCGACTACCCTGCGCATCCTCCACCCATTCCAGCCCCTCTTCCAGCAGCGTAAAATGAAGGCGGGTAATACTGTCGGAGCCGCCGCCTGTTGTCTTGATGTCGTCCGTGCAGACGGCAAGTTCCAGTTCCGCGGATTGTGACGGCGTGCAGAAGCAGGTATCGGCGGCAAGCTGTGCCGCGCCCCGCAAAACCTTATCATAGGCGGAAAATTGTTTGAGATCTCTGTACCGGAGGCGTGCCGCTTTGCCGGGCTGCGGGTCTCCCTCCGCAGCGGACAGAGAACGCAGCACGTTCCGGAATACCGTCCTGATACCGTTACGGACGGCACGGGCTACTTCGGTGCGGATGGTTCCTTCAGAAGCGGCGACCGGTAAGCTGCCTCCCAGCGCAAAGAACTGACTTATCCAGACGGTGATTTGCGCCTCCACCGCGGCACGGAAGCTTTCCGACTCTTCCGGTTTTGCGACGCGTTCCCAGAAAGCAGCGGCATTTTCCATCAGGGTGCGATCTTCCGCCGACAGAGTATCTTCCCTGAGCGTAAGGCGGAGCTTCTGGGCGGCAAGCCCTGCCCGGCGCTGCACCTCCGCAGCCGTGCGCTGGGCAATGGCCGCGGAGGTGTCCAGTAGAGGCTGTTTGCTCTCATGAACCTGCCGGATGATCACAGGCATGTTGACCTCGATGGAGCGAAAGCGCAGGCGCGGGACAGGCATGCCGCGCAGAAGTTCATGGCGCTGATAGGCGTAGGCAAGGTTGGCAGCCGCTATATCGGCTATCTGGCGAGCCTGAGCCACACTGGAAACGAGCGCGCCAAGAACTTCGGAAAGCATCGGCTGTTTTTCTGTCGGCATGGTATTCTCTCCGTTAAGGCCGCCTGTTCTCATGACAGCTTTTTACATGACAGCGTGCTGCCTTTGAAAAAGGCGGCATGCGAGGCGGCGGCACAGCGCCGCCCGGCCCGAAGCGAGCGGAAAAACCGCGTTTTTTCCGCGAAACGACAGGCCGTATGGTTGAGCTCTAGTTGCCCCTGATGGTGAGGCTGCCCACAGTGGTCGCCAGTACGGCGCCGGATTCCGAGACGGGGGAGAACTGGAGCCTGGATTCTTCGCCGCTGGCCTCATGGCTCGCCGTAAACTCGACGGCATCGGCAGGATTGCCATCGACCAGCGCGGGCAGCATGAACTTCTGGCCGGCAAGGGCTTTGACGGCGTCTTCGGACAGCGGTTGCAGCAGCGTTACCGTATTGCTGGCATCCGTGCGGGGCGCAAGCTGCACAATGAAGACTTCCGCGCCTTTCTGCTCCGAAATGGATTGTTCCAGAATGGTCAGCAGGCGTTCCGTACCGGCAGGCATTTCTTCGTTGCAGGCCTCCACGTTGATATGCAGGTCATAGGTACGTTGTTCCTTGCCGTTGCTGGAGCTGTTTTTCTGATAGGCCACCTTGGATTGCAGCTTGGCCCGCATGAACCAGAATCCGGTGCTGGCATTGGCATTTACATCTGTTTTAAGGCTGTCGGATACGTTTGAGGAAACCGTCGATGTAATCTTGGCATTGAAGTCGATGCTGGCCTTCTTTACGGCTATGTACGGAATGGGAAGCATGGTGAGGAAGGGAACGGAAAGATTGTACTCTCTCGTCTTGCCGTCGTTATCCGACCGCGTATAGGTAAAGTTGACCTGCCGTGACTTGCCTTCCTGATCAAAGGCGACTTCCTTGATGAAGTTCACTGTGGTCAGCGCAGCCTTGGCCTGTGCCTCGACGACGGCATTGAGCGGGCCGCCGATAAGGTTGGCAAAATCCAGCGTGGCAAGTTCCTTGCCGATCTGGTTTCTGCCGTCGATGAGCTGTTGATTGTCCGCCATAAATCACCTCATAAAAATATTTAAAAATGTTTATAGGGGAGTGCAATAAAAATGCGCTGCTTTTTTCTGGCTGTCAATCCCCTCTCCAGAGCCTTTTCTGTTTGAGACGTGTTACGCTTCCGGCCATACAGCCTGTTGTTTTGTGGAAAAACGCTTTTTTTCCGCCAAGCTGGGATCGGTGGCGGGCTGTGTCGCCGTTTCGTGTTTCGCCTTTTTCAACGGCAAAACGCTCTGGTTGCTGATATCGTTTTTCCGTCACGCCGGGCAGAAGTCGCAAAAAAAAAAAGAGCCGTTGCTCTTCCTGGGGAGGTGGAAAGAGCAACGGCCCCTTTGTAAGCAGCGCGGCGGCCCTATGCCGCCGCGTCGCGGGTTGGCTTGTGACGACTAACCGCCGACCAGCTGCATGGCCATCTGCGGCAGGGAGTTAGCCTGCGAGAGCATGGCCACAGCCGTCTGCGTCAGCACCTGCTGACGGGTGAATTCCGTCATTTCCGTGGCGACGTCCACGTCGCGGATGCGGGATTCGGCGGCCTGCAGGTTTTCGGCCTGCACGTTCAGGTTGGTGATGGTGTTTTCAAGACGGTTCTGGAGCGCGCCGAGGTGAGCGCGGACCTTGTCCTTCTCGATGATGGCGTTGTTGATGGCATCCAGAGCAAGCTGGGCGTCTTCCTGCGTGGCCACGGTGCGGCCGGCGGCATCCCACTTGGTTTCCAGCGCCACGGACATGCTGTGCAGGGCTTCATCCACGGCCGCGCGGGCGGCATCCTGCTGTTCCTGCGTGGGGGCGGGCTGAGCAGCGCCTACGGCATTTTCAAAGGCCGTGATACCGGTATTAAGGTTGAGGTTGGCAAAGCCGCCGGTAGTGGCGTCGCCGTCGTCATCCGCATCGCCCATAAAGTCGATGGCCGCGCGGGTGTAGGCGTACAGCACCTTTTCCTTGTCGCTCTGGGACATGGCCGTGTACTGATCAGCCGTCGGAGGCATGTCGGCCGGCAGGCCCTTGCCGTAGAACTGCTTCTGTTCCTGCGTCAGCGCATTCCAGGCATCAGTATAATCGTCAACGTTGCCGGCTTCCATATCCGCCTGGATCTGGGTGATCTTGGCGGCAAAGTCATCCACAATGCCCTGAATATTGTCGTAGGCGGCCTTCTGCCAGGCTTCGCCACGATCCCAGCCGCGCATGTTCTTTTCAAGGTTGGCCTTGAATTCAGCGATGATGCGGTTGCGGTCTTCATCATAGGTGGAGGCGTTGCCGAGGCCCAGAGCCTGAGCGGTCACGTCGCCGATTTCGATGTAGTAGTAGTCTTCCGCGGAGTCGTTGCCGGTACCGAAGTGGACCTTGAGCGCGCCGGTGGCGGTCATCTGGCTGCCGTCATGCACGCCGGAGAGCGTGCCGTCCAGCAGCTTGATGCCGTTGAAGTCGGTGGCGTTGGCGATACGGGTGATTTCCGACGCCATCTGCTGATATTCGGATTCGATCATCAGACGCTGCGTGGAGTCGTACGTACCGGTGGCGGCCTGTTCGGCCAGTTCCTTCATGCGGATCAGCTTTTCGTCAATGACGCCCATGGCGCCGTCGGCAGTCTGAATAAGGGAGATGGCGTCGTTGGCGTTACGTGCGCCCTGCTGCAGAGCGGCAATGTCGGCGCGCTGCAGTTCGCTGATGGCCAGACCGGCGGCGTCGTCGGCCGCGCTGTTGATGCGCATACCGGTGGACAGGCGCTGCGTGGAGGTGCTCAGGTTGCTGTAGTGAGCGTTCAGGTTGCGCGCCACGTTGGCTGCCATCATATTGTGATTGACGACAAGGCTCATATGTTCCTCTCCATGAACTTCTATAGTTGCTGCCCGATCCCATTACCCTGCGCGATCCTGCCCGAGGGCTGCGCCGGGGGCGTATATGGCGGGAAGGGGCGGTAAGCGGCATCGGACGGGCGCATTCCTTGCGTTGTCCGGCCGCGACTCTTCCCTCTTTATGCGGCGCGGCGATAGTATGCCGCGCCGCTAACTGCCGAACGACTAACCGCCGACCAGCTGCATGGCCATCTGAGGCAGGGAGTTGGCCTGCGAGAGCATGGCCACAGCCGTCTGCGTCAGGATCTGCTGGCGGGTGAATTCCGTCATTTCCGTGGCGACGTCCACGTCGCGGATGCGGGATTCGGCGGCCTGCAGGTTTTCGGCCTGCACGTTCAGGTTGGTAATGGTATTTTCAAGACGGTTCTGGATGGCGCCAAGGTGGGCGCGAACCTTGTCCTTTTCCACGATGGCATTGTTGATGGCCGTCAGAGCAAGCTGGGCGTCTTCCTGCGTGGCAATGGTACGACCGGCGGCGTCCCACTTGGTTTCCAGGCCCACGGACATGGCATGCAGGGCGTCGTAGATGGCCGCGGATGTGGCCGCACGGGCATCAGCGCCGACAGCGGGATCCATGCCGTCGCCCTCGGCTTCCACAGCGTCCAGAACGGTGGTGATTTCCGTCAGGCTCATGTCCGTACCGCCGGCGCCATCGCCGAAGCTGTCGGTCGTAGCGTCGATGGTTCCGGCGGGATCGATATTGCCGTCCGCATCAAGGCGCTGCGGGTCTCCGTCGGACCAGGAGTTCACCAGAGCGCGGGTGTAGGCATACAGGACCTTCTGCTTGTCGCTGTCGGACATGGCCGCATACTGGTCCGCATCCGGGGGCATGTTTTCCGAGGGCAGGCCTCTGCCGTAGAACTGCTTTTCCTGTTCGGACAGGGCGTTCCAGGCGTTGCCCAGAGCCGTAACGTCAACCGCGCCCTGCGCGTTGCCGTTCAGAATATTTTCAACGGCGTAAAGCTTGTCGGTGAAGTCGGCCACCAGCGTGTCGATCTGGTCGTAGGCGGCCTTCTGCCAGGCATTGCCGCGATCCCAGCCCTTCATGCTCTTTTCAAGCTGGCTCTTGTATTCGGCGATGATGCGATCGCGGTCTTCGTTGTAGGTGGAGGCGCTGCCGAGGCCGAGAGCCTGGGCGGTCACGTCGCCGATTTCGATGTAGTAGTAGTCTTCCGCGGAATCGTTGCCGGTGCCGAAGTGGACCTTGAGGGCGCCGGTGGAGGTCATCTGGCTGCCGTCATGCACACCGGAGAGCGTGCCGTCCAGCAGCTTGGTTCCGTTGAAGTCGGTGGCGTTGGCAATACGGGTGATTTCCGACGCCATCTGCTGATATTCGGATTCGATCATCAGACGCTGAGTGGAGTCGTACGTACCGGTGGCGGCCTGTTCGGCCAGTTCCTTCATGCGGATCAGCTTTTCGTCGATAACGCCCATGGCGCCGTCGGCGGTCTGAATGAGGGAAATGGCGTCGTTGGCGTTACGCGCGCCCTGCTGCAGGGCGGCGATGTCG
The DNA here is from genome assembly GCA_019114565.1 of Candidatus Desulfovibrio intestinigallinarum. GTDB lineage: Bacteria > Desulfobacterota > Desulfovibrionia > Desulfovibrionales > Desulfovibrionaceae > Desulfovibrio > Desulfovibrio intestinigallinarum. Next base: position 5,246 of record DXFI01000107.1, on the reverse strand, counting down.
GCACGCTGCAGTTCGCTGATGGCCAGGCCGGCGGCGTCGTCGGCGGCGGAGTTGATGCGCATGCCGGTGGACAGGCGCTGCGTGGAGGTGCTCAGGTTGCTGTAGTGAGCATTCAGATTGCGCGCCACGTTGGCGGCCATCATATTGTGATTAACGACAAGACTCATGTTGTATCCTCCCCATAGGATCGATTGTTGTCGGTTGCCCTTTTTTATCCAATATGCGTGCCAAGTTAATAAAAACAATATGTTGCGAGTTTAAGGGGGCAGGGCCGTCAAAAATTGCCTACTGCCGGGGATAGGCGGAAATTGGGGATATCTTTTTGTTACATTTTGTTTTTATTGTATTTTTTTAGATTCTGCGTTGGCGTGGCGGCATGTGCGCGCAAGATCGGACGGAGGCGACGGGAGGAAAGTTTTGCTCGTCGAGGCAGGATTTTGTGACACGTATCTGCCCGTCAGATATGAAAAAAGCCCTGTTCGTGCGGGAACAGGGCTTTTTTCCGATTATGGCTGGAGTTCTTTTATCAGCGCACGGCGCGAAGGGCAAACATGGGGACGGGATTATAGGCGGCGGTATCGTCGTGCGGATAGATGCGTCCGCTCAGTTCCTCGTCGCAGCAGGCCCGGGCAAATCCTGCCCGGCGGAGGGCCTCGACGTCCCAGAGGGGACGCTGCCGGGAACTGAGAGGCAGGGCGCGGCGGATTTCCTCGCATTCTTCAAGCATGGCCGCGTTTATATCGGCATGCGCATGGCGTCCGTGCAGGCGGGCCAGTTCGGTAAAATCGACTCTGCCGTAGTCGGCGTCAAAGTTGAGCAGGACGCCGCCCGGACGGAGGACGCGCCGCCATTCGGCATAGGCGGCTTCGGGATCGGTCAGCGTCCAGAGGACATTGCGGGCAACAATGACATCAAGGGATGCATCGGGAAAAAGGAGCCGGGTCGCATCCATGCGTTGAAAGTCCACGGCGCAGCCCTGTTCGTCGGCAAGGCGGGCGGCCTGCGCCAGCATGGCATCACTGATATCAATGGCGGTAACGCACAGCCCCTGCTGCGCCAGCAGGATGGCAAAGAAGCCCGCTCCTGTGCCGATATCCAGCGCCCGCAGAGCTTCTCCTCCGGGCGCGGACGGCAGCCAGGGCAGGATTTCCCTGCTCCAGCGGCTGCGGTCGTCTCCGGAGAGTTCCTTGCGCCGGACATCGCCGAATCCTTCGGCGCGGCGCGTCCAGTAGCGGAGAATGCGTTCTTGCAGGGTGAAAACGGCAGGGCGTTCGTCAGAAAGATTCATTGCGGTATCCTGTGAGTGAGGTGACGGTTTCAAGTGTGTTTCAAACTGGAGCGTTTCACCTTTTTCAACGTTGAAACGCTCTAAAAATCTTTAAGGATGAGCGTACAGGCAAGCAGTTCGCGGACGTGTGGATTGTCCGTTTTGAAAAGCTCTTCCCGGGGCAGCGAAGCGATAATCTGTCCCTGATGGAGAAAAACGAGCTGTTCGCAGAGGTGGACGGCAGCCTGTACGTCATGCGTAATGAAAAGACAGGTCATTTCTTTGGCAAGATCGTGCAGGAGCTCCAGAATCCGGGCCTGCACGGCAATGTCCAGGGAACTGACGGGCTCATCCAGCACCAGCAGGGAAGGGCGGGCGGCGATGGCGCGGGCAATGCAGACGCGCTGCAGCTGGCCGCCGCTGAGTTCATGGGGCAGGCGGCCCGACAGAAAGCGGGGCAGGGCCACACGATCCATGAGGGCATGGATGGCGGCGCTGTCCGGGCGGGGCGCGCCGGGGGGAAATCCCTCTGCGATGATGGCGGCGACGTCGGCCTGCGGGGGAACGGAAGTTACATAGTCCTGAAAGACCACGCTCATGCCTCCGGGATGCCGGGATCGCCAGCGTCGGATCGGCATTCCTTCCAGCAGAATCTGCCCGGCATCGGGGCGTTCCAGACCGAGGAGCAGCCGGGCGAGCGTGCTTTTGCCGCTGCCGCTTTCGCCCAGCAGTCCCCAGATACTGCCGCGCGGAAGGGAAAGATCGATGTCGCGCAGAACGGGCCGGGGCGGGCGGCCATAGCTTTTATACACGCCGCGGGCTTCCAGAAAGGCTGTCATGCGAGCCCCTCGCGCAGTTGCAGAAAGGGACGCGAAAGGGCCCGCCGCGCATCCAGCAGGCGGCGCGTACAGGCGTGTTCCGGCGCGGCCAGAACGGCGGCTGCGGGGCCGCTTTCAACGCAACGGCCTTCATACATGATCAGCAGATCGTCGGCCAGCGCCTGCACCACTGCCAGATCATGCGAGACAACAAGCAGCGCCCGCTCCTGCCGGAGCCCGGCCAGAAGGCGCACGATTTTGAACTGATGGCAGGCATCCTGCGCGGTTGTGGGTTCATCCGCCACGATGACGGAAGGCTCCAGACTGAGCGTCAGGGCGATCATACAACGCTGGAGCATGCCGCCGGAAAGCTGATGCGGCCAGGCATGCAGCACATCGGCCGTCAGGCCCGTGCGTTTCAGGTATGCTTCGGCCCTCCTGCGGGCTTCGGCGGTCGCAAGGCCGCATTTTTCCCGCAGCGACTCCAGAAAATGCGCCTCGATGGTACGCAGCGGATCAAAAGCCGTCATGGCCTGCTGCAACAGAAGCCCAAGACCGGTTCCGCGTCGGCGCCGGGCTTCCGCCGCTTCGGTATGCAGCATATCCGTGCCGTCGAAGAGCACCTGTCCTTCCGCTGCCAGCGAAGAAGGCAGCAGACCGAGCAGGCTGCGGCAGAGCAGCGTCTTGCCGCTGCCGCTGTCTCCGACAATGCCGAGACAGCGCCCCCGGTACAGGGTCAGGGATACGTCGGCCACCAGCGGTTCGCCCGTGGCCCGCACGCGCACGCTTACCCCGCGTGCTTCAAGCAGGGGGGCGGCTCCGGCTGTTTTTTGTGAGGTGTCATCCATCATAAAAATAGTTTCCGCTCAATCTGGGCCGGGCGCGCTGTGTCGCCGCCTCGCGTTTTGTCTTTTTTCAAAGGTAAAATGTTTTAGTTGGCGGGTTTTGGGGAAGATGGGGGAGTTTGAGGGGGAAGAAACCACTTTTTGCCGCGAGCAAAAGGGGTTTCTTCCCCCTCAAAATAAAATGTCTAATTAAAAACAGCTTTTCCCTCGTCGCCGCAGCGGCCTTCCAGAGCGTCATGCAGACAGTCGCCGAGATAGTTGCAGGCGGCGACGACGAGCAGGATGGCGGCTCCCGGGGGGAGCATGAGCCACGGGGCCCGGAGCAGGGCGTTTCTGGCTTCGCCGAGCATGGCTCCCCATTCCGGCGCGGGGGGCTGGACGCCGAGCCCGAGGAAGGAGAGGGCGGAGAGAGTCAGGATAAAGGAGCCCGTGTGCAGGGTTGCCAGCACGATGGTTTCCCCGGCGACCCGCGGCAAAATATGCCGCCGCAGGATATGGGGCAGACCGTGCCCCATGACGCGGGCAAAGCGGACGGCATTTGTGTCCGCATACTGTCGGGCGATGCCGCACATCATGCGCGCGTACCAGGGCCATTTGGCAATAAGGCAGGCCAGCGCCGCCTTTTCAGGCCCGGCGCCGAGCATGCCCGTTACGGCAAGAATGAGGACTTCGGCGGGGAAGGAAAGCAGAATGTCGCACAGCCGCAGCAGAAGCGTTTCTGTTCGCCCGCGCAGAACACCCGCCAGCAGGCCCGGCAGAATACCGGCCAGCAGAGTGAACGCCGTAGTCAGCAGCGCAAAGCCGAGGGTGTAGCGCGCGCCGTAAAGCAGGCGTGAGAAGACGTCACGGCCGAGATGATCCGTGCCGAGCCAGTGCGCGGCGCTCCAGACGGCAAATTTGTTCTGCACGTCCGGGGCCAGCGGATCATGCGGCGCAAGCCACGGGGCCAGCAGGGCCGCGAGCAGAACCAGCAGCAGGAAAAGAAGGGAACAGACGGCAAGCCTGTCCCGCAGCAGGGCCTGACGCAGACTCATTGCGCGGCCCCCTCGCGCTGTCGCGGATCAAGGAGCGCGGCGCAGAGATCCACGCACAGATTACAGACGATGAACATACCGGCCATAAGCAGGACATAGGCCTGAATGACGGGGAAATCCCGGTTGAAGATAGCTGTGACGCACAGCCGCCCCAGACCCGGCCAGGCAAAGATATTTTCCACCACAAAGGCCCCGGCCATGAGCCGGGGCAGACTCATGCCCAGCGCCGTCAGACAGGATTGCAGCGAATTGCGGAAGATATGCTTCATGACGGTACGGGGCGACAGACCGCGCGCCCGATCATGGTGGACAAAATTTTCCCGGGCTGTGCGCAGCATGGCGGCGCGCAGCAGACGCGCATAGGCGGGCATGTGCGGCAGGGCCAGCGTCAGCGCGGGCAGAACAAGCGAAACCGGGCCGTCCATACCGCCTATGGGGAACAGGTCCAGCGTCACGGCAAGAAACTGCAACAGCAGGAGCCCGAGCCAGAAGGAAGGCATGGCGGAGGCAAGGAACAGGAAGATACGCGTAAGCCTGTCGGTACGGCTGCCGGGGCGGAGCACGCCCGGCAGAGCGGTCAGCAGGCCGCCGGTCAGCATGATGACGGCTGCCGTGGCGGCCAGCATCACTGTGGGCGGCAGGGCCTGCCGCAGTTCGGCGGCCACGGATTTGCCGTTGACGTAGCTTGTGCCCAGATCGCCGTGCAGCACGGCGTCAAGCCAGCGGAAATAACGGATCGGGAGAGGCTGATCCAAGCCCAGCCGGACGCGTGTTTCCGCAATGACTTCCGGCGTGGGCGTGATGTCATTGAGGCGCAGCGCCACTTCCGCCGGATCGCTGGGACTCAGCTGCACGAGCCCGAAGGAGAGCACGGAGGTCAGAAACAGCAGCGGGATAATCCCCGGCAGGCGATGGAACAGGATGGTTCGCAGATTCATGCTGGTGAAAAGGGGCTGGATTCAGGACTCATTACGTTTTGTCTTGAGGGGGAAGGAACCCCTTTTGCTTGCAGCCAAAAGGGGTTCCTTCCCCCTCAAACTCCCCCATCCTCCCCAAAACCCGCACACCGTGTCTGACGGGAAAAGGTGGACGTTTTTTGTAACATGACGGGGGAGTTTGCCGGGGAACTAGCATCTGATAATGCGTCTTGAGCTAGGGGCTGTTTCTAAAAAGTTTATTGCAGCCAAATCAGACAGGCCGCCAACATGACGTTTGCCCGGAATGTTGCGGCCAATTTATCATAGCGGGTTGCAATGCGTCGAAATGACTTGAGTTTGGCAAA
>DXFI01000106.1 GCA_019114565.1 Candidatus Desulfovibrio intestinigallinarum | reverse complement strand
ACTTCGGGCCGGGCGGCGCTGTGCCGCCGCCTCGCGTTTCACCTTTTTCAAAGTTGAAACGCTCTAGAATCCCTGAACTCAGGAGCGACGCAGCAGAAGGGTGTGCAGGGTGACGGTGTTTTCCGTCCAGTGGGATTTGTAGCCCATGCGCGGGCCGGAAATGGGGCCCATATCATAGCGCAGCGCGCCGTCTTCGCAGAGCCAGCGGATTTTTTCCTGTTGCAGCAGATTACCTATGGAAAAGGAACGCCAGGAATCCGCAAAGCTGAACTGCTGGCCGCGATAGATGTTTCCGGCCATGCCGCCGAAAATGAAGCCGATATCCTGATCCTCATGCCGGGCAAAGATGACGCGGGCATCGCCGGTGCGGGCCAGCGCCGCCAGAAGAATGGAATAGAAACGACTGCTGGGAGGTTCGGCCATGCCGCAGTGGCCGATGCCTTTCCAGCTCTGTTTTTCCACAGCCAGCATACGCGCAAAGGTCGCCTGCGCCTCTTCCGGCGACAGGGGGCGGCAGCGCTCAAAACTGACACCGGCCTCAGCGGCGCGCCGGGCGCACTTTTTCAGCTTGTGCCGGTGATTTGCCGAACGCCGGGACAGGAAGCCGTCCAGCCCTCCGATCAGCGAGGCGGAACATTGCTGACTTTCCTGATAGAGATAACAGTGAAAAATCCTGCTGAAGCCCTGCACCAGACGGGCAAAGAACGCGCTTTGCCGGAGCATGCCGCTGATCAGGATATCGGGGCAGAAGCCGTACTCGCCGGTCCAGTCCTCCAGCGCCTCGGCCAGCAGCTCCAGAGAGCCGTTCCCCAGCAGCGGAGAACCGAAAAACCAGGATGGTTCCAGCGGAACCAGACAACGCTGCCCCGACGGCGTCGTCTGCTCGGTAAAGGCCAGCATACAGCCGTCGCCCTGCCGCAGATCTACGCGGCACGTTTCGGCAAAACTGCGATGAAAGGACAACTGCCAGACAGGCTGACAACAGAAGGGGTCCCCCTGCGCGGTTTCCAGCGCCGCCTTTTTCCAGACGGGCCAGTCCCGTTCATAATCATCATTACTCAGAAGTCGCAAGGCCATTCGTTTTCACCCTGTCCCTGTCCGTCCCGCCCAAACCCGGGCGCAGTCATCGCCATGAACGCGCCGTGTCTCTGGAGCAATTTCAGTTTGAAATGCTTCGCATTTCAAACCATACTGCTTGTCGTTTCGCGGAAAAAGCGCGGTTTTTCCGCTCACTTCTGGTCGGGCGGCGCTGTGCCGCCGCCTCGCGTTTCACCTTTAAAAAAGGTGCAACGCTCTACCGCGTCAGCGGCAGTCCGGCGGCGTTCCAGTCATTGATGCCGTGTTCAAGATGATAAATTTCATTCTTGATGCCGGCCTTTTCCATGCGCTCGATAATGGAGCTCGAACGATTGCCGGAGCGGCAGTAAATCAGCAGCGGTGCGTCCGGGGGAAGCTGCGCCGCGCGTTGCAGAAAATCAGGCTCCAGAGAATTCATATTGACCGCCCCCTTAATGTGCCCTGCCGCAAATTCCCCCGGCGTGCGCACGTCCAGAAGAACGAGCCCGGCGGGAGGGTTGTCCAGCAGGGCCTTCGCCTCGGCGGCCGTCATATCCTGACGGGCATCCGCCGACTGCGCCAGCAGAAGGGAGAGGGCCAGCGCCCCCAGACCGCACCGCAAAAAACGTCCGTACGACATGAAAACTCCTTGAAACAATATGCCGGACGCCGGAGAAGCAGCCTGCATGACCCGGCTGCCCTCCGGCGTCCGTATGAGAGCATTTTCAGTGTGAAACGCGTTGCGTTTCACACCATACGGCCTGTCGTTTCGCGGAAAAAACGCGGTTTTTCCGCTCACTTCGGGCCGGGCGGCGCTGTGCTGCCGCCTCGCGTTTCACCTTTTTCAAAGGTGAAACGCTCTGGAGCGCTGGGGGAAGGAAACAACCTTGCGCGCCAACCAAGGGGGGCCTTTTCCCCCGGAAAACCATGCAGCGTTACCCTACGGAGCGACAGGATTGATCTTTCTGTCCGCGGGCGCGGTGATGGTCAGCCCGTGATGCACTGTCGCCTTGCCTCCGGCGGGCACATCAAGCAGCCAGAAAAGCGCATTGTCCTTGTCGTCGGGAGTCGCCTTGGGGGTATCGTCGTAGGTGACGGTAACGTTCTTGTCCACGATATGCGGACGGGGGCGTTCCAGACGCACCTGCACGGGCGCGGAGCGGCCGTTGTTCACCGTATACTCCCACGCCCAGCTCCATTGGCGGCGGCGATTGACGATGCCCGCCTCGCCGCGACGCCGCCCGTCGGCCTGAACGCTCACCGTCACGCGGGGATCAACGCCAAAAAAGAGCTGCGCCTTGCCGTCTTTCACAGCAAAGAACCGTTCCCCGGCCGGGATGCCTTCCAGCTGGAAGGAGGCCTGACCATCGGGCCAGACGGAACCGGCAGGCAAATCGGCCTTTGCCGTCAGCCAGACGCGGCCGTCGTTCTCGTCGGGACGCGCCACACGTTCCAGCGCCGCCGTCCAGATTTCGTCGCGCAGCGTCACCACGCTTTCGCCCTGCGGCAGACCCGGCGTGGACACTTCCCAGCGGGCGTCCTGCCCTTCCGTGTTCAGAGAAATTTCCTCGTTTACCGCATCCGCGGCCTTCATGGCCATAGCGCGCTGACGCGGCGCTCCCGCCATCATGGGCATGGCTCTGGCCTGCGGCATGTCGTCAACAATCCACTGCGGCAGGGACGGGGGAGCTACCACATCGTGCGGCCGCAGGGCAAGGAACAGACGGCTTTTCCGCCAGTCCATGCCGGAGAACTGGCGTACCGAAGCCTCAAGGCGTACCCGGACGTTGGCATTTTTGCCGCTTTCGTCGGGGATGGCATCAAAGACATAGCGGGGCTGCCAGCCGCAATCGGGCAGCGTGTAACGATAACGCACAACAACGGAAGCCCCGGCGTCCCGAAGTTCCAGCAGGATCTTCTGCCCCTTGTCGGACAGCGCGGGACGCTTTTTTTCCACCTCTTCCAGGGCGGCAATAATGTCGGTGACCTGAGCAAGACGGGACACCAGCGCCGGAACACGGTTTTCGAGGCGGGAAGCCAGCTGTTCCAGATCCTGCCCCGGCTGCGTCACAGGACGTTTTGTCCAGGTATCCAGCACGGCGCGCAGCATGGCCTGCTCGCCTCTCAGGGCGCGCAGATTTTCCTGCGCCTCCTGCCGCTCATGGGCAAGACCGCCCTGCGCCGGCAGGAAGCAGGGAGTGGAACTCCAGCGCAGCAGGCGCGCGCCTTCCACGCTGATTTCCATATCCCGCGCGCCGGCAGGCACGACAAAAAAGGCTTCCGTACCGTCCGGCGAGGTTTCGGGAGTCAGCTCTTCATGCGCGGTAATGCGCGCGCCACCCGGCCAGAGAACGACGCTTTCGGGATCAGCGGCGCGCAGCGGCACGCCCTCCTGCAAAGGCAGAAGCGCCAGCGGCAGGCCGGAGGATGCTTTGGAAACCGTCCTGACGACGGCGGGGGCAGCATCCGGCGCGGCCTGTCCGGCCTGTTCCGCCTGTCCGGCGGGTTCCTGCGTCGTCGTGACGTCGGCCTCCTGCGCCGTGACGGACGTGGCCATGCCGCAGGACAGCAGGGCCATCATAAGAGAACCAAGGGCCTTGTCCTTCAGAAACTGCATCATCGAAAAACCTCTCCCGCGAATATGTCTGTTGACCGGGAAGAAAAAAGGAAACCGCCCGATGCGGCGTTCCTCTTTGTTTGTACGCCAGAGCATTTTCAGTTTGATACGCTTTTCGCTTCAAACCATACGGCCTGTCGTTTCGCTGAAAAAGCGTGTTTTTCCACTTAGTTCTAGCCGGGCGGCGCTGGGCGCTTTTCAAAGCTGAAACGCTCTAAAAATGCCTGCCCTACCTCCCCTTGAAAAAGCGCGTTGGG
>DXFI01000105.1 GCA_019114565.1 Candidatus Desulfovibrio intestinigallinarum | reverse complement strand
GTGATGAGCGCCAACCACATCCAGAGCGTTTCAAACTGAAAATGCGCTAATTTCGTTGCAGTACCGCACCAAACATACCTTCCATAAAGGGGTGATCGTGCGGCGTCTGCAGCTGTTCCAGACAACGCAGACCGGCGCTTTCCAGACGTTGCACCACCTGTTCATTTTCTGCCGGGCGCAGCGTGCAGGTCATGTACACAAGGCAGCGCCCCGGCAGCAGGCATCGCGCGAGAGCAAGCGCAATATCGTATTGCAGTTGCGGAAAGTCCGCCATTCTTCCGGTATGCCGCCGAATATCCGGCCGCCGCGCCAGCACGCCCAGACCGCTGCACGGCACATCCGCCAGAATATTTCCCTCCCATTGCCGCACAGGCGGCCGACGGCCGTCAGCCAATGCCAGCTGCGGCACAATCAGCTGTAATCGTTGAAAATGCTTCGGCAGCTGCCGCAGTCGCTGCCAGGAGGCATCGGAACAGAAGCCCACATGCGCCCCCTGCTCCGCAGCAAGCGCAGACTTGCCGCCATAGCCGCAGCAGGCATCCCAGAGCGGGGCATCTCCCAGCCCGGCCGTGCGCCACAAGGCGGCCATCAGCCATTGCGATCCTGCGGATTGTGAGGACAGTCTGCCTTCGGCCATCAGGTCGGCAAGGCTTTCCTCCCCTGCCGCAGCGGGGGCTCCCCCCGGAAAAGCGACGCCCCAGGTTCCCACGGCAAGAGCATCCGACGCCTGCCCGTCCGCATGAAGAAGCCGCTCGCGCAGCCTCTCTGCATGGGGACGCGCCGCATGAACGCGAAAGGCTGCCACGGGTCGCGCCTGACTGCGAAGGGCCAGCTTTTCCGCAACGTCTCTGCCGTAGGCGCGCTCCCACAGCGCATAGACGCTTTCCGGCAACGAGAGAAAACGCGCCCGTGCCGCCGGGCTGTCCGCCGCTTCTCCCTGTTCCACGTAAAACGATACTTCATGCACGGAAGTCCCCCAGCGCTGCAGGGAACGCAGAACCCCGTTGACAAGCTTGCCCAGTCCCGGCCCGTAAACACATTGCGCCGCACTCACCGCCGTGGAAAGAACCGCATAGGCGGGCACACGCTCAAGAAACAACATGCCATAGGCGGCCACGAGCAGAAGCCGCCGCAGCGGCAGGGGCAATTTCTCCGGCTGCGGCAGCAACCGCCGCAACAGCCATTGCAAACGGATTTCCTGCCGCAATGCGCCGTAGAAATATTCCGCCGTCAGATTCCTGTCCCGCCGCTCCGCTTCCGGCAGGGCTGACAGCACGCTTTCCAGCGCCTCCTGCGCCGACGAGGGCGCGGCGGCTCCGTCCAGCAGGTGCAAGGCCTGCCATGCCCAGACCAGTGCCGACGGCGGTGCTTTGCGCAACTTACCGGAAATGGCTGCGGTCTTGCGATTCCGCGAAGAAACGTTGGTGTCCGCCATACGGATTCTCCCAGCCTCATATTGGCAAATCAGAACGTTTTGACTTTGAAGAAGATAAAATACGGCACAGCGCCGCCCAGCCCAAAGTGAGCGGAAAAACTGCGCTTTTTCCGCGAAACGACAGGCCGTATGGTTTGAAATGCAAAGCATCTCAAACTGAAATTTCTCTAGGATCAGGACTCATTATCGGATGTTGGTTTTCCGGGATATTCATCTATGTAATGATGTGAAAAATAAAATATCATTACATGTTACAAAAAATGTCCATCGTTACCCGGCAGACTCCGTGCGCGGGTTTTGGGGGGAAGGGGGAGTTTGAGGGGGAAGGAACCCCTTTTTGCCGCGAGCAGCGACCCAGCGGGCGGCCGCAGGCCGTGTCCGTTAGGCGACGCAGGAGCCCTTACGGACATCGACAGCAGAGCAAAGGGGTTCCTTCCCCCTCAAAAATAAACCCTATCTACTCCGCCCCGCTTCTTTTCAAAAAAGGGCCGGTACTGCCCTCTTCCGGCGGAAGATCAAGGAAATGCCGCAGGGCTGCTTCCAGCGGCCGCAGGGGAACGAGGGTATCCAGACAGGGGCCGCACGGGCGCTCGTTGAGAATCCCGAAAACCGGCAGGGGGTAGCTGTCCTGAATGCCGGACGTCAGATCGCGTTCACAGGCAACGGCAATAATGAGACGCGGCCGCCGCTCAATGACAATGCGCCGCGCAATGGTTCCCCCTGTGGCAATGGCCATGCTGAAACCGTATTTGTCCCGCAGATCGAGCAGCGGCCCCACGGGGCAGGCCCCGCAACGGCGGCAGAGCTCCAGCGTATGCGTCAGCCGGTGCGGGCAGGCGCTGCGCTGTATGCAGTGCGGCAGCAACAGCAGCAACCTGTCTGGCGTTGTGCGCAGGCCGCGCGCCAGCACAAACTCATTGTTGACCTTGATGAAGGAACGCCGCACCTTGGCGCGATCCACCCGAACGGCCTTTGCCAGTAATTCCATAAGCGGAAAGAGCAGCCGTATGGTGACATGACGCACGGCCTCCACTCCGGGAAAGAGACGCGCCGTATAAATATGAAAAATGAGCGTCAGGCAAAGCCAGAACAACGCGACGATGAGCAGGACGCCTACCGCAAGACTGATCAGGCCGAGCCAGCGCAGATGCTCTCCGGGCAAAACCCAGGGCAGCACAAGCAGAACCGCCAGCGCGCCGCCCAATACCAGACAGGAAGCGGAAAGCAAACCGAGAAAGATTCGCTTACGCCCCCCGCCGTAGTGTTCGGACGGCAGTACATAGGGAGACTTGCGGAGAAAAGAGAGCTTCAGCATGGCTTTCAGTCCCGTCAAAGAGCTATTGCCCCTTTTTGGGGCGTAAAGGGCCCTGTAACAAAAAAAGCCCTTTTTGCGATACAAACATCAAAAAAGAAAAAACAGCGCCCTGAAACGGACGCTGTGACAGACTTTTTTTTTCAGGAAAATTTTTTGAAATACCGCGCGCACATTGTTGTGCAAGACCGTCGAACCGGCTCCCCGACCTTCCAGCTTTCCGTGCGCAGCGCACAGAAGACAAAGAACGGGAAAGTGCGCCGCGCAGTCTTTGCACTCACAAAATACGCTCCGCTGCAAGAACTTTCGGATTTGCCGTTACGCGGGGCGCTCGGCACGACCGCACAGCCCCTTGCTCTCGGGGCGGACAAAACCGTTGACGAAAGCGCGGGCTTCCATGTCCTTCTTGCCCTGAGGACGCACGCTCCCCAGCGCATACCAGGCATCAGTACAGGCAACCCGCAGCAGCGAACCATCCCAGAAAACACTGCCGGGCAGAATACGCGGCAGCGGCATGTCCCGCAGAATCTTTCCCGGTCCCAGTTGCAGAAGCTGGGCTTCCTTACCGTCAAAATGGAAAAGAGAACGCGCGCCGGGCCAGGGAGTGACGGCCCGGATACGGGCATCAACGGCGGCGGCGGGCGCATTCCAGTCCACATAGCCGTCCGCCTTGGAGAGCTTGGCCGCATAGGTGGCCTGCGTCTCGTCCTGCGGCACGGCATGGGCCGTACCCGCTGCAAACTGATCCAGAACGGAAAGCAGCAGCCGCCCGCCCGTCTCGGCCAACGCGTCATGCAGCGTGCCGCCCGTATGCCCGGCCAGAGGCAGAGCCTCCTGCGCATACACGGGACCGGCATCAAGCGCCTGTACGATTTCCATAATGGAAACGCCGGTTTGCGCGCCTTCCTCCCAGTTTTCCATCAGCGCGCGCTGAATGGGAGCAGCGCCGCGATAACGCGGCAGAAGAGACGTATGCACATTGAGCGGAGGGAAACGCGGCGTCTCAATGACGGGCACGGGCAGCAGCAGGCCATAGGCCGCCACAAGGAGAAAATCCGGTTTATACTCCGCCAGCTTGCGGCAGGATTCCTCATCCTTGAAGTTGAGCGGCTGCTCCACGGGCAGCCCCAGCGACTGAGCCAGAACCTTGACCGGCGAAGGCGTCAGCTTATGGCCGCGCCCGGCCGGGCGATCCGGCTGGGTATAGACGGCCACAATCCGCCCGGCCGGCCAGCCGGCCACGGCGCGAAGCACCGTGGCGGCCAGCTCGGGCGTACCCATGAAGACTATGCGGAAGCACTCTTTCGTTTCAGCCATTTTTTGACCTTGCTGTCATAGAGGCTTCGCCGCAGCCGGCTGATACGATCAATGAACAGCACGCCGTCCAGATGATCGTATTCATGTTGCACAACAATGGCGGCAAAGCCTTCCAGATCTTCGTCAATGCTGTTGCCGTCAAGATCCGTGGCCTTGAGGTGCACGGTGGAAGCGCGCTTGACGGTAGCCCGGTAGTTCATGGGGACGGAAAGGCACCCTTCCTGCTCGCTGGGGATCATGTCCTCTCCCAGCGTCAGCTCGGGATTGATCAGGACGCGCGGATGACGTTCGCTTCCTTCCTCGCCGATATCGGGGTCCATGACGAGCATGCGGATATTGCGGCCCACCTGCGGAGCGGCCAGCCCCACGCCCGGCGCGTCATACATGGTTTCGATCATATCCGCGGCCAGCTGGCGCAGCTCGTCGGTAATTTCCGTTACGGGCTCGCATTTTTGTGCCAGACGCGGATCAGGGTAGGTAACGATCTCCAGCTTCATGGTCTTATTCCGCCGCCTTGCCGCCTTCAGCGGCCTTTTCCGTCTCGCGCAGGCGCAGACCCAGCTCACGCAGCTGCTTGGAGGACACGGGCGACGGCGCCTGCGTCATGAGGCAGGTGGCCTTCTGCGTCTTGGGGAAGGCAATGACGTCGCGGATGCTCTGGGCATCGGCCAGCAGCATGACCAGACGGTCAAGACCAAAAGCCAGACCGCCGTGCGGCGGCGCGCCCTGCTCAAGAGCGTTGAGCAGGAAGCCGAACTGTTCCTCGGCCTGAGTGGGCGTGAAGCCCAGAGCCTCGAACATACGGCGCTGCACTTCGCCGGAATGAATACGGATGGAACCGCCGCCCACTTCGTTGCCGTTGAGCACCATGTCGTAGGCGCGGGCCTTGGCCTTGGCGGGGTCCGTCTTCATGAGTTCCATGTGACCGGGCGCGGGCGAGGTGAAGGGATGATGGCAGGCCACGTAGCGCTTCTCTTCCTCGTCGTATTCGTACAGCGGGAAGTCCGTCACCCAGAGGAAGTTGAACGTACCCGCGGGGATAAGGCCAAGACGACCGGCCAGATGCACGCGCAGGTTGCCCAGCGCGGCGTTGACCATATCAGGCTCGCCGGCCTGGAAGAAGACAATATCGCCGACCTTGAGATCCAGCGCCTTTTTGATGCCTTCGCGCTCGGCCTCAGAAAGGAACTTGGCAATGGGGGACTGCCATTCGTCGGCCTTAATCTTGATCCACGCCAGTCCCTGAGCGCCGTAGATTTTGACGAACTCGGTGTAGCCGTCAATGTCCTTGCGGCTCATGGATTCGCCGCCTTCCACCTTCATGGCCTTGACCAGACGGGCCTGCGCAAAGAGCTTGAAGCCGGAACCGCGCACGATGTCGGTGATGTCCACAAGCTCCATGCCGAAACGGGTGTCGGGCTTGTCCACGCCATAGCGGCTCATGGCCTCGTCCCACGTCATGCGCGGGAAGGGACGGGGCAGGTCGATGTTCATGACATCCTTGAAGACGCGGGCCATGAGCCCTTCGGCCATGTTCATGACCCGGTTTTCGTCCACAAAGCTCATTTCAATATCAACCTGCGTAAATTCCGGCTGACGGTCGGCGCGCAGGTCTTCGTCGCGGAAGCAGCGGACAATCTGGAAATAACGGTCCAGACCGCCCACCATGAGCAGCTGCTTGAACAGCTGGGGCGACTGCGGCAGCGCGTAGAAGCTGCCGTTGTTCAGGCGGCTGGGAACGAGGAAGTCACGCGCGCCTTCGGGCGTGGACTTGGTCAGAATGGGCGTTTCCACTTCGATGAAACCGTCCTCGTCCAGCTGCCGGCGGATGGCCTGCGCCACGCGGTGACGCAGACGCAGATTGGCCTGCATGCGCGGACGGCGCAGATCGAGATAGCGCCAGGCAAGACGCAGATTTTCGCCCGCATCGGTGCGATCCTCAATGGGGAAGGGCGGCGTTTTGGAAGTGTTGAGCAGCTTCCATTCATGGGCCACCACTTCGATTTCCCCGGTGGGCAGCTGAGGATTGGTCATACCTTCAGGACGAGGACGCACCTTGCCCTTGATGGCCAGCACGTATTCGGAACGCAGGATATGGGCGTTCTCGTGCGCAGCGGGGGCGATGTCCGGGCTGAAAACCACCTGCGTCAGACCTTCACGGTCGCGCAGGTCCACGAAGATCAGGCCGCCGTGATCGCGGCGGTACTGCACCCAGCCCATGAGGCAGACTTCGGCGCCGTCGTCGGCCGCCGTCAGCTGCGCGCAGGTGTGCGTCCGGGTCCAGTCGCCCAGATCCTCAATAAACTTCTGATGTTCCTGTTGAATATCCTGACTTTGCGTTTCTTCGCTCATTGTCTGTCCTTTAGAGCATTTTTAGTTTGAAACGCTATGCGTTCAAACCATACGGCCTGTCGCTTCGCGGAAAAAGCACTGTTTCTCCGCACAGTTCTGGCCGTGCGGCGCTGGGCGCCTCGCGTTCCGCCTTGTTCAATGGCAAAACGCTCCAGTGTAAAATACACGCCGTCCTGCGGGCCGTCGCTTTTCTCATCCGGGTGGCAGAGAGGCCGGACCATGCCGGCAGCCCTGAGGGCCGCCGGAGGCTCCGTAACTGCCCTACTCCGCTTCCAGCGCGGCGGCAAGCTCCTTCATGGGCACAAGACGCTGTTCGCCGGAATCCATATGCTTGACCTGCACTGCCTCCTGCGCGGCCTCATCGGGGCCGAGAATGAGGCAGTAACGGGCATTGCATTTTCCCGCCTGGCGCATCTGACTCTTGAAACCGGCGTCGGAAAAGCACATTTCGCCGCTCAGTCCGGCTTCCCGCAGCCGCTGCGTCAGGGAAAAGCCCTGATGCCGCCGCTGTTCGCCGTCGTCGCCGGGCAGCACCACGAGGAAAAAGTCCTTGCGGGGGGCCTCCTGTTCGGCCAGCAGCAGAGCAACACGCTCCATGCCCATGGCAAAACCCACGCCGGGCACATCGGGGCCGCCCAGGCTCTTCACAAGACCGTCGTAACGGCCGCCCCCGGCAACCGCGGACTGTGCGCCGATGCTACCGCTCACGACCTCAAAGGTGGTGCGACAATAATAGTCCAGCCCGCGCACCAGCCGGTCGTCCTGCTCAAAGGGAACGCCCTGTTCGCGCAGCAACTCCAGCACAGTGTCAAAGTGCGCCCTGCATTCGGGGCAGTTGTGCTCCAGCAGACGGGGAGCGCCTTCGGTCAGCTCCTTGCAGCCGGGCTGCTTGCAGTCCAGCACCCGCAGGGGGTTGGTTTCCAGACGGCGGGCGCAGTCTTCGCACAGACCGTCGGCCTTGTCCCGCAGATAGGCGACCAGCGCTTCCTTGAAGGCGGGACGGCAGCGGGAACAGCCCAGGGAATTGATTTTCAGGCTTACATCCTTGAGGCCCAGCGCCCGGATATAGCGGGTCAGCATCATAATCAGATCCGCGTCGGCATAGGGGCTGTCCGAGCCCAGACATTCGCAGTTGATCTGATGGAACTGACGCATACGGCCCTTTTGCGGCCGTTCGTAGCGGAACATGGGCCCGGTGGTGAACAGGCGGCTGACGCTTTCGCGCGTGTGCAGGGATGATTCAATATACGCCCGCATGACGCCCGCCGTCGCTTCGGGGCGCATGGTCATCATCCGCCCTTTGCGATCCGGAAAAGTGAACATTTCCTTCTGCACCACGTCGGTTTCCTCGCCGATGGACCGCTTGAAGAGGTCCGTATACTCGAGAACCGGCGTACGCAGTTCCACAAAACCGCATTGTCCGAAAATACGCCGCGCCAACGTTTCCATCCGGGTGAATACGTCGGAATCCGGCGGAAACATGTCGGCAAAGCCCTTGATGCGCGTGGCGTTACAAGCCATTTTTTCTATCCTTTATGCTACAGCTTCCAGAGCATTTTCCGTTTGAAACGCGTTGCGTTTCAAATCATTGGGCCTGTCGTTTCGCGGAAAAACGCTGTTTTTCCGCTCAGTTCAGGCCTGGCGGCACTGTCTGGCCGCCTTGCGTTTCCCCTTTTTCAAAAGAGAAACGCTCTGCCGGGCGTTTACGACGAAACCTTGCCGCAGGCGCCCTCAAGACGATATTTGCCGCACTCCTTGCAGGGCACGGGGTAGTCACCGGTGAAACAGGCCAGACAGTAGCTGTCCGAATGCATGACGGAACGCAGCAGGCCGTCCACGCTCAGATAATGCAGAGAATCCACATTGAAGATGGACTTCATCTCTTCCAGCGTATGGTTGGCCGCAATAAGTTCCTTGGGGGAGGCAAAGTCAATGCCGTAGAAACAGGGAAACTTGACCGGCGGACAGGAAATGCGGATATGCACTTCCTTGGCTCCCAGCTCGCGCAACTTCTTCACACGGGTGATCATGGTCGTGCCGCGCACAATGGAGTCATCCACAATGCAGATGCGCTT
The DNA here is from genome assembly GCA_019114565.1 of Candidatus Desulfovibrio intestinigallinarum. Lineage (GTDB taxonomy): Bacteria > Desulfobacterota > Desulfovibrionia > Desulfovibrionales > Desulfovibrionaceae > Desulfovibrio > Desulfovibrio intestinigallinarum. The sequence goes on along the minus strand of DXFI01000105.1, from coordinate 11,556 downwards.
GCCGTCAATCATGGCCTGCACGGGGTTGATCTTCACCCGCACGCCGAAGTTGCGCATGCCCTGCGAGGGCTGAATGAAGGTACGGCCCACGTAGTGATTGCGGATCATGGCGTGTTCGTAGGGCAGTTCCGCACACTGGGCAAAGCCTACGGCCGGGTACACTCCTGAATCCGGGAAGGGCAGCACCAGATCCGCATCGGGCGAGGATTCATAGGCCAGTTGCCAGCCCATGTTCTTGCGGCAGACGTACACCTGTTCGTTGAAAATATAGGAGTCCGGGCGGGCAAAATAGACCAGCTCGAAAATGCACTGGCGGGGCTTTTCCGGCAGAGGGCCGTCCAGTTTTTCGCTGTGCTCGCCCTGGGCGTCGACGATGTAGATTTCACCCGGCGCAATGCTGCGTTCGTAATCGGCTTCCAGCAGGTCAAAGGCGCAGGTTTCGGAGGCAAAAACCGGAGCCCCGTCAAGACGCCCCAGCGCCAGAGGATGAAAACCGAAGGGGTCGCGCACCGCCACCATGACATCGTCGCAGAGCACCAGCAGGCAATAGGCCCCGCGCACGCGAGAACAGGCCTCGCGCACGGCATCGGGCAGATCCTTGTGCCGGAGCGCCCGCACCAGCAGATGCATGAACACTTCCGTGTCGTTGGTGGTGGAGAAGATGGCGCCCTCGTTTTCCAGTTCCGTGCGCAGCGCCTCGGTATTGGTCAGATTGCCGTTGTGCGCCACGGCAATGTCCTTGCCCTTGTAATGGGCAAGGAAGGGCTGGGCATTGCGCAGGTAGGAACGCCCCGTGGTGGAATAGCGCACATGCCCCACGGCGGTCTCGCCGGTCAGGCCCTGAAGATCGGCTTCCGTAAACACGTCGGGCACAAGCCCCATGCCCTTGTGTTCATGCATGCCGCCCGAGTCGCGCGAAATGATGCCCGCGCTTTCCTGGCCGCGATGCTGTTGGGCGTACAGGCCGAAGTAGGTCAGACGGGCCGCATCCTCGTGTCCGTAAATGCCGAATAGGCCGCATTCATGCTTGATCATGATTTCCCCGCTGCCCCCGCACCGGCTGCGAAGGCGCTCCCTTGGAGCATGTGTTTGACTGTTCGCCATTCTTCAGGGGCAGGACACCCAGTCCTGCCTGCCGCAAAAACGCCGTTTTCGCATGACGGCATTGCCGGAAAAAACGGCCCTGCCGCAGCCGCTGCGGCCGGGACCCTGTTTTCCGGCCCCGCTCCCTGCGGGCGGACTGTCGCCCGGGAACGGCCCTTGCGATCCCGCAACGGCAACCGCAACGAAAAGCGTCACTTTTTCCTGTTTTTTTTCAAATACGCAATGCGATTATCGATGACGCCCGGATTCGGGTAAATGTCGCGTATGGCCTCGAACTGCGTCAGAGCCTCGTCGGTCTTTCCGAGCTGCTCCAGCGCGTCGCCCAGCACGAAACCGGCCAGCGCCCGCAGTTCTCCCTGCGGTTCGTCATCCACAATCTGCCGCGCCAGATCCGCCGCCTCATTCCAGCTGCCGCGCGCCAGATACTGATCCGCCAGATCATAGGTGCACATGCTCTTTGCCTCGTCGGGCAGAGGCAGGGCCAGACATTGCTGCAGGGCCTCCTCCGCCGCTTCAAAGCGGCGCAGATGAAAGAGCATGGCTCCCAGACGCCGATAGCCGTACAGGCTGTCCTCCGGCGGCAGGCCCGCCACGTTGAGATAGGCGATCCAGGTATCCGCCGCCCTGTCATAGCGGCGCAGCCGTTCGTTCAGCCGACCGATGCGGAGCAGGATCTCCCGGCTTTTGGCGTCGTCGTCGGCGAATTCTTCCAGCATGGCGTCCAGATAGTCAAGGTTTGTGCGCGGATCGCCGCCGACTTCGAGCACGGTCAGCAGGGCGTTCCAGGCCTGCCAGCGCAGTTCCGGCTTGCGTTCGTCCCGGAGATAGCGGCCGAGAAGCCGTTCCGCCCGGGACCACTGCCGTTCCGCAATGGCCGTGCGCGCCGCCTGCAAGTCGTCGCCGTCCTCCAGAGGAGCGCGGCAGGCGCCCAGCAGCAGCGCGCAGCAGAGAACGCCCGCCAGACCCGCCCGCATGGACTAGACCTCCGGCGTTCCGGACGCCGCGTCCGCCTGAGCGGTCGGAGCTTCCGGCGCGCCTTCTCCGGTTTCTTCCGCCTCGTCGGCATCAAAGGCCCGTCCGGTCTGCCCGCCTTCGTCCACGCGGTCAAAACCAACTACGCGCGCGCCTTCGTCCAGACGTACCAGCATGACGCCCATGGTGGCGCGTCCCTTGCTGCGCACATCTTCCACGCCGATACGCACAACCTTGTTGGCGGACGTCAGCAGAATCAGCCCGTCATTGTCATGCACGGGCATGGCGCCGACCACGGGCCCGGTCTTGCCGGTCACCTTGAAGTTGATGATGCCCTTGCCGCCGCGCGACTGCAAGCGATAGAGGTCCACCCGGGTCCGCTTGCCGTAGCCGTTGGCGGAAATGGACATGATCTCCGTGGTCTGATCGCTTTCCTTGAGAATGACCCCGGCCACCACGAAATCCTGACGCCGCAGGGCAATGCCCTTGACGCCCGTGGCCACGCGGCCCATGGGACGCACATCCCGGCAGGAAAAGCGGATGGCGATGCCGTCGGCCGTGGCCAGCACAATATGGCTGTCCTCACGGATGGGACGCACGACGACCAGCTCGTCGTCCTCGCGCAGCCCCACGGCCATGAGACCGGTCTTGCGGCAGCGGGCATACAGCGACGCCGAAGAGCGCTTGACCATGCCCCGCCGCGTCACAAAGAGAAAATACTTGTCTTCGGCAAACTCGCGCAGAGCAAGCACCGTCGTCACCCACTCGCCTTCTTCCAGCGGCAGCAGGTTGTTGATATGCACGCCCTTGGCAGTGCGGCTGCCTTCGGGCACCTGATGCACCTTCAGCTGGTGCATGCGTCCCTTGTTGGTAAAAAGGCAGAGATACTGATGATTCGTCGTCGTCAGAAATTCCTGCACATAATCGTCCTCGGACGTGTGCAGGGCGGCGATGCCCTTGCCGCCGCGCTTCTGCTGCTGGTAGTTTTCCAGCGGCGTCCGCTTCATGTAGCCGCGGCGGGACAGAGTGATCACCACCTCGTCATCGGGGATGAGATCCTCGATATCAATGCCGTTGAGGGCTTCGGCCACCACTTCCGTACGGCGCGGCGTGGCGAAGGCGTCCCGGATTTCCGCAATTTCGCGCTTCATTTCGCTGCGCAGCACATCGGCATTTTCCAGAACGGACTTGTAGAACTCAATCTTCTGCAGCAGGTCCTTGTACTCGTTCATGAGCTCGTCGCGCTGCAGACCCGTCAGACGCTGCAGGCGCATGTCAAGAATGGCGCGGGCCTGCACCTCGGAGAAGGAAAAACGCTCCATCAGAGCCGCACGCGCCGCATCGGGATTCGCCGCCGCACGGATGAGCGCAACCACCTCGTCGATGTGATCAATGGCCAGCCGCAGACCTTCCAGAATATGGGCGCGGGCTTCGGCCTTGCGCAGATCGAAGCGGGTGCGCCGTATGACCACCTCGCGGCGATGATCCACAAAGCAGGCCAGAGCCGTCTTGAGATTGAGCAGCACCGGACGATTGTCCACCACGGCCAGCATGTTGATGCCGAAGCTCGTTTCCAGCGGCGTATACTTGTACAGCTGGTTGATGACAATCTCGGGAATGACGCCGCGCTTGAGATCGACCACAATGCGGATGCCCTTGCGGTCGGACTCGTCCCGCAGGTCCACAATGCCGTCAATCTTGCGCTCGTTCACCAGCGCCGCAATCTTTTCCACCAGACCGGATTTGTTGAGTCCGAAGGGAATTTCCCGGATGACGACGGCCTGCAGGCCCTTCTTGCGCTCTTCCACCTCCACGCGGCCGCGCACCTTCACGGTGCCGCGTCCCGTGCTGTAGGCGTCGTGCAGGCCCTTGCCCGCATAGACAAAGCCCGCCGTCGGGAAGTCCGGCCCCTTGATAAAGTCCATCAGGTCCTCGACGCTGCATTGCGGATGCTCCAGCAGATAGTGCAGCGCGTCGCAGAGTTCCCCCAAGTTGTGCGGCGGAATATTGGTGGCCATGCCTACGGCAATACCGGACGAACCGTTGAGCAGCAGGTTGGGCACCTTGGTCGGCAGCACGGACGGTTCCTGCAGCGTATTGTCGTAGTTGGGCAGGAAATCGACGGTTTCCTTATCCAGATCCGCCAGAAACTCGCTTGCCAGACGCGACATGCGCACTTCGGTGTAACGCATGGCGGCGGCGGGGTCGCCGTCCAGCGAGCCGAAGTTGCCCTGCCCGTCCACCAGCGGATCGCGCATGGAAAAATCCTGCGCCATGCGCACAAGCGCGTTGTATACCGCCAAATCGCCGTGCGGGTGATACTTACCGATAACGTCACCGACGATGCGGGCCGACTTCTTGTGCGGCCGGTTGTAACTGTTGGCAAGCTCGTACTGCGCGAACATGATGCGCCGGTGCACGGGCTTCAGGCCGTCGCGCGCATCGGGAATGGCGCGTCCTATGATGACCGAAAGCGAGTATTCCAGATAGGACTGACGCAGTTCCTTCTCAATGCTGACTTTCGGCTGTGCGTGTTCCAGTTGCTCAGACATGGGGCCTCTGTATGTAAAAACAATATACGGCGTCGGGAATGCGCGCCTTTTGCGGCGCGCGTTTCACCTTTTTCAAAGCTGAAACGCTCTAGATATCCAGATCCTGCACGCTCAGGGCGTTGCGTTCAATAAAGGCGCGGCGCGGTTCCACGCGATCGCCCATCAGTTCCTCGAAGGCTTCGGAAGCCTCGTTGGCATCCTCCACCGAAACCTGAAGCAGCACACGGTTCTCGGGATTCATGGTCGTCGTCCAGAGCTGCTCGGGATTCATTTCGCCTAGACCCTTATAGCGCTGGATGTTGATGCCCTTGCGGGCTTCTTCCAGCGTGGCCTGTAAAAGTGCGAAGACATCCGCCAGTTCCAGCCCCGTGCCGTCCTTGCGGCGCAGCGTGAAGCTGAGACCGCCGCATTCCGTGCGCAGCTCCTCGAACAGCTGCCACGTCTGTCGGTAGAGCTTGGAGGCAAAGAACTCCATGCCGCGCCGGGTATGATGGCTGCCCTCGTTCTCGAAGGTGACGAACAGGCGCGCGTCGCCGTCCTCCCCTTCTTCCCGATCCAGACGCATGCTGTAGCCATGCCCGGCAATCCACTCCGTCAGCGCAGAGTCTTCCTGCGCGAACATGTCGCCCGTCACGGCCTGCGCATAGGTCGTCAGCGCAAGGAAAAGCGCCCGCGGCATACCGGTGCTTTCGGCGTCCCGGACACGGATGTCGAGCTTTTCCACCAGCGCCATGAGCCGCAGCAGCTCCCCGCCGGTGTACGTGCGTCCGTTGGGCGCTTCAACCGTCACATCCTCGCTGATGCGCCGGAGCAGGAAATCGTTCAGCTCGGCGTCATCCTTGATGAACTTTTCAAAACGGGCGTTATGCGCCCGGTAAAGCGGCGGCTGGGCAATGTACACAAAGCCGCGCTCCACCATTTCCTGATACTGCCGGAAGAAGAAGGTCAGGAGCAGCGTGCGGATATGCGCGCCGTCCACGTCGGCGTCGGTCATGATGATGATCTTGTGATAGCGCAGCTTCTCCAGATCCGTGTCTTCCTCGCCGATGCCCGCGCCCATGGCCGTAATCAGATTCTTGACTTCCTTGTTGGCAAGCATCTTGTCAAAGCGCGTGCGCTCGGTATTGAGAATCTTGCCGCGCAGGGGCAGAATGGCCTGATTTTTCGGATTGCGTCCCTGCTTGGCGGAACCGCCTGCGGAGTCCCCTTCCACGATGAAGAGTTCGGATTCCGCGGGGTCCTTGCTCTGGCAGTCGGCCAGCTTGCCGGGCAGCGCGTTGTCCGTCAGCGCGCCCTTGCGCCGGACAAGTTCCTTGGCGCGGCGGGCCGCGTCACGGGCGCGGGCCGCATCCAGGGCCTTTTCGACGATCAGACGGATATCCTTGGGATTTTCCTCAAAATAGTTCGTCAGTCTGTCGTAGACCACGCCCGCGACAATACCCGCAACCTCGCTGTTGCCCAGCTTGGTCTTGGTCTGCCCTTCAAACTGCGGCTGCGGCAGCTTGACGCTGATCACCGCCGTCAGACCTTCGCGCACGTCGTCGCCGGAAAGGGCCGTGCCTTTCAGCTTCTTGACGAGATCGGCCTGATTCTTGACGTAGCCGTTGATGGCGCGGGTCAGGGCCGTACGGAAACCCACCAGGTGGGTGCCGCCCTCTCCTGTGCGGATGTTGTTGGCAAAGGTATGGATATTTTCCTTGTAGCCGGCATTGTACTGCAGGGCAAAATCCACCGTCACATTGTCCACGATGCCTTCGCCGTCGATAATGGGATGAATGCCCGGATCGCCGTCGTTCAGATCGTTGACGAACTGACGGATGCCGCCCTCGGCATGAAAGACATGCTCTTCGCCGGTGCGCTCGTCGATGCACTGAATGGTCAGGCCCCTGTTCAGATAGGCCAGTTCCTCAAAACGCTTGCGCAGGGTATCGTAGGAAAATTCCAGAACCTCGAAAATTTCCTCGTCGGGCTTGAAGGTGACGGTCGTGCCGTGGCCTTCCACCTCGCCGATGACCGTCAGCTCGTCCTGCGGCACGCCGCGCGCATAGTGCTGGCGGTAGCGTTTGCCGTCGCGGCGCACGGTGACGGTCAGGCTCTCCGAAAGGGCGTTGACGCAGGACACGCCCACCCCGTGCAGACCGCCGGACACCTTGTAGCTGGTATTGTCGAACTTGCCGCCCGCATGCAGTTTCGTCATGACGACCTGCACGGCGGGCACGCCTTCCTTGGGGTGAATGTCCACCGGAATGCCGCGCCCGTCGTCCCGCACGGTCACGCTGTTGTCGGCGTGCAGGGTGACGACGATGTGCGAACAGAAGCCCGCCATGGCTTCGTCAATGGAGTTGTCCACCACCTCGTAGACCAGGTGATGGAGGCCGCGCACGTCCGTCGAACCAATGTACATGGCCGGGCGCTTGCGCACAGCCGCAAGGCCCTCCAGAATGGTAATGGACGAGGCGGTATAGCTTCCGCTGCTTTCAGGAGCCATTAGACGTCTTCCTCGCTATAATAAGTGGTTTCGGAAATCTTCATGGGCATGATGATGACGGTGTAATCGGGGTCTTCCGTCCCGCGAATGCCGCAGGGACCCTCCGCGCCCGTCATGATCATCTGCACCTGCGCGGATGTAAAATGCCCGAGCACGTCCATCAGGTTGCGCGTGGGGAAGGCTATGCGGCGCACATCCCCCTGGAAGGTCACTTCCAGATTTTCGCAGGCCGAACCGACATCCTGCCCCTGAGCGGTGATGCGGGCCTCGGCATCGCCGAGATCCAGATAGGCGCAGCGATCGCTTTCAGTATTGAAAATCTGGATACGCCCCAGCGCTTCCATGGCTTCCTTGCGGTTCACCAGCAGCGTGCTCACGCCCTCGCCGCCGAGCTTGTCAAGAAAGACGTTGTAATCGGGATACTCGTGCCCGGCACGCGGCAGGCTCAGACTTTCGTCGCCGTTGATGGTCCGCAGATAGATCCGCTTGTCGGTAAGATTCAGCTCGATCTCGTCCACGCCGAGCCATTTCTTCAAATCCTGAAGATACTTCTTCTGCACCAGCACCCCTTCCTGGGGCAGACGCGCAGCCAGTTCGTCATGCACAAAGGAAACCAGCGCGAACTGATGCCCGTTCAGACCGCAGACATCAATGCGGCCTTCCGCCGTAGGCTTCAGATACAGGCAGGCAATGGCGTCCATGGTATCGTCGTCGCTGATGCAGAAGACGACGCGATCCAGAATGTCCTGCAAAAAGTCGCCGGACCAGGTGACGGCATTCTCGGCGGGAAATTCCGAAAAGTTCTGGAACCACTCGGAGCCGCTTACAGGCAGCTTGTAGGAACGCCGCCCCTGTTCCAGCAGAAGATTGCCGGAGTTTTCGTCCAGCGAAAAATGCAGCACGCCCGAAGGAAGCTGACGCACCAGATCCACAAAGGCGCGTCCCTGAACGCCGATAAGACCGCCTTCGCTGATCTCCGCCGAATAGCGTCCGGTAAATTCGATGTTGGCGTCGGTGCTCATGACGGCAAGGCGATCCCCTTCCGCCTTGAGCCAGATGGAACGCAGATATGCAGCTCCGGCCTTGCTGGGAATGATGGCCGCCGCTTTTTGCAGGCCTTCGATGATATGCTCTTTATTTACTGCAAATTTCATATATTTTTTCCTTATTGTTATTGAGGGCTGAAGCTATGTCGCTAACTCTGGCAACATGCTGTTTTTGCTGCATATTTCATCGACGTTTCCAGAAACGGCCGGGGAATGTTTCCTACAGGATGTCCCGCGCATCGCCGGGGATTGTCACTTTTCGACCTTTGCTGCGACGCTTGCAACGAGATTATGGACATTTTTGTCATTAACGAGCATTTTTTCAATCTTTTTAACAGCATGGATAACGGTGCTGTGATCCCTTCCGCCAAAGGCCCGCCCCAGTTCCGGGTAGGAAAGCCCGAGATTCCGGCGGCAGACATACATGGCGATCTGCCGGGCCAGCACCAGCCGGGGATGGCGTTTGTCACTTGCGAGATCGTCGGCATGCAGCCCGCACTGCCGGGCCACGGCCTCCATGATATCCCTGTAATCCTGACGGCGGGGAGCCGCGCCGCGCAGCAGAGTTTCCACATCCTGATCCGTCGGCGGCTGTTCCCGCAGGCGGCTCAGGGTGCTTAACCGGTACAGCGTCCCCTGAATGCGGCGGATGTGGGCGCAGTCGCCGACAATGCGCATCATGGCCGGCGCGGACAGAGGCAGACGCCATTCCCGGCACTGCCGCTGCACATAGCGCAGGCGCACGTCCGCATCAGGAGGCAGCAGCTCAAGCAGCAGTCCCGCTTCCAGACGGGTGCGCAGCGCCGGGGGAGCGGCCTCCAGACGCCGCAGCGAACCTGTAAGGGCCAGCGCCAGGCGCTTTCCCGTGCGGGCGGCAACATCCATGCAGGCTGTCAGCGCGCGGCAGCGCTGCCCGTTGTCCAGAATATCGTGCAGATCGTCGAGCAGCAGCGCGTCGTATCCCTGCCAGAATGTTCCCGGGGCGTCTTCCCAGGGAAAGCGGACATGTCCCTGCCGGGCAAGGCTGAACGCGGCAATACGGGCTGTGGCGGCGCGCAGTTCCCGATGCAGGGCATGCAGCAGATGGCTTTTGCCGGTTCCGGATTCTCCGTACAGGACAAGCAGCGGCGGGGCCGTGTCGGTGTGCAGCATGAGACGCGCGCCGGCGACGGCAAAGGCATTTTTGTCATTATACAGAAACGACTCGAAATCCTGTGTCGCGTCTCCGGCGGGCATGGCTTCCGCCGATGCCGCGGCGGCAGGCCTGTGCGGCAGACGTCTGCCCGGAAGACGGACGTCATAGCATATCCGCAGAGGCGCGCGTGCAAGCGCATGGCGCAGGGCCTGTTCAAAGCGTTCGCGGTAAGGGGCGAAGTAGGCGCCGAAGTAGGCATGGGGAAACACCACGCGCACGGCATCGTCTCCATCCTCGATGGCGATGCAGTCCAGCCAGGCCGGAGTTTCGTCAGAGTCGGCAAACAGCCGCAGGCTATGGCGCAGGGCATCTTTCAGCATGGTTTTCAAGCTTCGGCACTGCCGCATGTCTTCCACCGCGTGCGGGCAGGAGGGCTGCCGTTCAAAACGGCGAATTGCAGTACGCGCAAGCGGCTTTTTATGCCATAAAATGCCTGATTAAACAAGTCTAGAAAAGTCCGGTTCCGGGCATCGGGGATTCCGCTCCTTCTGGACAAAGTGCGGCCCCTCGGGATAAAGGAGCAAATACTCCGAGCAAACATCATGACGGCACCGCCCCGGCGGACGCCGTGAGGTCTTTTCGACGTTCCATGAAAAAATTGTTTTTTCTTTTCTTGCTGGTCGCGGTTCTTGCCGCCGTCTGGACAGGAAGACCCGGACGCGATCCCGGCGTGGCGCTGTCGCCGGCTCTGGACGCTCCCTCCGGCGAAGTCCCTGCCGTGGCGGAACAGCCCGGGGATGCGCCGCTGAGCGAACCCGAAAGCAGAACGGCTCCCGACGAGAGCGTTCAGGAAGCCGGAGAGGCTCCGCAGGACCCGCACAGCGCGGATGAAGAACCCCGGCAGGCGCCGGAAGCCGTGTCCGAAAAAGCGGCGACAACTCAGATCGTGACGCCGGAAGGCGATACCGTGCGCAAGGGAACCGTGGAACGCGGCGATACCGTGGGCGGTCTGCTGGGCAGCGTCGGCACCGGCGAGACGCAGCATTATCTGCGGGCGGCGCGGCAGGTTTTTTCCCTGCGCAAGTTTCGGGCCGGACAGGCTTACGTGGTTGTCACCGACGCCGCTACGGGGCGTGTCAAGCGCTTTGAGTACGAAATTGACGACCGTAAGCGGCTGGTGGTGGAAGGTCTGGATGATCCGGTTGCCCGGCTGGAAAATATCGCCTACGAAACGCGGCTCTGCTTTGTGGAAGGCGTCATTGCCAGCGATTTGTTCAGCGCCGTTGCCGACATGGGAGAAGGCCCGCAGCTGGCCCTGAGAATTGCCAATCTCTTTGCCGCGGAAATCAACTTCATCCGTGATTTGCAGGAAGGCGACAGCTTCCGCGTGCTGGTGGAAAAGCTGTACCGGGAAGGCGAGTACAAGGGCTACGGCAAGGTGCTGGCCGCTGCCTTCACCAACAGGGGCAAGACCTTTGAAGCCTTCCTCTTCCGGGACGGCAGCGGGCGTGAAGGACATTTCTACAATGCCGCCGGCGAGAGTCTGCGCAAGACCCTGTTGCAGGCTCCGCTGCCCATCACCCGCGTGACGTCCCGCTTTACCAACAGCCGCAAGCATCCCATTCTGGGCTACAGCCGCCCGCATCTCGGCGTCGATTACGGCGCGCCCACGGGCACGCCCGTCATGGCCGTGGGCAGCGGCAAGGTGCTCAAGGCCGGGCGCGCCGGCGGTTTCGGCAATCAGATTATCGTCCGGCATCATCAGAATCTGGAATCCATGTACAACCATCTTTCCGGCTATGCCCGGGGCATCCGCAGCGGCGTCAGCGTGCGGCAGGGGCAGGTTATCGGCTATGTGGGCAGCACCGGACTTTCCACCGGGCCGCATCTGGATTTCCGCATCAAGCAGAACGGCAAGTTCATTGATCCCACCAAGGCCGTGAATCCGCGCGCGCCGGGTGTGTCCCGCCGGAAGGCAAAGGAATTTGCCGCCGTCGTGGCCGAGTATCGCGCCTATATGAGCGGGGCAAAAGAGCTGAGCGCCTACAAGACGGACGAGGAGCTGGAAGAACACGACAGCGAAGGTCGGTAAGGCTTTTTGCGGCAACAGCAGACAGAACGGGACGCCTTCCGGGAGGAAGGCGTCCCGTTTTTGCGTCGCGCACATGGAGCCATTTCAGGGGCTGGACTCATTGAGGGGGAAGGAACCCCTTTTGCTTGCGGCAAAAAGGGGTTCCTTCCCCCTCAAACTCCCCCTTC
>DXFI01000104.1 GCA_019114565.1 Candidatus Desulfovibrio intestinigallinarum | reverse complement strand
CCTTTGTGCGCCAGCCAAAGGGGTTCCCTTCCCCCCAACTCACAAATGCTTTTATCCCTTTTTCATATCCTCGACCACGTCGTTGAGGTGGCGGGCCTGGCGGGCGAGTTCGGCGATGGCCTGCGAGGCGTGCTGCATGGCCTGCGAGGTATTGGTGGCGATGTCGTTGATTTCGGTAATGGAGCGGTTGATTTCCTCGCTGGTGGCGGACTGCTGTTCACCGGCGGTGGCGATGGCGCGCACTTCGTCGGCGGACTGTTCGGCCATGCTGACGATTTGTTCCAGAGCCTGCCCGGAGCGGTTGGAGAGGTCGGTGGCGCGGGCGATGCTTTCGGCGGCCACGTCCACCTGCTTAATGGATTTTTCGGTGCTGTTGCGGATGGCGTTGATGGCGTTGCCCACTTCGTTGGTGGAGGCCATTGTTTTTTCGGCCAGCTTGCGGACTTCGTCGGCGACGACGGCAAAACCGCGTCCGGCCTCGCCCGCGCGGGCGGCTTCGATGGCCGCGTTGAGGGCCAGCAGGTTGGTCTGGTCGGCAATATCGGAGATGACGCCCATGATCTGGGTGATGGCGCGGGCGTTTTCGCCGAGCTGCGCCATATCCTGCTTGAGGACGCCGTAGATTTGCTGCACGTCGTCGATGGCCTTGACGACCTGCCGCACGATGTCCGCGCCTTCTTCGGCGCAGTGGCGCATGCTGCCGGAGACTTCGGCGGCGTCGCCCGCGTTTTTGGCCACTTCAAGAACGGTGGCGTTCATTTCGTTCATGGCCGTGGCGGTTTCCATGGCGCGGTGGGCCTGCTGCTCGGCGGCGGTGGAGGATTCCTCCACCTGCTGGGCAAGCCGGGTGGAGGTGTCGGAGATGACGCCCACGGCGTCGGCAAGCTGGTTTGCGGCGTTGAGCATGCCTTCGCGCTGGGCGTTTTCGGCCTGCCTGCGGGCCTGATCGGCGGCGTCCACGGCCTTCCGGGCGATGTCCGTCTGCTTGCGGGCTTCGTCCGTCTGCTGCCGGGCTTCGGAGATGAAGTTGCGCAGACTGTCGAGCATGCGGGCCAGCGCCTGATGCAGGCGGGCAAGTTCGCCAAAGAAGTTGCCCGCATCCACGCTGGCATCAAGATCGCCTTCGGCCACCTTGTCGGCGTAGCCCACGAGCTGATCCAGCGGGCGGGTGATGGAGCGCACGAGCACAAGGCCCAGAAGAACCATGAGCACCACGATGCCGGCGATCACCAGCAGGATGGTGTAGAGGGCTTCGTTGGCGGAGGCGAAGATTTCGCTTTCGTCTTCCACGAAGATCAGCTTCCAGCCGAAGTCGGTGGAAATGGATGTCGCCATGGCGGCGGTGGAGCCGAGCCGGAAGTTATACGTGCCGTTGGGCTGGGTGAAGATGTGTTCCAGCGTGGGATGGTTGAAATCCTTGCCGACGAGCTTGCCTTCCAGTTCCGGGGTTCTGGGCGAGCAGATGAGGCGGCCGCTGTTTTCAATGATGACGAAGCGCCCGGATGTGCCCAGACGGAGGTTTTTGACGATGTTTCGCAGTTCGGACAGCGAAATGTCGATGCCGAGCACGCCGATAAGGCTGCCGTCGGGCGCGGTCACTTTGTTGGTCAGAGAGACGACCAGTTCCTTCTTGATGTTCTGGTAGACGGAACTGAGCGTGCCTTCGCCGGAAGCGGAAGCGCATTCGCGGTACCAGGAACGGGCGGACATATCGGTCCCCGCGGGAACGAGCACTTCAGGGAGAGAAGAGGCATAGCCGCCGTCGCGATAGCCGATGAACACTTCCGCAAGATGGCTGTGGGCGTTCTGCATGTTCCGCAGGGGGCCGACAACGGCGCGTGCCTCGGGCGACAGATCCTCGTGCCGGTAGAGGGTTTCCTGCGTGGCTTTGGCAAAGGTGGGGAACTTGCCCAGACTGTTTCGGACATTGGCGTTGTGAGACAGGGCACGGGCGGTGCTCTGGGCAGTGCTGATCATCTCGGAGACGTAGAGGCCGAACAGGCTGAGTTCCTGCTGCGACTTGGCGGCGAAGTCCTCGATGGCCGTGGCGCGCATCTTCCAGACGGCGATGCCTGTCACGCCGCCGGCCATGATGAGCAGAGGGATAATGATGCCCAGCAGAACGCGAATCTTGACGGATGCAAATTTCACGGTACGATCCTCTTTTCCCCGGTGATATGGAACACTATCGGCAGGGAGCGGCTTTTTGATTAGAAAGGCCGGAAAGCCTGCGCGGGGCGGATCAGCGTCCCAGCAGGCTTTCCAGTTTCGCGTCGGCCCGGGCTTTGACCTCGTCATCCATATACATGATGACCGCAGCCGCGGCGGCGGCCAGTACGCCGAGATCGTCGGTCAGGCCCACGATGGGGAGAAAGTCCGGCAGGGCGTCCACGGGCAGGATGAAGTAGCCCAGCGCGCCGAGGATGACGGCCCGGGCGCGCACGGGCAGATCGGGCTTTTTCAGGGTGTAGTAAAGGCGCAGGACATTACGCAGTCCCTCCACGCCGAGCAGGGTCAGGCAGGAACGCAGTTTGTCCGTCAGGCGTGTTTTTTCGTAGGCGTAACCGTAGGTCCTGATGGTGCGGATATCGGGCAGGGACACAGAGAACTCCTTGCGGGGCACAGTGTGAGGAAAAAGGTACTTTCCTTTTACTGTAGTCGCGGAGTCGGACCGGGTCAATGGCCGCGGGCGGCGGAATCGGGCGGTTCCCAGAGCCTTTTCAGTTTGAAACGCATTGCATTTCAAAACATACGGCCTGTCGCTTCTCGGAAAAAGCGCGGTTTTTCCGCCCGGCGTCCCTGCGGCCCGGCTGCTTGTCGGCCGCTGCCGGACAGGGTACAAGGGAGACATGAGCGGCGAACGATTCCGGCATGATCCGGCCTACAAGCAGTTTTTCAGCGATCCCCGCATGGTGGAGAGTCTGCTG
>DXFI01000103.1 GCA_019114565.1 Candidatus Desulfovibrio intestinigallinarum | reverse complement strand
GGGGGAGCTTGAGGGGGAAGGACCCCCTTTTTGCCGCAAGCAAAAGGGGTTCCTTCCCCCTCAAAAACAAAAAACTGCTAGATTTTTTTCTCCATGACGGCGGCGCGCACGGCGTCGCAGAGGCGGGCGATATCTTCCGCGGGGCTCACATAGGGCGGCATGAGGTAGATCAGCCTGTTGAAAGGCCGAATCCAGACGCCGCGCTGGACAAAGAAGGCCTGCAGAGCCGCCATGTTGACGGGCTGTTCCGTTTCGACGACGCCGATGCCGCCGAGTACGCGCACATCGGCCACGCCGGGCATAGCCGCGCAGGGGGAAAGCCCTGTGCGCAGACTGCTTTCCAGCGCGGCAACCTGCCTCTGCCACGCGCCCCCGGCCAGCAGATCGAGACTGGCCAGCGCCACGGAACAGGCCAGCGGATTGCCCATGAAGGTAGGCCCGTGCATGAACACCTGCCCGCCGTGACAGATGCCCTCGGCAACGCGCTGCGAACACACCGTGGCGGCCAGCGTCATGATGCCTCCGGTAAGCGCCTTGCCGCAACACAGGATATCCGGCGTAACGCCCGCATGTTCCAGAGCAAACATCTTGCCGGTGCGGCCGAAACCCGTGGCGATTTCATCAAAAATAAGCAGAGCCCCATGCTCGCGGCACAGATCCGCCAGCCCGCGCAGATAAGCGGGATGATAGAACCACATGCCGCCCGCTCCCTGTACGACGGGCTCAAGGATGACGGCCGCAATCTCGTGCCCGTGCTCTTCGAAAGCCCGGCGCGCGTCATCGAGACAGGAGGGATCAAAGGGCGCGTCAAAACGGCAGGAAGGCCGCTCCATAAAGATTTGCTGCGCCAGAACGTCCCTGAACAGCGTATGCATGCCTGTTACGGGATCGCATACCGACATGGCTCCCAGCGTGTCGCCGTGATAACCGCCGCGAGGCGTCAGAAAACGGCTTTTTTCCTTCCTGCCTATACCCTGCTGATATTGCAGGGCCATCTTGAGGGCTACTTCCACGGCCACGGAACCGGAATCGGCAAAGAAAACCCGATCCAGCCCTTCAGGCAGAAGAGCCAGAAGACGCTCGGCCAGCAGCACGGCGGGCTCATGCGTGATGCCGCCGAACATGACGTGAGGCATGCGCCCGGCCTGCCGGCGCAGCGCCGCCGTCAGCCGGGGATGATTGTAACCGTGCACGGCGGTCCACCATGAGGACATGCCGTCCACCAGCTCGCGGCCATCCGCCAGCGCCAGCCGGTTGCGCCGGCTGCGGGCCATGACGAAGACCGGCAACGGCTCCGTTGCCGAGGTGTAGGGATGCCACAGACTCCGGCGGTCCCGTTCCTGCAAATCTTCTATCCGCGCGGCGGCCTCTTCCCCGGCACAGGGATCACAGGCGCGGCGCACCGTCTCCACCAGAGGCGCGCAGACATAGGCCAGCGCCTGCCATGCCAGCGAGGCGCGCGGCGCGCTGTGCAGATCGGGCTCAAAAGGCAGAAGAACCAGCGGCGCGCCCTGTCCGGCAAGACGACGGTGCAGCAGCGCTTCGTTATCCTTCCTGATGGCAAGCGTATCCTCGTCTTCCCGGGCAGCGGGCTGCGTATCGGAGAGAATCACCCCTGCCAGCGGCAGCCCGCGGGCGGCAACGGCTTCGACGGAAAGCAGCAGATGGTTGAGCCCGCCCAGATAGTTGCCGCCCACCAGCAGCACAGGCAGCCCCAGCGATGCCATCAGATCCAGCATGTCCTCGCTGTCATTGAGCGGCACATGCAGACCGCCCGCTCCTTCCAGCAGCAGGCCCTGCGCGTCTTCGTCCCCTTCCCAGTGGCGCAGCACGGCGGCGCGCAGACTTTCCACATCCAGATGCACGCCTTCGCGCCCGGCAGCCAGATGGGGAGAGGCCGGCATGACAAAGCGACGGAGCGTGGCCGGGGCAACGGCATTGCTCAGTCCCGCAACAGCCGCCGCATAGACGGTTGCATCGCCGCGCGCATCGTCAGGGCCGGAAACCCCGGTCTGCACGGGCTTGACCGGACGCACCCGCAGGTCAGCCTTGAGGCAGGCCCGCAGCAGCGCCGCCAGCGCAACGGTTTTACCGACGTCCGTCCCGGTTCCGCTCACAAAAAGCCCGCGCAGGGGACGCCCGCCCGGAGAGGCCTGAAACTGCCTGTTCATGGTTGCACCACCTCGAAACCGGCGTCAGCTATCATACGAAGATCCTGCGCGGCGCCGTTGCCGCAGGTCGTCAGATAATCGCCCGTCATCAACGCATTGGCGCCGGCGCGAAAGATTTCCGTCTGGCGCGCGCCCAGCGTCGTGGGTCTGCCGCCGCAGATGCGCAGCGTTGCCTGCGGCAGCAGACAGCGCAAAACAGCGATGATGCGCAGCGCCTCTCCGGCCTCCAGAGGTGGCTGATCGGCCAGCGGCGTTCCCGGATGAGGATAAAGAAAATTGACGGGCACATTGTCGGCATGCAGCGCCGCCAGCTCCAGAGCAAAACGGCAGCGATCCTCCCAGGATTCGCCAAGTCCGAAAATACCCCCCGTACAGGTGGACAGACCGGCGGAGCGCGCCCGCAGAATGGTTGCCCGGCGCTGATCCCAGGTTTGCGTGGTGCAGATGGCGGCATAACGCGTGGATGCCGTTTCCAGATTATGGTGAAAGCGTCGCAGCCCCCAGCCGGAGAGCCGCTCCAGCGACGCCTGAGGCAGCCGCCCCAGAGAACCGCAGACGCGGGCCCGGACAGGTTCCGGCAGAGATTGCAGCACCTGTCCCACAACGGCGAGTTCCTCATCCTGCAGGGCCCCGCCGCTGGTGACAATGCCGATATGACATACCGGAAGCTCCGCCAGACGAAGAATACGTTCCCGCAGGCTTTCCGCATCCAGCATGGGAAAAACAGGAATGGCCGTCGTGCTGCGACGACTCTGCGAACAGAAGGCGCAATCCATGCCGCAGTTGCCGCTGCGGGCGTTGATGATGGCGCACAGACTGATTCGCCTGCCGAAAGCGGCCTCGCGCACGGCATCCGCACGGCGCAGAAGCTCTTCTTCGGGCAGGCGCGTCAGGGCCAGAGCCTCATCCAGCGTGACGGACGCGGCGACGGAATCCCTTTCCGTCATGAACTTCTCCTTTGCTTCCCTCAGGAAGCACTTGCTGTTTCGGCTCTGTTGCAACAGGAGCCGCATAAAGAGCGCTTTGCCATTGAAAAAGGCAAAACGCGAGGCGGCGGCACAGCGCCGCCCGGCCCGTCGTTGAGCGGAAAAACCGCGCTTTTTCCGCGAAACGACAGGCCGTATGGTTTGAAGCGCGAAGCGTTTCAAACTGAAAATGCTCTAAAAGAAAGGCAGCCGCAGAAGCGGCTGCCTTTGTTCATACACAATTCATGAGAGAACGTCTATTTTGCCTTGCGACGCTTTTCCCACAAACGCATATCCTTCATCTTGCGGCGACGTTCACGTTGCAGAGACTTGCATACCAGCGGCACATCCTTTTTCAGCCCCCATTTTTCCTTGTAAGAGGCCATATCCAGTCCATGACTGGCAAGATGGCGCTTGGTCAGAATCTTGAAGGTCTTGCCGCATTCGAGGCACGTCACGGATTTTTCCTTGATGGACTTGCGCGCTTCCTCGACAAGTTCCGCGCTGTCGCCGTCAAAAGATACTTCCCCTTCGGCCACGGAGCGGATGCTTTGCGCCAGTTTCTGAATGAACGTCGCGATTTCATCTTCTGTCATTACGCGCACACCGGCTTGCGCGCGCGCAATTTCCAGAGCTTCCTTCAAATAATCGTCCATGGCGGACCTTCCTGTTGGGGTTTTGCGTCCCGTCCCTCCTCAAACTACCATACAGGACGCTGCATAGATGCATAGATAGTTTGAATATAACGAAAACACTTTTACCCGTCAACAACAGGAGTCGTGAATTATCTCTTAATCGTCGCGGAAAGTATCGTTATACGACGCAGTACCCCAGAAAGCCTCGTTCATGTATTGCCAGAGAATGGCGTCGCCAACATAGTGCTTTTCTATGTTTCCGGCATCAATCTGCGGCGCCTGCACGCTGAAGGCCTCCCGTGCCCTCTGCTCGAAGCGACTCACATAGTCCGCCCTGCCGTACGGCAACGCCGTAAGCGACACGATGTCATTCGGCAGAACTTCCCGGTACTCCATGACGATCTTTCCTATGTCAAAGTTGCACCGCTTTGCAAAAGTACGCACTATCCACCGTTGCGGCACTGCATCTTCCTGTTGCAGCGTCTGCGGATTGGTCAGACGCACAAAGGGATCGCGCTCTGTTTCGGCAATGTAGGTGAAGGCCTGGAATCCCTCGCCGCCAAAAACTTCCGTCCCCACATTGATACTGAAGGGCCGACGCATGTCCCCGTCCCATATCCACTGCACAGGCAGTTCCCCGTGCGCCACAATGGCCAGCGGCCCCTTGGCCGGCGTGCCGTAAATGGCATACCAGCTGCGGAAAGACAGGCCGCCGATAACGCCGGAGCGCACCAGACGCCCGCGACCTTCGCCGCCCGTAAGCAGGGGCAGGGATTTTGCGGCCAGCGACACGGAGGGGCGCGTCGTGGACACATAGCGATCATGCTGCAGACCGCGCAGCTGTCCTCCGCTGCCGGCACAGCCGCCCGCCAGCAGAACACCGCACATCAGGGCCGTTGCTATCGTCAAATGCCAGCGCATGAAAAACCTCCTTACCGGCTGTTACAAAAAATCCGGCATTCCCAGAAGAATGCCGGAGGTCAGACATACGCGAACGCACCATGCGCCCGCTGCCGCCGCGTCTGGAGCAGTTTCAGTTTGAAACGCTGTGCGTTTCAAACCATACGGTCTGTCGTTGAGCGGAAAAAGCGCGGCTTTTCCGCTTAATTCGGACCGGACGGCACTGTGCCGCCGCGCGTTTTACCTTTTCAAAGCTAAAACGCTCTCATGCAGAGACGCCGGATATACGGAAACCGGTCATCCCCCGCAGAGCAGCGGACAGAGCCAGACCGGCCGGGCCGCAATTCTCCGCCGTGCAGAAGCGGCTGCTCTCTTTGAGTCCTGAAGCACAGCCCTCCCGGACACTGCCCCGGCAAGAGCAGCATCCCGCAGGCGGCGCTTCCCCATGCCTCAGCATAACAGGCCCCGGGGCCATGCGCCACATATATTGCTGCAAATCTATTTTTCTATACCAAAAAAGTTTTCATATAATCGCTCAGGCTTTCCGGAGATCGGCCTGCGGCACTGCCGCCCCTCTGAAAAAAGAGCGGGGAAGGGACCCCCTCTCGCGCCGACAGCGGCCGCGGGCCGTGCATCGACAGCAGAAACGAGGGTTTCCCTTCCCCTGAAACGTATTGTGAAAAAGCCTCTAAAGCATTTTCAGATTGAAACGCGTTGTGTTTCAAACCATACGGCCTGTCGTTTCGCGGAAAAAACGCAGCTTTCCGCTCGCTTCGGGCCGGGCGGCGCTGTGCCGCCTCGCGTTTCACCTTTTTCAAAGGTGGAACGCGCTAGCTCCCCGGCGTCTTGGAGCCGGTTTCGCTCTGTCCGCCAAGGTAGTTCTGCAGATCGCGCGACACCTCGAAAGAACGCAGCTCCGTCGCCGCGGACTGCCCGAAGGGCGAATCCGGGAACTTGGCCACAATGTCCTCCAGCAGAGCCCGGGCCCGGGCCGTATCGCCGAGCTTGCGGTACAGGCGCGCTTCGCGGTAGCGCAGGCCGGGATAATCCGGCGACGAGGCATCCGGCACATAGGCGCGATAGCGATCCACCCATTCCAGCGCCTCGGGAAGCCGGTTGGCCACTTCGCAGATATCCATGAGCGCCGCAATGGCTTCCTTGATGCGCAGCGGGTCCGACTTGTCCGAACGCTCGTTCTCCAGCTGGGTAAAGAGGTCCAGCACCTGCTTGTAGTAGGTGTAGGCCGCATGCACATCGGGATGATTGGGATTAGCCGCGTCCCGCGCCAGATAGTAGGTGGCATAGGCCCGCTGATACAACGGGAACTCCGGCCTCCGGGCAATCTGCCGCCACATGGCAAGCGCGGCCTCGTCCCGGTTGAGGTTCTGAGCCGAAAGCGCCATGGCGTAATCCAGCTGCAGACGCAGACCGGGACTCATGTCCCACGAATGCACAAGCTGCGCCAGTTCGAGAATCTTCTCCCAGGCTCCGGCCCTGATGTAACGGTTGAAGTATTCCGCAAAGGCCATTTCCCCGTAACGGGGGTCCTTGGGCGATTTGAGGAATTCGCTGATCAGAGCCAGATAGCGGCCGTCGTCGCCGCGCTCCTTGTAGCCCTGCGCCAGAGCATAGCGCATGGTGGAGTCAATGGGTCCATACCGCTGGCGCACCAGCGGAAAGCCGTTCCACAGCAGCAGGATACGCCCGTAGTTCTGCTCTGCCAGCGAATTGGCCAGCTCCTTCTGGAAAGCCGCCCAGATCACGTCGCGCGCCTGCGGCACGTCCTGATGTTCCGGGTACATGTCCACAAAGTCGGCCGCCTTGCCCATGGCCTCGGTATAATGCTTGTCCCACAGCAGCCACATGGCATACTTGAGATGCGATATAACCGCCGAAGGCTGTGTTTTCGAGGCTTCCGACAGTTTGAGATAAAGCTGCTCTATACCGGGTTCGCTCGGCTGTCCGAAAACGGGCGTCATGCCGTCATAGGTAATCGGCGCGTCGTACAGCCCCTTTTCGCCGAGACGCATCCGCGCCGTAATGGTCGGGTCGGCATCCGGCCAGTGGCGCACCAGCTGCTGATACAGCACGGTTGCCGCGGGCCAGTCGTTATGCGTGGCATACATGTCCGCCATGGACAGCAGCAGAGCATCGTTGCCCTCGCGCTTGGGTTCCAGATTGAGATACAGCCACAGCAGTTCGCGGGCGGTCTCATCTCTGCCCAGAGCGCGGGCATTGGCGGCCTGCATCAGCAGAAAGCTTACATCGTCAAGATAGCAGCGCGGCCAGCGCTTGTTGACGAAGTCCAGAATGGTCTGCGTGTCGTTATGGCGCTTCAGGTTGTAAAGCGCCTGCGCAAGCCCCATGGAAGCGCGTTCCAGCGAGGAGCTTTCAGGATATTTGTCCAGAACAAGGCTGAAGGAGTGCACAGCCTGTTCGTTCATCTCATGCCTGAGCTGCGCCCTGCCCAGCTCCGTCAGACCGGCAGCCACTTCGGGATAGGCCGGATAACGACGGTACAGGGCCATGATATGCGCTCCGGCGCCGTTGACGTCGTTGACGGCAAGGTTGATGCGCCCCAGACGCAGCATGGCGGACGGCGCGCGCTCATAGCGCAAATCGGCGTTGAGCGCCTCGGCCGTCGTGGCCATGAGCTCATCGTACCCTTCCAGCGGCTTGTCCTTGTACAGAGCCCAGACGCAGTCGCTGATCATGTACAGGGCTTCGAGCCGCATGTTCTTGGAAATGGTCGGAATATCCTTGACCTGCCGCAAAATGGGCAGCGCATGGGCAAACTGCCCGCTTTCCACAAGCTCCTGGGCCTCGGCCATCATCTTGTCGGGCTCAAGCGGCTTGGGAACGGGATTCCCCTTTTCGTCCACATAAATGACGCCGGGGTCTTCCGCACCGTCCTTTTTGTCCGTCTGGGGAGCCGCATTGAGAAAATCTGCCGCGGCGGCATGCGCGCCCGGGTCCACGGGCGTCGGCGTCGGCGCAGGCGGCGTTGCGGGAGCGGAAGGCTCAAAGGGCGAAGAAGCCGACGGGGCAGGCGACACGGGCGGCACAGACGGCACCTGCGCCGTTGTCGCGGGCATATCCGGCACGGCGGGCAGCGGCGCGGCAAACTGTCCTCCGCTTCCCGGCATGGCGGGAGCGGGCATCAGCGGCGCGGGAGCGGAAGGCGCGCCTGCGGCGCTCCCGGGCATGGCGGGCGCCGGCATTAACGGCGCTGTCGGCATCTGGGCCTGACCTCCCGGCATGGCGGCCGCAGTCTGCCCCCCGGGAATGGCCTCCTGCGTGGAGAGCCCGCCCTTGACCGGCCAGTCCGAAGGACCGCCCGTGTTGACGGGAGAATACAGACTCTGCCCATCGACGACGCGAGCGCCGAAACCGCCGCCCGCATCCGCACCCATGACAGGCGACGAACACAAAAGACCAACGCAGGTCGCGCTCAGAAAAACGGCGCTCGCAGCGCGGCGCAGCAGGCGTTCCATGACACCTTCGCGCCCGCAGGTTCGGGCATCCGTTGCGAGCCGCGCACAAACATTGCGGCCCTCTTGTCGGCGTTGTCTGCTGTTCATGAAGGCATACCTCTACAGCATGGGCGCGTTACACGCCTTTTTTCTTCAACTTTTCAATCAGGGTTGTGCGTTTGATACCCAGAAGTTCCGCCGCCTGATTCTTGACGCCGTCCGCCCGCTGCAGAGCTTCGTTAATCAGGCGCAATTCCACGGCATCCAGAAAATCCTTCAGATTGCCGCCATGCTCGTTCATGGTTTGCAGCGTAGGCCAGACAAAGCCTCCCTGTCCAGCGAACGGGGCCGACGGGACCTCGCCGCCGTCCGCAGGCGACGGCCGGGGCGTATCCGGCGCTTCTCCGGCGGCAGGCGCGGCCTCCCCGGCGGAGGGAACCGGCCTGTCGCAGATCTCCGGCAGGGCTTCCGGCTCCGGCATGGGAGATTCCGGCAGCAGGCTGATATCTCCCACCTGCGTCAGAACCTTGGAAGGCAAATCATCCACGTGCACCACATCGCCGTCCACAAGGATGCTGAGGCGCTCCATGAGATTTTCCAGCTCGCGCACGTTGCCGGGCCACTGGTAGGCCATGAAGACGCTGCGCACCTGCGGGTCCAGCGTCAGCGGCGGGCGTTCCTTCTTGAGGCAGAAGCGATCAAGAAAGAAACGCGCCAGCAGCAGCACGTCGCCGCCTCGTTCCCGCAAGGGAGGCAGATGCAGCGGAATGACGTTCAGGCGATAGAACAGATCCTCGCGAAAACGCCCGGCAGCCACTTCCGCTTCCAGATCGCGGTTGGTCGCCGCCACGATGCGCACGTCCACTTCCTTGCAGACATTGCCGCCCACACGCTCAAATTCCCGTTCCTGCAGCACCCGCAGAATCTTGACCTGCAAACTCAGATCCATTTCCCCGATTTCGTCCAGGAAAATGGTTCCTCCGTCCGCCAGCTCAAAACGTCCGGCCCGGGAGCGCAGCGCGTTGGTAAAAGCGCCCTTTTCATGCCCGAAGAGTTCGCTTTCCAGCAGCTCCTTGGGAATGGCCCCGCAGTTGATGGGCACAAACGGCTTGTCGGCACGGCGACTATTGTCATGCAAGGCCCGTACCAGCAATTCCTTGCCCGTACCGGATTCCCCGGTGACCAGCACCGTGCTGTCGGTAGGCGCCACTTTGGCCAGCATTTTAAAGACATCGGCCAGTGTGGTACTCTGCCCGATAATGCCGCTCGTATTGAGCTTCATGATGCAACACCTTGTTAACGTTGCGATGCGTCAAAATTCTGAATACACTGGAGCGCGGCAGATTTCCAGTAAAAAAAGCAGTTGGTTCCCTTCATGCGGCGCCCCGGGCCGGGTTTGCAGCCGCCCCGGGTCCATTGGAGTTCGCATGTCCCGAATCCCCTCCCTACCGGCAGCGCCCGTTGACGCGCTGCGCCCTTCCCTGCTTCAGACCCTTGCCGGGGGCCGGAACGCCGTTGTCTGCGCCCCGCCCGGCGCGGGCAAAAGCAGCCGCATTCCGCTCTGGCTGCTCGACGCCGACTGGCGCGGGGACAGCAAAATTCTCCTGCTGGAGCCGCGCCGGGTGGCGGCGCGGGCTCTTGCCCGCTATGCCGCGCGCCTGCTTGGCGAGGATGTCGGCGGGCTGGTGGGCTACCGCATGCGTCAGGAAAGCGCCGTCAGCGCCGCTACCCGTCTGGAAGTCGTCACCGAAGGCGTTCTGACGCGTCTGCTGCAGCAGGACCCAGCCCTGCCCGGCGTGTGCTGCATTCTCTTCGATGAATTCCACGAACGTTCCCTTCAGGCGGATCTCGGCCTTGCCCTCAGCCTCGAAAGCCGCGCCCTGCTGCGCCCGGATCTGCGTCTTGTGGCCATGTCCGCCACGCTCGATGCGGACGGCGTGGCCGCCCTTCTCGGCAACTGCCCGACGCTGCGCTGCGAGGGGCAGAGCTATCCCGTGGAAACGCGCTACCTGCCACCGCCGCCGGACGCCGCCGGCATGCCCGCCCTGCTGCGCCACACGGCCGCCGTTATCCGCCACGCCCTGCAGGCGGAACAGGGCAGCCTGCTGGTCTTTCTGCCCGGCACGGCCGAAATCGCGCGCGTCGCCGAAGAGCTGGAGGGCAATGTACCTCCGGATACCGACGTCCATGCGCTGCACGGCCGTCTGAAGTCCGCCGAACAGGACGCGGCCATAGCCCCGGCGGCGGAAGGACGGCGCAAGGTCGTGCTGACCACGTCCATTGCCGAAACCTCCCTGACCATTGAAGGCATACGCATTGTCATGGACACGGGACTCTGCCGCCGCCCGCGCTGGGATACGGCTGCGGATATGGCCCGCCTCGTCACGGAGCGGGTGTCGCTGGCTGCTGCCAACCAGCGCGCAGGACGCGCAGGACGCACGCAGCCGGGCCTGTGCCTGCGTCTCTGGCACAGGGAGGAAACCGCGGGGCTGCGCCCCGACATTCGTCCGGAAATACTGGAAAGCGACCTGGCCCCGCTGGTGCTGCAGACAGCCCGCTGGGGCACGCCCCCCGAAAAACTTCATTGGCTGAATACGCCCCCGGCTCCCCGATTGCAAGCGGCCCGTCAACATCTTGTCGCGCTGGAGGCACTGCACGATGCCGGCGGCTCCGACACCCTGACCCCTCTGGGGCAGCGTATGGCCGATCTGCCTCTGAATCCCCGGACGGCGCGCATGCTGCTCGCGGCTCCCGCAGCTCTGCACGGCACGGCCTGTCTGCTGGCGGCGCTGCTGGAAGAAGACAGGGGCGGAACCCAGAGCGATCTTCGCCGCGTTCTGGATCTGGAACAGCGCGCGCCCTCTTCCCGAATCCGGGCTCTGGCGGCGCGGCTGGCGCGCCTGTGCCCTCCCCCGGACTCGCCGCGGGAAGCAGCGCCGCAGGACGCCGTCGGCCGGCTGCTGGCCGCGGCCTGGCCCGATCGCGTCGCCCTGCGCACCGGCGAACAGAATCAGGAGGCCGTCTACCTCCTGCGGAGCGGACAGGCCGCCACCCTGCCTCTCGATGACGCCCTGGCGCGCGAAGCCTGTCTGGCCGTTGCCGATCTCGGCGGCAGCGCCGCCCGCAGCCGGGCCCGCATCCGTCGCGCCGCGCCCCTCTCGCGCACGTCGCTGGAAGAGCTTTTTGCCGCACATATCCGTACGGAAGATCAGGTGCATGTCACCGAGGAAGGCCAGCTCCTCTCCCGTCGGCGGCGCATGCTGGACGCCCTGCTGCTGGAGGACGCGCCCCTGCCCAGACCTGACGGCACGGATGCCGCCCTTGCCCTCTGCGACTATCTCCGCCGTCGCGGCCTTGACCTGCTTCCCTGGACGGAAGCACTCCGGCAATGGCAGCAGCGGGTTCTGCTGGCCCGGCAGCTTGACGGGGACATCTGGCCGGATATTTCGGATGCGGCGCTCCTTGATGATCTCGAAGGCTGGCTTGCGCCCTGCCTCGAACAGCACTACGATCTTCGTCGTTTTCCGGCGGCCGAACTGACCCGCGCCCTCCGTAACCTTGTGCCGCCGCCGCTGCCCCGTCGTCTGGATGCGCTCCTGCCCGCAAGCTGGACCGCCCCCTCCGGCCGCGAACATCCCGTCGTCTACGGCGCGGAAGGCGGTCCCTACGTAGCCGTCAAACTCCAGGAGTGCTTCGGCTGTCGCGCCACACCCAGCCTTGCCGACGGTCGCTGTCCGCTGACGCTGCACCTGCTCTCCCCTGCCGGCCGTCCTCTGCAAATCACCCGGGATCTTGCCGGGTTCTGGATAAACGGCTATCCGCAGGTACGCGCCGAAATGCGCGGCAGATATCCCAGACATCCGTGGCCGGAAGATCCCGCCGCGGCCCTGCCCACGGCCAAGACAAACAGAGCGCTTGCCCGCAGCAAAGGATAAAAAAAACGGGAGAAGGAAAATTCGTCTTGAAAACGATGTTTTCCTTCTCCCGCACAACAGTTTTTCCGCTCATTTTCGGCCGGGCGACGCTGTGCCGCCGCTCACGTTTCACCTTTTTCAAAAGCAAAACACTCTGGGCGTATTAATATAAATTACATTTTATTTCAAATAAATAGATCATACTAGTTACGCATAATTCTATCCCCTTCTGCAAAAGCGCGTTGGGGGAAGGATGGGGGGCCGGGGGGAAGGAAACAGCCCTTGCGCGCCAGCCGCGACCGAATGGCGGCCGCAGGCCGTGCCCGTTAGGCGACGCAGGAGCCTTACGGGCATCGACAGCAGAGATAAGGGGGGTTCCTTCCCCCGGAAGAACTATTTAGAAATAACAGGCCCTAAAGCGATCCGTTTTCAAAGGTCTGCGCCATATGCCGGGCAGCGGCGGCGGCGCTGGCCCATGCCCAGTGCAGATTGTACCCGCCGAGCAGTCCCGTCACGTCCAGCGCTTCGCCGATGAACCAGAGGCGGGGAATCAGCGCGCTTTCCATGGTCTTCGGCCGGATCGCTGCCACATCGACGCCCCCGGCGGCAGCTTCGGCATGCGAAAAATTCGCAAGGCCCGTCGGTACGACGACATGGCGCTGGACGGCATCGGCAATCTGCCGCCGATGGGCCCGCGACAGCTCCGCACATTTACGACGACCGGAATCGGAAGGCGTCAAAGCATCGGCAAGGCGCTGCGGCATGAGACGGCGGATGACCGTAAGCGCCTGTGTCTTGCCGTTTTCCGGCGCGTCGATCAGAGCTTCCACATCGGCATCCGGGGCAAAATTCAGCCGGAGCGGTTCTCCCTCGTTCCAGAAAAGCGAGGCCTTGAGCGCGGCAGGGCCGCTGATGCCGTCATGGGTAAACAGAAGACTGTCGGTCCAGCTGTCCCGTGAAAGTTCGCTTTGCGGCAAATCCACCCGGACCGGCAGGCTGATGCCCGTCAGCGCCGCGCAATCGGCCCCTGCGGACGGCCAGCCCGCAGGCATGCGCAGCGGGGCCAGCGCCGGACGCGGCGGCACGATCTCATGTCCGAAGGAACGCGCCAGCCGTAAGGCCGCGTCGCTTGCGCCCGCCTGCGGCCAGGCGGGACTGCCCAGCGCGACGACAAGCCCCCGGGCTTTCCAGAGGCCGTCTCCCGCAGCCACGCAAAAGGAGTCGCCCTCCCGCCATGCGCGCGACACCGGCGCATGACAGACCAGACGACAGCCTGCGGCACGGCAGTCCTCCTGCAGCGCATCGCGCAGACGCCGGGCAGGAACCGTGAGAAAGAGCTGCCCATGATCCCGCTCCTCATAGGGCAAACGCCATTCCCCGACCACAAGATCGAGTATCCGGCGCGGCGTAAAGCCCTTGAGCGCCGGCTGGCAAAAACGGGGACGCGAGCAGCGATAGTGACGCGGCGCAACGTCCAGATTGGTGAAATTCGCCCGGCCGCCGCCGCTCAGACACAGCTTGAGACCGGCCTGCTCGCCGCCCTCCAGCAGCAGCACGCGGAGATGTCTGCGGGCAGCCTCGCGGGCACAGAAAAGACCGGAAGCGCCCGCGCCCAGAATAATGACATCGAAATCAGCGCCGCCGCTGAAGCGTTGCGGGCGACCCGCGTTGTCAAGCGCGGAAGGCGCGTCTATACTGAAATTCTCGACAGAAGATGCGTTCATGTCGGGTTCGTAGCATACGAGGTTCAGCCATGCCAATAGTTCCCAGCCGCTATGCCTGCCCGTGGTGGTGTCGTCCGCCCCATGTCAACACCATCTGGCCGTCCTTCTTTCGCCGTGTGCCCTTCCCGCAGCCCGGCATGACGCCGCTGCCGCAGCGCGAACGCCTGACAACCCCGGACGGCGATTTTCTGGACGTGGATATTTACCGGCAACCGACGCCGCCCCGGGCCGTTGCCGTCATTTCGCATGGTCTGGAAGGCAACAGCCGCCGCCATTATGTGCGCGGCATGGCCGCCATGCTCTTTGCGCTGGGGTTCGATGTTCTGGCCTGGAACATGCGGGGCTGCTCCGGAGAAGCCAACGTCACGGATCGCCTCTATCACATGGGAGAAACCGGCGATCTCGCCGCCGTCGTGCGCCGGGCGGAAGACTGGGACAGACCCATTGTGCTGGCAGGTTTCAGCATGGGGGGCAATCAGATTCTGAAATGGCTGGGTACGGTCAGGGCGTCGCCGCTGGTGCGCTGCGCCGTGGCAATTTCTGTTCCCTGCGAACTGGAAAGCGCGGCAGCCGTCATGGACGGCCCCTCCTGCCGCATCTATATGCGCTATTTTCTGAAGACCATGATCCCGAAGGTGCGCGAAAAGGCCCGGCGCTTTCCCGCGTATCGCTCGCTTGAAGGTATCGAAAACTTCCGCACCTTTGCCGAATTTGACGGCCGCTTTACCGCCCCCCTGTACGGCTATGCCGGCGCGCGGGAATACTGGCGCGACAACAGCGCCCTCCAGTACCTGCCGGGCATCGGCGTGCCCGTCTATCTTCTCCTTGCGGCCGATGATCCCTTCTGCTCGCCGCAATGCTATCCCCGCCGGGAAGCCGAACGGAGTCCCCGGCTCTATCTGGAGATTGCGCCGCACGGCGGCCACGTGGGCTTTGTACAGCCCGGCACGCGCTATTACAGCGAACAGCGTGCAGAAGATTTTCTTCGATTTCTGCGTGATACGCGGACAAACGGAAGGGAAAGTCTTTTCTAGATAGTGTCGTCAAATTAAAAACATGTTATAATCTCTTCACGTACAATGAGGAGAGAGCATATGGCGGCACATCGAAGACATGATATTTCCGACAGGGCATGGGCAAACATTGAAAAACTTCTTCCCG
>DXFI01000102.1 GCA_019114565.1 Candidatus Desulfovibrio intestinigallinarum | reverse complement strand
CTATTTTGCGCCGTTCTTCCCTGCGGGCGAGACGGGCCTGTTCCCGGGCCTGGATGCGCAGGCGCTGCTCCTCGCGGATTTCTTCCCGGGCGGGTTCCCAGAGAGGTTCCTGCCAGCCGCCGTCGCGGCGGGGTTCAATGGGGCCGCGCCAGATTTCCTGTCCGTCAGGCGTCTGGGCGCGTCCGAAAACCTGTTCGCCGCGCTGGGCGGCGGCGGTGGCCTTGCCCGCATAGGAAGCCGTCAGGGCTGCGGCGTCGGCCAGCACGTCCGCAGGCCAGGACGCGCCGTCGCGGGCCACGGCCACAGGTCCCGGCAGTCCGGCAAGACCCACGCGCGCATCGCCGTCCCGCAGGGCGGCGGCCAGAGCTTCATTATCGCGCACGTTGCGGCCCATGCTCAGCCAGAAGCGGCGTCCGTGGCGTTCCAGCCAGAACTGCCGCCCCAGATTGGCAAGGTGAAAATCCGCGGCCACGGGATGCGGCATATCCCGCAGCACCGGCCAGTAGCGGCGGGCGTTTTCCTTTTCGGTAAGGCGGCAGCCGCCGCCGGGCGTGGGGATGCGCGTCAGGCGGAATTTTTCGGCCAGCGCCAGCTGATCCTTGCGGCCGCGTCCGCTGATGCCCAGCAGGCGCGAGCGATCCACAAAGCCTTCTTCCTCGGCGGGAATGGGAGGCAGATGCAGGGCGCTGAGCGGGCGCAGGAGCACGTCTTCCACGCCGGCGTCGCGGCGGATGACGTTGAGCGCGTCCCGGCGCTGCGACATGGGGCGCTGCCCCAGCACTTCGCCGGTGGCGATGACGCGCGCGCCCAGCCGTTCCATATGACGGCGGGCATGACGCAGCAGCAGAATCTTGCAGTCCATGCAGGGATTAAGCACCTTGCCGAACTGATGCTCGGGACGGCGACGCAGCAGATCGCAAAAGTCCTCCCCCACGTCGATGGCCTCGATCTCCAGCCGATAAGTGCGCTGCCAGTAGCCCACAGCGGCGGGGTCCCCGAAGAAGGGCGAATAAAAATGCAGGCAGCGCACGCGCAGCCCCTGTTCCTCCAGCAGCTTTGCGGCCAGTATGCTGTCCAGCCCGCCGGAAAAAAGCACGACGGCGTCGGCTTCCGGGCGGGCGGTGGTCTTCTCGTTCTCTTTCATAGCCCGCACTTCTACGAAAAGGCCGGACGCTTGGCAAGATGCACCTTTTTTGATATGGATTCCTGTTAAGAAAAGTTATCATTGCGGGCTGCCGCAGAAAGCCGCGCGGGCGGCCTTTCCGGGGCGTTGCCGGGCTGTTGCCTTGGCGTGATGCCTCTGGTATGTTGCGGCCCCCAACAGAGATAGAGCGTTCTGTCTTTAAAAAGGCGGAACGGGAGGCGGCGGTAGAACGCCGCCCGGCCCAAAGTGAGTGGAAAAACCGCGTTTTTTCCGCGAAACGACAGGCCGTATGATTTGAAACGCACAGCGTTTCAAACTGAAAATGCTCTAGAGAACTTGCGCGCTTGCAGCGCCTGCCAGTGGAGAATTGTCATGGCCAAGAAACCGGCCCTTTCCCCCGAAGATGCCCGCGCCGAAGCGCTCAATACGGCCCTGTCCACCATTGAGCGCAAATACGGCAAGGGCGCCGTCATGAAGCTTTCGGACGATGCGCACGTCAATATTTCCGTCATTCCCACCGGCTCCATCGGTCTGGATCTGGCCCTGGGCGTGGGCGGCATCCCCCGCGGGCGCATCACGGAAATTTTCGGCCCCGAATCTTCGGGTAAAACGACGCTTACCCTGCATATCATTGCCGAATGCCAGAAAATGGGCGGCACGTGCGCCTTTGTGGACGCCGAACACGCGCTGGACGTGACCTATGCCGCCCGGCTCGGCGTGAATACCGACGAGCTGCTCATTTCCCAGCCGGACTACGGCGAGCAGGCGCTCGACATTGCCGACATGCTGGTGCGCTCCGGGGCCGTGGACCTTGTGGTCGTGGACTCCGTGGCCGCGCTCATTCCTCAGGCGGAACTGGAGGGCGATCTGGGCGAATCGCAGGTGGGCGGTCATGCCCGTCTGATGTCCCACGCCATGCGCCGCCTGACCGGCACCATTCACAAGTCCCGCACGTCGGTTATCTTCATCAACCAGATTCGTATGAAGATCGGCGTTACGGGCTATGGCAGCCCGGAAACCACCACGGGCGGCAATGCGCTCAAATTCTATTCCTCCGTGCGCATGGATATCCGGCGTATCCAGACCCTCAAGGACAAGGAAGAGTCCTTCGGTTCGCGCACCCGGGTGCGCGTGGTCAAGAACAAGGTTGCGCCGCCGTTCCGCAGCGCCACGTTCGATATCCTCTACGGGCAGGGCATTTCCCGCGCCGGAGAGCTCATCGATCTTGGTCTTGACGCGAAGATCATCGAGCAGAGCGGCTCGTGGTTTGCGTTCGGCTCCGAAAAGCTGGGGCAGGGCCGCGAAAAGGTCCGCGCGCTGCTGGAAGAGGACGCCGATCTGCGTCGCCGCATCGAGGCGAAAGTCGTTGAATTTCTGGGCATGCATCCCAACGAATTTGTGCCCACGGCCGAGGATATTGAGGAGGACAAGGGCGAGCTCGAACCTCTGGACGAGTAGGCCCGGCCATCCCTGTGACGACGCTGCCGCGTGAAAGCGCTGCGGCGTCGCGGCCGTTGTCTTTTGGCGAACGGGCGGCGGAAACGCCGTCCGTTCTTGCCGTCAATAACCCGATTCCGCATGCAGGCCGTTTGTCGGCCATGCGCCAAACAGGCGCGGAGGCCCCGCCGCCCCGCCGCCCCGCAGGAGCCTCTCATGCTCACCGCCAAGGAAATCCGTCAGAAATATCTCCAGTTCTTTGCCCGTCACGGGCACGACATCCTGCCTTCCGGTCCGCTGATTCCCCCCAATGATCCCACGCTGCTGTTCACCAATGCGGGCATGGTGCAGTTCAAGAAGTTCTTTCTTGGCGAAGAACAGCGCGCCGTGCCGCGCGTGACGACCTCCCAGAAGTGCCTGCGCGTCTCCGGCAAGCATAACGACCTCGAAAACGTGGGCCGCACGGCCCGCCACCATACCTTTTTCGAGATGCTGGGCAACTTTTCCTTTGGCGACTACTTCAAGCGCGAAGCCATCACCTGGGCCTGGGCGTTCGTAACCGAGGAACTGGGCCTGCCCAAGGACAAGCTCTGGGTGACGGTGTTCCGCGAGGACGACGAGGCCGCGCAGATCTGGCAGGAAGTGGCGGGTCTCGATCCTTCCCGCATCGTGCGCATGGGCGAAAAGGACAACTTCTGGACCATGGGCGATACCGGCCCCTGCGGTCCCTGCTCGGAAATCTACATCGATCAGGGCGAAGACATGGCCTGCGGTCCTGACTGCGGCATCGGCAAATGCGACTGCGACCGCTTCCTCGAAATCTGGAACCTTGTGTTCACCCAGTTCGATCAGCATGCCGACGGCACGCGGGATCGTCTGGCCCGTCCCAATATCGATACCGGCATGGGGCTGGAGCGCATCGCGGCCGTCTGTCAGGGCAAGCGCTCCAA
Source organism: Candidatus Desulfovibrio intestinigallinarum (assembly GCA_019114565.1). Classification (GTDB taxonomy): domain Bacteria; phylum Desulfobacterota; class Desulfovibrionia; order Desulfovibrionales; family Desulfovibrionaceae; genus Desulfovibrio; species Desulfovibrio intestinigallinarum. Next base: position 7,540 of record DXFI01000102.1, on the reverse strand, counting down.
CTTTGACTGCGATCTCTTTCAGGACATCATCCAGTACGCGGCCGAGCTGGCGGGCGTGAAATATTCGTTCAGCGCGCCCGACACCAACGACGTGGACACGGCGCTGCGCGTCATTGCCGACCATGCCCGCGCGGCGGCCTTCCTCATCGCCGACGGCACGCTGCCTTCCAACGAAAGCCGCGGCTACGTGCTGCGCCGCCTGATTCGCCGTGCTCTGCGCTTTGCCACGCTCATGGGCGTGCATGAGCCCTTCCTGTACAAGGTGGCCCGCAAGGTGACGGAAGTCATGGGTGAGGCCTATCCCGAACTGGTGGAACACGCCGACTTCATTGCCCGCGCCGTGCGCGAGGAAGAGCAGCGTTTCTCCCAGACCCTCGACAAGGGCCTGGAGATGCTGGAAGAGGAGCTTGCCTCCCTTGAGAAGAAGGGCGAACGCCGCATTGACGGCGCGTTCTGCTTCAAGCTGTCCGACACTTACGGCTTCCCGCTGGATATCGTCAGCGACGTGGCCGAAAAGCGCGGCTTCAGCGTGGATGCCGAGGGCTTTGAAGCCCACATGGCCGCCCAGCGCACCCGCGCCCGCGAAAGTCAGAAGAAAACCGGTCTGCTGGGCAAGGAAGAAGGCGGCAGCGGTATTTTTGCGGCTCTGGCGGAAGACGGTCTGCAAAGCCGTTTCGTGGGCTACGGTCAGACCGAAGCTCACGGCCGGATTGTGGCCCTGCTGGATGAAAGCGGCGCGCAGGTGGAAGAGCTGACGGGCAAGGGCTACGTGGTCGCCAGCCAGACCCCCTTCTACGGTGAATCCGGCGGACAGGCCGGGGATACGGGCGTCATCGCCGGTCCTGACGGCGCTGCCGACGTGACCGATACCATCAAGCCCGTGCCGAATCTTATTGTGCACTGCGTCAGCCTGACCTCGGGCGCGCTGCGTCTGGATCAGGAAGCTCTCTTTACCGTCCATGCCGATGAGCGCCTTGCCACGGCCCGCAATCACAGCTGCACGCACCTGCTGCATGCGGCTCTGCGCAATGTGCTCGGCACGCACGTCAAACAGGCCGGTTCGCTGGTGACGCCGCAGCGTCTGCGTTTCGACTTCTCGCACATTGCGGCCCTGACGCCCGAAGAACTGGCCGCCGTCGAGCGGCAGGTCAATGCGGCCATCATGGCGGATCTGCCCGTGCAATGCCGGGAAATGCCCATTGACGAAGCCCGCGGGCTGGGCGCAATGGCCCTGTTCGGGGAAAAGTACGGCGACGTCGTGCGCGTGGTGAACATGGGCGAAGGCGCGGAGCAGTTCTCGCTGGAACTGTGCGGCGGCACCCATCTTGCCCGTACCGGACAGGCCGGCTGCCTGCGTATTGTGTCCGAAAGCGGCGTGGCCGCCGGCGTGCGCCGCATCGAGGCCGTTACCGGCTGGAATGCGCTGGCTCTGGCCGACGAGGAGCGGGCTACCCTGCATGAACTGGCCGGTCTGCTCAAGACCAAGCCCGATCAGCTCGCCGAGCGGGTCAAGGCGCTTCAGGCCGATGTGAAGAAGCTGCGCAAGGCCTCCGAAAAGGCGTCCGCGTCGCCCACGTCGGGCGCGGATATTGTGGCCGCAGCGACGGAAATCAACGGCATCAGGGTCGCCACGGCCGCTCTGCCGGGCGTTTCCGGCAAGGCTCTGCCCGATCTCATGGACGACGTGCGCTCCCGCATGCCTTCCGGCGTGGCCTGCCTTGCCGGGATCGAAGGCGACAAGGTGAGCCTTGTTCTTTATGTTTCCAAGGATTTGCACGACCGCTTCACGGCTCCGGCCCTGATTAAGGACGTGGCCGCGCCCTGCGGCGGTTCCGGCGGCGGTCGCCCGGATCTGGCCCGCGCGGGCGGCAGTAAGCCCGACGCCGTGGAAGAAGCTTTTGCCGTTCTGCGGGCCCGCATCGGCGGCTAAACCTTTCGTGCGCCCTGCATAAGGGCGGCGACGGACGCCGGGCGTTCCCGTCAGGGGAAAGCCGCTTCGGGCGTTCCTGTTGTGTTGCCATGCCGCGGAAGGGGCGAGACTCTTTCCGCGGTTCCCTCAGCCTGCCTCCGGCGCGCATATGAAACCGGGCGCGCCCGGGGCACAGTGTAAGGATAAACGATGATCGGCATTTCCAAGCTTTATTGCGGGCAGGTCGAGCCCTCCGACGCGCTGCGTTACGGTCGGCATTCCGGCCAGCTTCCGTCTCACCTTCTCCAGTTCTCCAAGGACAAGAAACCAGTCGTGGTCTGGAACATGACCCGCCGTTGCAATCTCAAGTGCGTGCATTGCTATGCGCAGGCCGTGGAAGAGGATGGCCGCGATCAGATTTCCACCGAAAAGGCCAAGGAAATGATCGACGATCTGGCGGCCTACGGCGCGCCGGTGATGCTCTTCTCCGGCGGCGAGCCGCTGGTGCGCAAGGATCTTGTGGAACTGGCCAGCCATGCCACCAGCAAGGGCATGCGCGCCGTTATTTCCACCAACGGCACCCTGATCACCAAGGAAAAGGCCCGCGAGCTCAAGCAGGTGGGTCTGTCCTACGTGGGCATTTCCCTCGACGGCCTGGAGCCGGTGCACGACCATTTCCGTGGCGTTCCCGGCGCGTTCAAAAAGGCGCTGGAAGGCATCGCCAACTGTCAGGCCGAAGGGCTGAAGGTCGGCCTGCGCTTTACCATCAACAAGCGCAACGTGGCCGAAATCCCCGGCATCTTCCAGCTGCTGCGCGATCTGGAAGTGCCCCGCGCCTGCTTCTATCATCTCGTGTATTCCGGTCGCGGTTCCGAGCTGATCAAGGAAGACCTTGATCATGCCGAAACCCGGGCGGTGCTCGATCTGATCATGGATGAGACGCGCGCCTGCTTTGATGCGGGCAAGCCCAAGGAAATTCTGACCGTGGACAACCATGCGGACGGGCCTTATGTCTGGATGCGTCTGAAGAAGGAAGATCCCAAACGCGCCGAGGAAGTGTTCGAGCTGCTGCAATTCAACGAAGGCAACAACTCCGGGCGCGGCATCGGCTGCATTTCCTGGGACGGGCAGGTGCACGCCGATCAGTTCTGGCGCAACCATACCTTCGGCAATGTGCTGGAGCGTCCTTTCTCGGAAATCTGGGACGATCCTTCCATCGAGCTGCTGCACAAGCTCAAGGACAAGAAAGCCCATGTGGGCGGCCGTTGCGCCAAGTGCCGCTATCTCTCCATCTGCGGCGGCAACTTCCGCGCCCGTGCCGAAGCCTACTACGGCGATATCTGGGCCCAGGACCCCGCCTGCTATCTGACCGATGAGGAAATCGGTCTGTAATTGAGGGGTAAAGCGTTTTGCCCTTGAAAAGGGTAAAACGCGAGGCGGCGGAACAGCGTCGCCCGGCCGAAAGTGAATAGTTCTGTTTTGAGGGGGAAGGAGGGGCCTTACGCTGCTGCGGAAGGAATTCTCCTTCCCCCTTTGAAGTCAAAAGCCTGCCCGGGGGATGTGTCCTGCCCCCCGGGGGCGCGTCTATGAAATGACGCGCATCGGAGAAAGGGACAGGCCCCTTCTCCGACCGGAACGGGACATCTCAAACGACAGAGGTTCTCATGTTGCGTGATTTTCATCGTGGTCGTCGTCTGCGTCAATCGCCGGAACTGCGTGCGCTGGTGCGCGATACGCCGCCGTTGCTGGCGGAAGATCTGATCATGCCTTATTTTGTGGTGGAAACGGACGACAGCCATTTCCGCAAGGAAATTTCCGCCATGCCCGGCCAGTATCAGCTTTCGCTGGACGAACTGGAAAAACAGGTGGAAAAGGCCGTGGACATGGGCCTGACCTCCGTGATTATCTTCGGCATCCCGGCCGTCAAGGACGAAAAGGCCAGCGGAGCCTATGCCGAGAACGGCATTGTGCAGCAGGCCGTGCGCCGTCTGCGCAAGCGCTTCCCCCGTCTGGTCATCATGACCGACGTGTGCCTGTGCGAGTACATGAGCCACGGGCACTGCGGCATTCTGACGCCCGAAGGCCGGGTGCTCAATGATCCCACGCTGGAGCTGCTGGCCAAAACGGCGGTAAGTCAGGTGGAGGCCGGCGCGGACGTGGTGGCCCCGTCCGACATGATGGATGGCCGCGTGGCCGCCATCCGCGAAGCGCTGGATCTGGCCGGGCATGTGATGACGCCCATCATGAGCTATGCCGTCAAGTATGCTTCGGCCTATTACGGCCCGTTCCGCGAGGCGGCGGAATCCGCGCCGTCCTGCGGCGACCGCAAGGCCTATCAGATGGACCCCGGCAACTGGCGCGAAGCCGTGCTGGAAGCCTGCGCCGATGTTATCGAGGAAGGGGCGGACGCCCTGATCGTCAAGCCCGCCGGGCCGTATTCCGACATTATCCGCCTTGTGCGCGAAAATGTGGACGTGCCCCTGTGCGCCTATCAGGTCAGCGGCGAATACGCCATGATCCGCGCCGCGGGGATGAACGGCTGGATTGACGAGCAGGCCGTAATGCTGGAAAGCCTGCTGGGCCTCAAGCGCGCGGGCGCAAAGATGCTGATTACCTATTTCAGCGAAACCCTTCTGGAAAAGGGGCTGGTGCGCTGATGACGGAACATCCTCACAACGCAGCAGGGCATCCGGGAGGCCACCCGGGCGAGCATCCGGGCGGCCATGATCCCCGCAAGGGGCATCCGGCCATGGGCGGTCCCCGGACGCTGGAAGACGGTTCTCCCGCCTGCAAGCTCATCGCCTGGGAAGTGACGCGCTCCTGCAATCTTGCCTGCAAGCATTGCCGGGCCGAGGCGCATCCCGAACCCTATCCCGGCGAGCTGTCCACCGAAGAGGCAAAGGCGCTGATTGACACCTTCCCGCAGGTAGGCAAGCCCATCATCATCTTTACCGGCGGCGATCCCATGATGCGCGCCGATGTCTATGATCTGGTGGCCTACACGCATGCCAAGGGGCTTGTCTGCGCCTTTTCGCCCAACGGTACGCTGATTACGCCCGAAAATGCCCGCCGTCTCAAGGAGGCGGGCGTGGATCGCTGCTCCATCTCCATTGACGGGGCGGATGCCGCCAGCCATGACGCCTTCCGGGGCGTTCCCGGCGCGTTTGACGCCAGCATGCGGGGTATCGGCTATCTCAAGGAGGCCGGGCTGCCCTTCCAGATCAACACGACCGTCACGCGCAACAATCTCCACAGCTTCAAGAAGATTTTTGAACTGTGCGAGCGCATCGGCGCGGCGGCGTGGCACATCTTCCTCCTGGTGCCCATGGGCCGGGCGGCCGGGCTGGCCGATCAGGTCATCACCGCCGAGGAATATGAGGACGTGCTGCACTGGCTGTACGACTTCCGCAAAACGACCTCCATGCACCTGAAGGCAACCTGCGCCCCCCATTACTACCGCATCATGCGGCAGCGGGCTCATGAGGAGGGCGTGAGCGTTTCTCCGGCCACCTTCGGCATGGACGCCCTGACGCGTGGTTGTCTGGGCGGCACCGGGTTCTGCTTCATCAGCCATACGGGGCAGGTGCAGCCCTGCGGCTATCTGGAGCTGAACTGCGGCAATATCCGCGAGACGCCCTTTCCGGAAATCTGGCGCAACAGTGCCTATTTCAAGCAGTTCCGCGATCAGAAGTGCTACGAGGGCAAGTGCGGCGTGTGCGAGTTCCACAAGGTCTGCGGCGGGTGCCGCGCCCGTGCCTACAGCATGAGCGGCAACCATATGGCCCCGGAACCTCTGTGCACCTATCAGCCCCGCAAGGCGTAGGGGCAATAGGGGATTACGGGGGGAAGGAAACCCCTCTCGCGTTGGCAGAGGGGTTCCCCTTCCCCCCAAACAGCCCAAAGAGTGAGCGCAATCGAGCAAGGAGCCCGCACAATGATTGTACGCCTGTTGTCCGGCGGAATTGAGGGCGTGGACGCCTATCCGGTAGAGCTGGAGGTGGACTATACGCGGCAGGGCCTGCCCGCGTTCAGTCTGGTGGGGCTTGCGGAGACGGCTGTGCGGGAGGCGCGGGAACGGGTTTTTTCGGCCTTGCGCGCGGCGGCCTTTCGTCTGCCTCCGGCGCGGGTGACGGTCAATCTTGCGCCCGCCGGGCGACGCAAGAACGGCACGGCCTATGATTTGCCGCTGGCTATGGGGCTGCTGGCTGCGGCGGGACTGCTGCCGTCCGATGCCGTGGGCGAGTATCTTATGGCCGGAGAGGTTTCGCTGTCCGGCGAACTCAGGCCCGTGCCGGGCATTCTGCCGCTGGCCATTCTGGCGCGGGAGCGGGGCGTGCGCGGTATCATCGTGCCGCCGGGCAATGCGGCGGAAGCGGCCGTTGTCCGGGGGCTGCCCGTGTTTGCTCCGGCCGGGCTGGCGCAGTGTGCCGCCTTTCTGGCCGGGGAGGTGACGCTGGAGCCCGTGCCGCCCGCGCTGCCCGAGGACGAAGGGCCGGGCATGGCGCAGGATTATGCGGAAGTGAAGGGCCAGCAGGCCGCCAAGCGCGCTCTGGAGATAGCGGCGGCGGGCGGACACAATATTTTGCTGATCGGCCCGCCCGGCAGTGGTAAAAGCATGCTGGCCCAGCGTCTGCCGACCATTCTCCCGCCGCTGGATTTTGAGGAAGCGCTGGACGTGACCCGGGTGTACAGCGTGGCGGGACTGCTGCGCGCCGGTCAGGGCCTGATGACGCGGCGTCCTTTCCGATCGCCGCATCATACGGTGTCGGAAGTTGCGCTGGTCGGGGGCGGCGCATGGCCCCGTCCCGGCGAAGTCACGCTGGCGCACAGGGGCGTGCTTTTTCTGGACGAACTGCCGGAATACCGTAAAAGCGCGCTGGAAGTGCTGCGCCAGCCCCTGGAAGACGGCCGTGTCTGCATTTCCCGCGCAAGTCAGAGCGTCGTCTATCCGGCGGATTGCATGCTGGTGGCGGCCATGAATCCCTGTCCCTGCGGGTATCTGGGCGATCCGACGCATACATGCACCTGCCGCACCGAACAGCGGGAACGTTACCGGGCCAGATTGTCCGGCCCGCTGCTGGATCGTATCGACGTGCATGTGGAAGTTCCGGCCGTGCCTTACGAGGCTTTGCGCGCCACAGGAGAAGGGGAGACCTCGGCGGAAATTCGGGAGCGCGTGACGGCGGCCCGCCGCCTGCAACTGGAGCGTTACGCAGGGACGGCGGCCCGCTGCAACGCCGATCTTTCCGGCAGTCTGCTGGAACGCTGGTGCGCGCCGGATGCCGAAGGGCACGCCCTGCTGGAAAGCGCTGTGCAGCGTCTGGGACTTTCGGCGCGGGCCTATACGCGGGTGCTGCGTCTGGCGCGCACCATTGCGGATTTGGAAGCCGTGCGGGCGGGCAGCAGCGAAACCCTGCCCCTGAAACTGCCGCATCTGGCCGAAGCCGTGGCCCTGCGCGTTCTGGACCGGCAGTGACGGCGCGTTGCATTGCCCTCTGCTCTGGCGTACAAGCAGAATGCGCCGCACGTCTGAACGTGCGTGCCGCATCAGGGGTTAGTAACATTACTTTGCAAGTTATTAGATAGATAGAATAGCATATTACATATGGCTCTGGAGGGGGCTTGTTGTAT
>DXFI01000101.1 GCA_019114565.1 Candidatus Desulfovibrio intestinigallinarum | reverse complement strand
GCCTGTCGGCCGGATCAGGCTTGAAGCGGCGTTGTGTTCCGGGCTATACTTCGCTCATCGTCTTTTTTGCGCGAATCACGGACAAAGGAGGTCCCATGTCCACTGCACTGCAAGAACTGGATGCCTTTCTGGAAGGCTGGACAGTCGATCCGCTCAACGCCAGATCGACCTTTCTTTCCTATCGGGATTTGCTGGCGGCCGTGCCCGGCGTCTCCTTTGAGTTCAAGAGCCGTCCCGGCGTGAGCTACTCCCTGCGCGCCCGGCATGAAAAACAGCAGGGGCGCGAGCTTTTCGTGCTTGTGGACGTGGTGGACGACGAACCCGAAAGCCGCTGGCTGTCCGTGTGCTTCTACGCCGACATGATTACCGATCCTTCGGAGCTGGGCGATTATGTGCCGCAGGGCCTCATGGGTGAGGACGCCTGCTGCTTCAATCTGGATGAAGACGACGCGGACATGCGCGCCTATATTGCGGATCGTCTGCGTGAAGCGGCCGCGAAGGCCGCCGCATAAACTGTTTGTGACAGCGGACACGACACGTGCCGCTTTTTTGAAAGGGAAGGACGCCGGGCGTTCTTCCCTTTTTGGAGTCTTTTTATTGTGACTGTTTCCTGGAGCGTTTCAAACTGAAAATGCTCTGGGTCGGGAGAACTGCGGATGCTTTTTTCGGCCCTGCCGTCATGTGTGGCCATAGATTTTGAAACGTCCGGTTATGACGCGGGGAGCGCCTGCGCCGTGGGACTGGCCCGTGTGGAGAACGGGCAGGTGACGGACAGCTTTTCGACGCTCCTGCGTCCGCCGTCTTCGCGTGTTCTGTTTACGGAAGTGCACGGCCTGACCTGGCCCATGCTGCGCGATGCGCCGACATTTGCCGACGTCTGGCCGCAGATGGCCGCCTTCATGGAGGGGGCGCAATGGCTGCTGGCCCATAACGCGGGCTTTGATCGCCGGGTGCTGTATGCCTGCTGCAAAAACGCGGGCTTCGAGCGTCCGGGCATTCCTTTTCTGTGCACGCTCAAGGGATCGCGGCGCTCGCTGCCGCTGCCGTCGCGCAAGCTGAATATTGTGTGCGAGTATTTCGGTATTCCCCTGCGACATCATGACGCGGCCTCCGATGCCGAGGCCTGTGCCCATGTCTACCTGCGCCTGCGGGAGCGGGGCGTCAGCGATGCGGAGATGCGTCTGAAATGATGTCCGCCGTGCCCAATCTGCTGTTGCGGCGCATTCGTGTCGCCAAAGAACGCTTTTTACCGTTTCTGCGTCCTGCCGATGACAATGAAGCCCTGTTGCGGCGTCATCTGCGGGAGGGCGAGCTGTACGGCCTGTTCCGTAACAAACGGGAACCGGTGAGCATGGCCGTGGTGGCGGATGTCAGCGCGTCCTTTGCCGCCGGAGGCCGGGAGGCCGGGCTTGCGCCCGCGCTCGAAGGGCTCCGCGTCTGCGAGTGCACGCTTCTGGCGACGGCGCCGGCCTTTCGCGGGCAGGGCTGCGGAACGCAGCTCCTGATGCGCCTGTGCGGTCTGTATGACAGTACCTGTGACGCCATGATTGTCGGAACGGGCGATACGCCGCGCATGCGCCGTTTTTACGAGAGCCGCTGCGGTTTTCGTCCCTGCTTCCGGCGCGCCGGCTTTTTTCTGCACGGGTACCCGCAACCCCTGATTGAGGAGGGCGTACAGCTGAGGGATATGCTTGTTTTTTGTCGCTTTTTGCGCTTCCGGGGAGGGACCGGAGCGTAAACGACGTGTTTTCGTTTAGTCAAAAAACCGCCGCGCAACTGCGCGGCGGTTTTTTTATATTGATATTATTGAATTTTTTGTGTGTGGCACGCATGTTGCTTTTAGCAGTGTACAACGAAAGCAATCACGTGGGAGACGTGTCATGAAGAGTATGTTCAATGCGCAGGTTGATTTGATCAGCAAGGTTATGGATATGCAGCTGCAGCGGCAGAATGTGATTGCCAGTAACCTTGCCAATATGGAAACCCCCAATTACAAGCCGCGCGAGCTGGAATTTGAAGACGAGTTGCAGAAGGCGCTTGGCCTTGATATGCGCGGTACTATGGCTACGACTCGTGCGGGGCATATGCCTGCAACGTTTTCTGCAGAGACCTTTTCTCCCGAATGGTTCAAGCAATTCAAGCCGCGCCAGATTCACGGCGAAGACCGTGTGAACATCGATAAGGAAATGGCCAAGCATGCCAAGAATCAGCTCCAGTATTCGGCTCTGACTCAGATTCAGGCCAAGAATTTTGAAGGACTGGCCACGCTGATTCAGGACGCCAAGCAGGTCTAGAGCGTTTTAGCCTTGAAAAGGTAAAATGCGAGGCGGCACAGCGCCGCCCGGCCCGAAGTGAGCGGAGAAACTGCATTTTTCCAGCAAAATGACAGGCCGCAGGGTTTGAAACGCACAGCGCTTCAAACAGAAAATGCTCTAGGAATCGCAGGCAGTAAAGGAGAGTTATTATGGATTTCATGACGGCGCTTGATATCAGTGCATCCGGCCTGACGGCCGACCGCACGCGCATGAATACCATTTCCATGAACCTTGCCAACGTCAAGACCACGCGTACGCCGCTGGGCGGCCCTTACCGCCGCCGCACGGTGGTGCAGGTGGCCACGGATGTGGATGATCCCTTTTCCATCCATATGCGCTCGGCGCTGGATCGCGAACTCAAGGGCGTGCGCGTCATGTCGGTGAATATCGACAATCGTCCGCTCAAGCGTGTGTACGAACCGGGGCATCCCGATGCCAATGCGGACGGCTATGTGTTCTATCCCGACATCAACGTGGTGGAAGAAATGGCGCACATGATGACGACGCAGCGCAACTACGAAGCCAACGTCACCACCATGGAAGCCATCAAGGGCATGTATACCAAGGCCCTGGAAATCGGCAAGTAAACGGAAATGTTCCGCTGCGGACAGGACAGTTCCGGCAGCGTCTGAAAGAACGGCATAAGGCGGCTGTGTTCCCGGGCAGGAACGCACCGCGGGAAGAGGAGAAAGAGCATGGGTGTGCAGTCTACGGGTATGAAGGCGTATGAAAATGCCGTGCAGCATTTCAATGCGGTGGAAAGCTCCCTGCGTCAGGGAATGCCGGTGCAGTACAGCCGCGGCACGGACAGGAGCCTGCTGCGCGACAGCGTGGACCGGAGCGAGGATTTCGGTTCGCACAGCGATTTCATGGTGCGGCGGGAAGCGCGGCATACGGCCTTCGGACAGGACAACAGCTTTTCGCAGACGCTTTCCGAATCGCTGGCGCGGGTGAATGACCTGCAGCAGGCCAAGGCGCAGGCTGTGGAAGATTTTGCGTCGGGGCGCAACCAGAACGTGCATGAACTCATGGTGACCATGCAGAAGTCCAGCCTTGCCATGAAGCTGACCACGGCTGTGCGCGGCAAGGTGCTGGAAGCCTACAAGGAACTGGCCAAGCTGCAATTCTGATGCCCTTCCGGCTTCTCTGCGCCGGACTCCGGCCCGGAGAAACGGATTTTCCGATCTTTCTTCTCATGCCGCCGCGTGTGCCCGCAGCCGGAAGGCAGCTGCGGGCGGAGGGCGACGGAAAGCCGGCACAGCGTCGGCATGCCGCCATGCGGTGCCGTGCGTCTGACGGAATGCGCCGGAGCAGTCCGCAGGGATGTGCCCGACGCTTCGGGAAAGGACGGGAGCGCGGACAGTCCGGCATCTGTCTCTGCCCGGGCGAGTTTTTCGCTGCCGCAGGCAAACGGCAGCCCTCGCCGCGCATGGATGGAAGACTGCGGAAGGGGAAAGACCCCGAACCGGCCGCGTTTGCGGCATGCGCCCCGGGTACGCTTTCGGGCTGCTTTACGGCACTGCGCCGTGTCGGACGCGCGTAATACCTTTAGAGCGTTTTATCGTTGAAAAAGGCAAGGCGCGAGGCGTCACAGCGCCGCCCGGCCCAAAGTGAGCGGAAAAACAGCGCTTTTTCCGCGAAACGACAGGCCGTATGGTTTGAAATGCGAAGCATTTCAAACTGAAAATGCTCTAATAGATGACGGGAAGATACTCGACGAAAATTTCTCCGTTGCCGTTATAGAAGTCGGCGGTCAGCGTGATGACGGTATACACGCTGCGCCAGCGATAACGGTAATGTTCGTGCCCGTAAATATGGCGTCCGGTCAGGCTCTCGTTACGATAGGGGCCCCACTGGCGCGACAGGGCGTGCGCCATGTCCCGGAAGGCTTTCATGGCCACGGCAAAGGTGCGGGCGCCGCAATAATGGAACAGCAGTCCGTTAAGGCGCTGCGTTTCGGCTGTGCTGACGTAGCCCAGGACCGGTTTGTCGGCAATGCTCATGGCGCTGGAAAGCGCATAGTGGTACATATTCTGATCGGTGACGACCGGTTCGATCAGCTTTTTTGCCGTGCCGAGGAAGGGCGGCAGCGCCGTGACGGGCGTCCCCCAGCGCAGGCCGTCAAAGGCTTCGCCGGTAAGATGTTGCGTGGCCGCTGCCGGTGTGGCGGCCATGATGATCAGCAGCGCCGCAAGAAGGAAGTGCTGTACTCGTGGCATGAGACCTCCAGGGGATATGGTCTGTCTTGAAAAAGGGCGATAGTTTTTTGTGCCCGCTGGCGAAAACAGGCGTCTTCAGCATGACACGAGAGCGTCTTGCCGTCCAGCATCCCGGGAAATTTCGCTGCGCTCCCGTGCGCGGCGCGGCAGCGGCGGCGGACAGCCGTCCGTGTCCGTCGACGTTCGCGGCAGGGAGTCGGAGAGGTTACTGACATTTGGCGTCCTTGCGGCAGTGGGGAGATGTCGTGGGGGCGTCATTTTTTTGTTCTCACCCGGAAAAGGCCGGACCGTTGTGTGCGGAGCAGACGACAGCTCTGCGGACAGCGGCGGCGGAGCTGGAGCCTTTTCCCGGGATCGCATGTGCCCTGCGTCTGCGGCGCGGGGCTTTGCGTGCCGGCAGCGGCGCGGAAGGCGTCCTGCCCGGTCTGTTTCCTGCCGTCAGACGGACGACGCAGGCGGGGCGCCGGTTTCCCGTGCTTTCCGCGCAGGGCCGGTATGCCGGGCTGCGTGTTCATTGTTTTGGCAGCGCGGCGGAACGTCTGCGGCGATCCGCTGACGCGCGTGTCATTTTTTCTTTGTCCTGCGCGGCAGCGCCGCGGTGCGGGCAAAGGCCCGTGAAAAGAGGCTTTGCGCCGTTTTTTCGTGCCCCCGGGGCATGGGAAAACGGCTTTTCTCATTTTGGCACGGGCGTTGCATAATACAGTGCGAGAGCGAGGCGTCAAAGCCTCGTCAGGAACCGTCAGGATGAGGAGTAACACCATGGCCACACCGCCTTTCATGTCCAGTATCAGTGAACGAATCAAAGAAGCCTGGGGCCGCATGAGCAAGGGACAGCGGATTTCCGTCTGTGCCGGCACCGTTCTCGTGCTTGCCGCATTCATAGGGCTGGCCATCTATTCCAGCCGCCCCGATTTTCAGGTGTTGTATTCCAACCTGACGCCGGAAGACGCCAACCGCGTCATCAAGATGCTTCAGGCTGACAAGACGCCGTATCAGCTTGCCGACAACGGCACGACCGTCATGGTGCCGCGCGAAGTCGTCTATGCCCAGCGCATCCGGGTTGCCGGCGAAGGCGGTCTGGTGGGGCAGGGCATCGGCTTTGAGCTCTTCGACAAGGTCAAGGTCGGTCAGACGGACTTTGTGCAGAAGATTAACTACACCAGAGCGCTGCAGGGCGAACTGGCGCGCACCATCAGCGAATTTCCCAGCGTCGAGAGCGCCCGCGTCCATCTGGTTATTCCGCAGCGCAGCCTCTTTGTGGAAGATCGTCAGGCTCCGTCCGCATCGGTGGTGCTGAAGCTGCATTCGCCCACCCGCAAGCCCGACCCCAAGGAAATCAACGCCATCCTCAACATGACCGTCATGGCTGTGGAAGGTCTTGATCCCAACCATGTGTCCATTACCGACAACGGCGGCAAGGTGCTTTATCAGCCCGTGTCGGACAGCCTGGCGGGCGCTTCCTCCACGCAGATGGAGCACCGGCTCGAAGTGCAGCGCAACCTGGAGCGCCGCATTGAGGAAATGCTGCAGCCGCTCTTTGGTCCCGGCCGCGTCATCGCCAAGGTCAACGCCGACATGGACTTCAGCCAGAAGACCATCCGCCGCGAGCTCTATGATCCCGAAAAGGTGGCCGTGCGCAGCGAGCAGCGCAGCGAAGAAACGCAGCAGGGCCGCGCCAATCTTGAAGGCGGCGCTCCCGATGCCAACTTCCGCGGCGACGGCATCACCGGTTCCGTGTCCGACCAGAACGGCAGCCGTGAAACCCGCACCACCAACTACGAAATCAACAAGGAAGAACAGCAGATTGTCGCCAACGTGGGGGATCTTCGCCGCCTGACCGTGGCCGTCATCATCGACGGCACCTATCAGAAGGTGGACGGCGCCTGGGCCTTCACGCCCCGCAGCAAGGAAGAACTTGATCGCGTGCGGCAATTGGTGTCAAATGCAGTGGGTCTGGATACGGCGCGCGGCGACTCCCTCGAAGTGAGCTCCGCTCCCTTCATGGATTCCGAACCGCCGGTTGACCCGAACTTTGGCGACATCCTCGCCACCTATGCCGAACGTCTGGGCAAGCCGCTGCTCAATGCCCTGCTGGCCTTCCTCTTCCTGATGCTGGTCGTCCGCCCCGTGGTGCTGGCCCTCATCCGCCCGAAAGTGGAAGCCGGGGAAATGGTCGACGACCTTGTGGGCCTGCCTGCCGCCGAAGAACAGCTTGCTCTCTATGAAGCTCTGGAAGATGCGGCCAAGGGTGATGCGGAAGCTGGGGACGAGGATGAGGACGAAATGTCCTACAAGGATATCGAAGCTCTCAAGGCGCATATCTTCGCCCTGTCCGACAATCACATGGAACAGGTTGTGACCCTTATGCGCGGCTGGATGGGAAAGAATGAAAGTAGTGCAAAAGCCTAGCGGACGCCCTCAGCCCGTCGACGACGGGGGCAAGGACCTCCCCTCCCTCGCGGACATCAAGGCCCTGCGCCACGCCCAGAAGGAAACCAATCAGCGCGTGGAAGAATTGAAATTGAGGCTCTTCCGTATGACGGATCAGCATATGGATCAGGCAATCAATATCATCAAGCGGTGGCTTGACAAAAAGCAGTAATCACGACAAGTAATGAGAAAGTGATGCGCGGCTCGCAAGAGTCGCGCATCACTCGTCGAGGCTCTCCGGCATATTTTTTCCCGGAGCGCCGATTTTTCATATTTGGGGCAGTGGGTTAAAAAAACTCGTAAAAATGTCTACATTTTATATCAAGAAAAACGGGAGCGGACGCGCGCTGCGGGGAGAGGCGGCGGGCGTCAGGCAACCGGAGGTCGCCGTGGAGGATCGGGGATGGAATTGACGGGACAGCAGCGCATTGCCGTACTTTTGCTTGCCATGGGTGACAAGTTCACCTCGGACGTGTTCAAGCGCATGGATCGACAGGAAATAGCCGATGTTTCCCGCGCGATTGTGGAGTTGCCGCCTGTGCCCAAGGACGTGGTGGAGCAGGTGCTGCGCGACTTCCACGAGTCGCTGGTGGAAGGCGTGGACATGATTTCCGGCGGCAGCGATATTCTGAAGCGGCTGCTTGTTAAGAATACGGACCCGGAAACGGCCAAGTACATCATGGACACTCTCAACCTCGATACCGGCCCCGCCCCCTTCCGCGAGCTCGGTCAGGTGAGCCCGCGCATGCTGTCGCAGATTCTGCGCAACGAACACCCGCAGACGCTGGCCCTGATTATGGGACACCTCAATTCCGATCAGGCGGCAAGCCTGCTGACCAGCCTGCCCGCCGGCGTCCGCGCCGAAGTGCTCATGCGTCTGGCGCGCCTCGAATCCGTGCCGGAAGACATGCTCATGGAAGTGGACAAGGTGCTCACGAGCCAGCTCATTGCCATGGGCGGCAAGGAAGGCAAGAAGGTCGGCGGCGTGCAGTCCGTGGCCGAAATCCTCAATGCCGTGGACCGCGCCACGGAAGAGGAAGTGCTTTCGGAAATCGAGGAAGATTCCGCCCAGATGGCCGAAGATATCCGCAACCTCATGTTCGTGTTCGAAGACTGCAAGAACATCGACGACAAGGGCATCCGCGAAGTCATCCGGGAAACGCAGCAGGAAGACCTCATTCTTGCCCTGCGCGGCGCCAGCGACGAACTCAAGGAAAAGTTCTTCCGCAACATGTCCGAGCGCGCCGCCAACATGATCCGGGAAGAACTGGAATACATGGGTCCCACCAAGCTTTCGGACGTGGAAGGCGCACAGCAGAATATCGTCAAGGTCGTGCGGCGGCTCGAGGCCGAGAACAAGGTCGTGGTCAACCGCGGCGGCAACAGCGACATTTTTGTCTAGCGGAGCTTTGCCGGCAGCGGCTCCGATGCGGGGCCGGGGAGCGGCGCGGCGGCAGGACTGCCGCAGCGCGTCGCCGCCGTGCCGTACGGTACGGCAGGTGTCTCTCCGGAACGCCGGAGCCGCGTCGGACGAAAGCCGTCTGTTTTCTTTGGTCATGCTGCCCCCGGGCGCGGGCGTCTCTTCCGCAGCCGCCGGAGCATGGGCGTTTTTTCGTAGAGCGTCCTCCGGTGCGGCGGTCCGTGCTTCTGCCGGCTGTTCGGGAATATGGCTGGAACTGTCCACGCCGAAACGAAAAAAGGAAGAACAACCATGCCCCTGGACGATTTGCGCAAGAAGTGGGGTACCATCTTCATGGGTGAGCGCGAAGCCACCGTGGAGGAACTGGACGCCATGCAGGAGCCCGCGCGCCGGGCTCAGGTGCGCCAGAAGGTGCAGGAAGACTATATGGAGCGCGTCCGCGAAAAGGCTACCGAGCGGGCGCGGCAGATTCTGGGCGAAGCCTACGCCGAACGCCAGAAGGTGCTGGCCGAGGCCCGGGAAGAGGCGCAGCGCCAGAGCGATCTGATACTGGCGGAAGTGGAACGCATCCGTCAGTCCACAAAAGAAGGCTACGAGGCCATGCAGGCGGAATTGCAGAAAGCCGCCGACATCAGGGCCGAGGCCCAGCGCATCCGCGATGATGCCGCCCGGATTCACGAATCCGCGCAGGCGGACGGCCATGCCGCCGGGGTGGAAAGCGCCGAGGGCGAATTGCGGGCCTTCCGGGGCGAGCTGGGGCAGCATCTGGCGTGGGTGCTGCAGGCTCTTTCCGCGCAGTTTGAAACCATTGACGCCCAGTGGCGCGAGGACCTGGCCGAGCTGACCCGCGTGGCGGTAAGCGCCGCCACGGGTCATGTGATGGATACGCAGCACGACGCCGTTGTACGCGCTGTTCTGCTGGACTCCCTGTCGCTGCTGGAAAATCGCGCCACCATCACCGTCAGGGTGCACCCCGATGACGAGAAGATGGTCGGGACCCTGTTCAAAGCCGCGCGGGAGCGCGCGCCGGAATTGCAGAACTGGGTTGTGGAAGGCGACGCGTCTCTGGAGCTGGGCGGTTTTATTGTGGAAACCAACAGCGGCAGCGTGGATGCGCGCAGAGAATGCTTCAAGGACCTGGTGGACAGCGTGCTGGTCCATCTGGCCCTGCCCGGCAGCGATGCGGAGCGCACGGTGCGCGAGGCAGCCGAAGAGATGGCGCAGCGCGCCGTACAGCGCATCAGGGCGCTTGCGCCGGTGGACGCTCCGGCAGCGGAAGTAACCGCTCCCGCTCCCGCGCCTGCGGCAACCGCGCCGGTGGCCGCCGCTGCTGCGGAACCTCCGCTGGAAACCGCGCCGGAAGACGTTCAGGCCGAAGCGGATGTGCTCTCTGATGCGGAGCTTGACCGGACCCTGGCGGAAGCGGCGGCGCAGCCGGACGGCAGCGACGTCGAGCTCCCGCCCGAAGAGCCCGTCGCGGCGGCTCCGGAGGCGGAAGCAGCCGTTCCCGCAGAGAGCAGCGCCGATGTCCTGCCCGCGGCGGAAGAGCCCGCTCTGCCCGAAGACGCGCAGGATATGCCTCCTGCCCCGGAAGCGGCGGAAGTCCCGGCAACTCCGGAGGCGGCGTCCGCCGTTGCGGAAGAGGAATCGCTGCCGGAACCGCGTTCCAACGCTTCGCGCGCGGCGCTGGAAGACGAGCTTTTCCCGCTTGAGGAGCCGCCGGCCACGCCTTCTGCCAGCGCGCCCGCAGCGCCGCATCCCAAACCGGCTCCTGCCACCTCTCCGGAAATTCTGACCGGCGGCGGCTTCCTGCCCGGCGCGTAGTCCCCCGGCTTCTGTAAGGCTGTCTCTTTCCGCGTAGCAGTGTTGCGGGGAAAGAGGCGGCGCTGTCCCTGATCCGTTTTTGAAACAGCTTCCAGAACAAGGAAAGACCATGAAGCTTGATCCCCAGTCCTGTAGTCGGCTTTTGCAGGCGGGCAGCCCCATGAAGTTGTACGGCAAGGTGACCAAGGTGGTTGGTCTTGTGGCTGAAGGCAGCGGCCTGCGGGCGCCTCTGGGGGCTGTCTGCCACATGATGCCTTCGGAAGACAGCGAGGGCATTGCCGCTGAAGTCGTGGGTTTCCGCGACGGCAATCTGCTGTTCATGCCTTATGGCGATATGCGGGGTATCCGGCCCGGCAGCCGCATCCGCAACACCAGTCTGCCGCCGGTCTTCCCCGTGGGCCCGGAACTGCTGGGACGCGCCTTTGACGCCTTCGGCACGCCGCTGGACTCCGGTCCGGCCATCAGCACCGAATTGTGCGCGTCGCCGCTGGCGCAGACCTCGGAGGGCAAGGCGGACTTTGCCGCGCAGATGGAGGCGCAGCGCCCCTTTACGCCGCAGTGGATTATGGACGCGCGACGGGAATGGCATCCGGAGCTGGGCAGTCTGTATGCCGATCCGCCGAATCCCTTGCAGCGTCCCCGCATTACGGACATTCTGGACGTGGGCGTGCGCGCCATCAACGGTCTGATCACGCTGGGCAAGGGGCAGCGCGTGGGCATCATGGCCGGTTCCGGCGTGGGCAAGTCCACGCTCATGGGCATGATGGCCCGCTATACCAAGGCCGACGTCAACGTCATCGGTCTGATTGGCGAACGCGGCCGTGAAGTGCTGGAATTCATGGAGCGCGATCTCGGCCCCGAAGGCATGGCCCGTTCCGTACTTGTCATTGCCACTTCCGATCAGTCGCCTCTGGTGCGTATGCGGGCGGCCTATGCGGCCACCGCCGTGGCCGAATACTTCCGCGACAAGGGCAAGGACGTGCTCCTGATGATGGACTCGGTTACGCGTTTTGCCATGGCGGCGCGCGAAGTGGGCCTTGCCATCGGAGAACCGCCCACGACCAAGGGCTATACGCCGACGGTCTTTGCCCAGCTGCCCAAGCTGCTGGAGCGCGCGGGCCGTTCCTCCACCGGGACCATTACCGGGGTGTATACGGTGCTGGTGGACGGCGACGACTTCAACGAACCCATTGCCGACGCCGTGCGCTCCATTCTGGACGGGCATATCGTGCTGACACGCGATCTGGCCGACCAGGGTCATTTCCCGGCCATTGACGTGCTGCGCTCCATCAGCCGTCTGCGTTCCGACATCTGCAAGCGGGATGATCTCATGGCCGGACGCGCCGTCCTGCGCAGCATGAGCACCTATCGCAAGGTCGAGGATATGGTGAATATCGGGGCCTATGCGCGCGGCAGCAATCCCGAAATCGACGAGGCCATCATCAAGATGCCGCTCATCAACAACTTCCTGCGCCAGGAAGTGGCGGAAAAGCAGGATGTGGAAAGCAGCATGGGCCTGCTGCACGCCATCGTGGACGCCCCGGGAACCCTGCCGCCCCCGCAGGAAGCCCCGGCAGCGGCGCAGAACAAGCTTCAGAAGGTTCCCCCCGTGCCCGGAGGCCTGCGGCGGGGCTAGTTTTATGTTTTTTTCTGGGGGAAGGGAAACCCCTCATCTCTGCTGTCGATGCCCGTAGCTTCCTTCGTCGCAACGGGCACGGCCTGCGGCCGCCTTCGGTCGCTGCTAGCGCGAGAGGCCCAGCCTTTCCGAAGGAAAGGCGTTCCCGTAATCCTTCCCCCAGGCCCCCATCCCTTCCCCAGCGCGCTTTTTCAGAGCGTTTTGCCATCCGGTTTGAAACGCAAAGTGTTTCAAACCGGAGTTGCTCTGTCTGGAAGATGGTGTCGCGCAGGTGCGTCGTGGTTTTCTCTGTGGCTCTGTCCCCGGAAACAGTAAAGATGCTGCTCCTTGTTCTTGCAAAGGCCCCTGCCTTCTCCCGAAGGCAGGGGTCTTTTGCCCGGGCCAGGAACGGGGAAGGCTTTTTCCCGCGTTTCGGCTTATCCTTCCTGCGCGTCGTCCGGCCGGATGGCGCACTTGACGCAGCCGTCGGCATGGCGCTCGAACAGGCTGTAGGCATCCATGATGCGCGACAGCGGAAAGGTATGCGTGATGAGCGGTCGCGTATCAATCTTTCCGCTGGCTATCAGAGATATGAGGCGGTCGCTGTGAATGGCGTCGACGCCGCCGGTCTTGAATATCAGATTTTTGCCGTACATGCGCGGCAGGGGCAGCACCTGATCTTCCTCGTACAGAGCCACGACGGCCACGCAGGCATTGGCGCGCGCCGCCTGCCACGCCGTCTGAAAGGTGTCGTGCCCGCCTGCGGCTTCAATAACTGCGTCGGCCCCGCGTCCGAGCGTCAGGGCCTGCACGGCTTCCGGCACATTGTCCGTTGTCGGATTGAGCAGAACGTCGGCAACGCCCATGCGCCGGGCCAGCTCCAGACGCTCCGGCAGGGGATCGCAGGCGATGATGCGCGCCGGGCCGAAGAGCCGGGCGCAGCTCATGGCGCAGAGGCCCACGGGACCAGCCCCCAGCACCAGCACGCTGTCGCCGGGGCGTATTTCCGCCAGTTCCGCGCCGAAATAGCCGCTGGCCAGCACGTCGCCCACAAGGAGCGCCGCCGTATCGTCCACGCTGTCGGGGAGCAGATTCAGGCCGTTGTCGGCAAAGGGGACGCGCACATATTCGGCCTGACAGCCGTCAATGCGGCAGCCCAGTTCCCAGCCTCCCTGCTCGCAGTTGTTGACGAAGCCGTTGCGGCAGAAAAAACAGCTGCCGCAGAAGGTTTCCACATTGGCGGAAACGCGATCGCCCGGACGGACCTTGCGCACCTCCGCGCCTACGGCCACGACCTCCCCTACAAATTCGTGCCCGAGAATAATGCCGGGACGGGCGCGCGGCACCGCGCCGTTGCGGATATGCAGATCGCTGGTGCAGATGCTGGACAGACGCACGCGCACAACGGCGTCCGTGGGCTTCTGGATGGCCGGGAGAGGGCGGCGCTCAAGATGAATGTCGTTTATACCGCCGTAAACCGCCGCGAGCATGGATTCCGTCGTCATGAAAACCCCCTTTGCTGTTTCGTCGGCATGGTATCTTTCCCTTGCCGCTGCCGCAAGGAATAAAAAATGAAAAAAGGGAAGGAATGCGTTGACAAGGGGGATGTCTTCGGATAGATTTCTCTTCGCGTCGGGATGTAGCGCAGTCTGGGAGCGCACTTGAATGGGGTTCAAGGGGTCGAAGGTTCAAATCCTTTCATCCCGACCAGCACAAAGACCAGAAAAAGACCGGTGGGAGCAATCTCAGCCGGTCTTTTTTATTGCCTTGCAGGCTCGCCTTGCGCCCGGCGCAGCGGCAAACGTCGTGCCGCAGCGTTGGAAGGGCTTCATCCGGCAGAAAGTCCTGCGAAAAGGGAGACCTGCGGGAGCGGGGAAGAAGAAAGCGCGTTTACATCAAGAGAGACATGCCATGAAAGAAATTCATGTAAAGGACATCAGCGCCGCCGTGGCCCGCCTCTGTGTGGAGGCCTGCTGTCGGCTGCCCGCCGATGTGCGCGAGGCGCTGGCTGCGCGGCAGCTGGAGGAACCCTCCCCGGTGGGGCGGGATATTCTGGGCCAGCTCGTGCAGAATGCCGCCATTGCCGCCGACGAGTCCGTGCCCATCTGTCAGGATACGGGCCTTGCGGTGGTCTTTGCCGAAGTGGGGCAGGATGTGCATATTACGGGCGGCAGTTTTGAGGATGCCGTCAACGAGGGTGTGCGGCGCGGCTATGTGGACGGCTGGCTGCGCAAGTCCTGCGTTGCAGAGCCGCTTTTCGAGCGCCGGAACACCGGGGACAATACGCCGGCCGTACTCCATGTCCGTCTTGTGCCCGGCGACGGTCTGCGTCTGCGTCTGGCGCCCAAGGGAGCCGGTTCGGAAAACAAGAGCGTTGTCCGCATGCTGGTCCCCGCCGACGGTATCGAGGGAGTGCGCAAGGTCGTGCTGGATGCCGTGCTTGCGGCCGGGCCCAATTCCTGCCCGCCCATGATCGTGGGCGTGGGCATCGGCGGCACCATGGAGCTGGCGGCCCTGTGCGCCAAGCGTGCGGCCGCGCGGGACCTGCTTTCCCGTAATGCCGATCCGCGCTATGCGGCCTTTGAAGACGAACTTCTGGAGATGATCAATAAAACCGGCATCGGGCCGCAGGGCCTCGGCGGGCGTACAACGGCCCTCAAGGTGCACGTGGAATGGGCGCCCACCCATATCGCCTCGCTGCCTGTGGCGGTCAACATCAACTGTCATGCGGCGCGCCACGCCGAAGTGCTGCTGTAGGGGGGAGTCATGAGCGATGCAATCCGGCGCATTCATGCGCCGTTTAACGAGTCCACGGCCCGTTCCCTGCGCGCGGGCGACCGGGTTCTTGTTTCCGGCACCATCCTTGCCGCGCGTGATGCGGCCCACAAGCGGCTTGTGGAAGCTCTGAACAGGGGCGAGTCCCTGCCGGTGGATCTGCGGGGGCAGGTTGTCTACTATGTCGGTCCCAGTCCGGCCAGTCCGGGGCATGTCATCGGTTCCGCAGGACCGACCACGGCCGGGCGGATGGACGCCTATACGCCCGCCCTCCTTGCGCAGGGGCTGCGCGGCATGATCGGCAAGGGCTACCGCAGCCCCGCCGTGGTGGAGGCCATGAAGGCCCACGGCGTGCCCTATCTTGCCGCCGTGGGCGGAGCCGGGGCGCTTATTGCCCGCTGCATTCGCAAGTATACGGTGCTGGCCTATGAAGATTTGGGGCCGGAAGCCGTAGCCGCGCTGGAGGTCGAGGACTTTCCCGCCATCGTGGTCATCGACAGCACCGGACAGAATTATTACGAAGCCGGACAGGCTCCCTACCGGCAGCTTTAGGGCCTGTTAACACTATTCGTAAGTTGTTTGGGGGGAAGGGAAACCCCTCATCTCTGCTGTCGATGCCCGTAGCTTCCTGCGTCGCAACGGGCACGGCCTGCGGCCGCCATCCGGTCGCTGCTGGCGCGAGAGGTGTTTCCCTTCCCCCCAAGCCCCC
>DXFI01000100.1 GCA_019114565.1 Candidatus Desulfovibrio intestinigallinarum | reverse complement strand
ATTACGGGAACGCCTTTCCTTCGGAAAGGCTGGGCCCTCTCGCGCCGGCAGCGACCGAAGGCGGCCGCAGGCCGTGCCCGTTGCGACGAAGGAAGCTACGGGCATCGACAGCAGAGATGAGGGGTTTCCCTTCCCCCCAAAACAACTTACGAATAGTGTTAACAGGTCCTAAGAGACAGAAGCGGCCCGCCGGGAAACCGGCGGGCCGCTTCTGCTATGCGTTGCTGTCTGTGGAGCGGGAGCGCGGGCGATCTTTCCGCAGGACTGGCGGAAGGCCGCAACCTTCCTCAGTTTGCGGACTCCCGTTCTTCATTGGGATGGGCCTTGCGCCAGATGGTGCGCACAAGGATGGACTCCCTGTGAAAGGCAAACAGGGGGACAATAGCGCCGATGACAAGACCGCACATGACAAAGAATGTCGTGAGCCCGTTGAAGAAAATGTCGCTGAGCAGGGCTTCGCGCAGCGGGCCCCGGTCGGCGCTGAGGAACTGCATGGTCGCAAGAATGGTCTTGTAGGCGAACATGCCGGGAATCATGGGCAGCAGCGCGGGAAAGGAAAAGAGCTCCGCAGGAGTATGCCAGCGTTTGGCGCAGGGGATGCTGAGCAGAGATATGAGGATTGCGCCGCAGAGGGAGCCCAGACCGATGCCGACGCCTTCATCGAGCAGCAGAAAGCGCGTCATGTGTCCCAGTCCGGCGAGAACGCCCGCCACCAGGCATATTTTGACGGGAGGATTGGAGATAAGGGCAAAGCCTATACAGGCCACAAAGGCAAAGGCCGCGTCGGCAAGAGCCGCGCCGATAAGAGCAAGAACGTCCATCACAGCAGCCAGACCCCCAGAAGCATCATGGTCAGAGAAAGCCCTATGGCAATACAGACGATAAGCACGCTGGCCTGCACGGCGCGCGCAATGCCCATGAGAGCATGGCCGTCAAGAATGTCGTGCATGGCGTTGATGAGAGGAATGCCGGGGATGAGGAAGAGAACGCTTACCCCCAGCGCCGTCTGCGGCGTGGAGCCCAGCTGCCAGATGACGGCGGGAGCGGCAATCAGGGAGGCTGTAAAGGACGAAATAATGAAGATGACCTTATGGTTGAGGCCGAAGGCCGTCAGCTTCTGGCGGACATAGAAACCGACGAACGTCGCGATAAAGACAAAGAACATGGCGACGGCGTCGCCTTCAAACAGGCGGCAGAAGGCCGCGTTGGCGCAGGCTACCAGCAGGCGCAGGCGCAGGGGCGGCACCGAGGGCAGCGTCATGATGCTTTCAAAATCGCGCCAGGCTTCCGTGAGGGGAAGATGCTCGTCCACGATCCGCCAGCCCAGGGCATTGAGCGCGGAAACACGGCTGAAGTTCGGGCCGCCCGGCGGGATGGTGCAGACGGCTGTCTTGCTGCTGCCGCCGAGGCTGTCCGAGACCGTCAGCATCAGATGGCGGGAAAACATGGCGATATCTACTGTAAAACCGTAGGCCTCGCCGATGCGCTGGGCGTTGCGGTCCACGCGGGAGGTCTGTGCCCCGCAGGCCAGCAGCGTTGTGCAGAAGGAGCGCAGAAAGGCCAGCATCTGCGATACGCTGGGGCGGGAACTGTCATCGGCAAGGGCGCTGGCAGCCTGAGTGACGCACGTCAGCGGCGGATGCTGCCAGGTGGAATTGAGCATTTGCAATGCTCCGTCTGGAATCGAAGGCATGGGAAAACGGCAGGCGGGTCGTTACCGGTTAAAGGCGGTTGATGGCGGTTGTTCTGTTGCGGGATGGAACGTTTTACCGGGCGCGAGACTGCACCGGGCAGCCCGGCCCGAAGTTAATGGAAAAACAGCGTTTTTCCCGTGGCGCGACAGGTCTTATGCTTTGAAACGCAAAACGTTTCAACCTGAAAATGCTCCAGAAAAAGGGGGCTGTTTTGCCTGCGGCAAAAGAGCCCCCGATACGGAAAAGCTGCGGATTGCCAGGGTGCGACAGGGGAAATGGACTGAGACATTACAGGGATGTTGCGGGCTGTGCGCGCGTTTTTGTCAGGCTGCCTTAGATTTCCCGTTCATTTTCATTGAACAGCCAGTGAAGGACGCGCTTGTGGACGCGGAGGCGGTTTTCCGCCTGAAGAAGCAGCAGAGAGGCCGGGCTGCACAGGACGGAGCGATCGACCTGCACGGTATACATGGGCGTGGAGCCGAGCAGAAGGTGAGCGTTGGGGGCGGCTCTGGACATGAGGGCTTCAGAAATGCGCCACTGTTCCTGCGTTTCGTCATCCAGACCGCCGCGGCAGCCTGCAAAGACAAAATCGACGCCTTCGACGGCTTCTTCCGGAGTGGAGACAAAATCAATATGCACGCCGTGGTAGTCGGCGGCCTGCTGCAGGCGCGTGCGGTCGAGCAGGGGAGGCAGGGCAACGCGCAGGCGGTAGGGGAAGAAACGCAGCCCTTCGACAAGGGAGTACAGAGCGCCGTTGTCGCAGCCGGCCCAGCCTATGGTGACATCCTTGAGCGAGTTGCGGGAATAGCGCAGCATGCAGGCAACGTCCGCCAGCACATGGACGGGATGCCCGTCGGGGCTGCCGGCGTTGACGACCGGGAAGGTGATGATGTCCCATTGCGGCGTGGCCCAGGAAGAGGCCGGGAGGCCGTAAAGATACAGACAATCCACGAAATAGCCGAACTGACAGAGAAGTTCGCGCTGATAGTTGCCTTCCAGGTCCTGTCGCCATGAACCGATGCCCTGATAGACGACGGAGCCGCCCATCTGGCGCACGGCGGCGGTGACGCAGAGTCGTTCTATAAAGGCCTCTTCGCAAAAGAACAGTGCCGCTGTACGTTCCGCCATGAAATCCGTGGGGGCCTTTGCATCAGGAATGCCGCGTGCCTGTTGTACCAGCAGCCAGGCTGTTTCTTCGCCAAGATCGCTCAGACTCATGAAATATCGCGCCATAGAAACCTCCATTCAGATCACGATGTTGTTGTCATGGGAACATCATGATAAATGTCTCGTGACGTCCTGTTTTTTTTGTAACAGCCGCAGGAGTAGCTGTCCAGATATGCCCGTCGAACTTGAGAAAACGGCGGTTACGGGTTATGGATTCGCACGAAAGATGCGGGATGGCAGGATTTCTGCCGGCACGTTTTCAGAGCGTTCCGCTATTGAAAAAGGCGGAACGCGGGGCGGCTGCGCAGCGCCGCCCGGCCCGAAGCGAGCGGAAAAGCGTGTTTTTCCCACGAAACGACAGGCCGCAGGGTTTGAAATGCACAGTATTTCAAACTGAAAATTCTCTAAAAGGTTCGTCATGAAAGCTTTCATGTTTGATTTGGACGGGACGCTGCTGGACACGCTGGCCGACATTGCAGCCGCCTGCAACTGTCTGCTTGCGGCGCATGGCTGGCCGCAGCATCCTGTAGCGGCCTATCGCCGCATGGTGGGCAACGGCTTTGCCACGCTGATCCGGCGGGCGGTGCCGGCCTCTGTTCTGGAATCGCTGGACGACCAATCACTGGATCGTCTGGTCGAGGAAGGGCGCGGCCTGTATGCGCAGCATCTGCACGACGCCACGGTTCCCTATCCGGGCATGCGGGAGGTGCTGGCGGAGCTGGCGCGCAGGGGCTTTGCTCTGGCTGTCCTGTCCAACAAGCCGGACGATATGACGCAGGCTGTCATTGCCCGGCAGTTTCCCGCAATTTCCTTTGCCCGGGTCTGCGGGGGCAGGGCGGGGATGCCGCTCAAGCCGGACCCGGCCGGAGCGCTGGCGATTCTGCGCGAGATGAACGTCGCGCCTGAAGACTGCTTTTATGTTGGCGACAGTGACGTGGACATGCGGACAGCCAGAGCCGCGGGCATGGTTCCCGTCGGCGTTTCCTGGGGCTTCCGTGGCGAGGAGGAAGTCCGCGCCGCGGGCGCTGCCTGTGTGCTGCGGCAGACGGAAGATGCGCTTCTGCTGGCTGATGGCAAACTTCCGCTCCAAAAGTAGCCGTGCCCGCCGCACCGGGGCGGAAAAACGGCGAGAGTTCCCGCACCCGGCCCGCCGAACGGCAAAGCACGCCTGCCGTGGCCGGCTTTTTGTGAGCGTCGTCACAGATTTGCCGTCCGCGCTGCCGTAGGCAGGAGAAAAAGAGCCGTTTCACGCGGCCGTATGTGCAAAGGAGCGTAAAGGGATGGAACGTCCTGTCATCTATATTGACGAAGATCGGTGCGACGGTTGCGGGAAATGCGTGCTGGATTGTGCGGAAGGGGCGCTGGCCGTGATAGACGGCAAGGCCCGGCTGATCAGTGAAAGCTACTGCGACGGTCTGGGGGCCTGTCTGAACTGTCCGCAGGACGCGCTGCGTCTGATCACCCGCGAAGCCCCGGATTTTGACGAAGCCGCCGCGCTGGCTGCCAAGGCCGCCCGGGAAGGGCGTTCTCCCTCCGGCGGGGGGCACGGCTGTCCGGGAAGCGCCGCGCGCAGTCTGACGCCCCTGTCTCCGCTTGATGCGCCGGCTGCTTCCGCCGCATCGACCTTGCGCGCGCAGGTGCCGACATGGCCCCTGCAGCTGCGCCTGATGCCGCCGACGGCTCCTTTCCTGCGGCATGCGCATCTTCTGCTGGCGGCACATTGCGCGGGCTTTGCGCTGCCGGATCTGCATGAGCGCTGGCTGCGCGGGCGCGTGCCCGTCATTGCCTGCCCGAAGCTCGACAACGGCAACAACGACTATCTCGATCGCCTCGTGGCGATTCTGCGGGGTCATGCCGATGCGCCGCCGCGCAGCCTGACAATCCTGCGCATGAGCGTCCCCTGCTGCGGCGGTCTGGAGCATCTGGCGCACGCCGCCGTCCGTCAGGCCGGGCTCGACATCATTCCGCAGATTCATGTAATTTCTCTGGGGTAAATTTTTCGCCCTTGACAAAACATAGTAAAACACTATGTTTTAGCTGTGAACGCGCACATACGCGCCGAGGTGACATCCATGCCCATACAGATTCCTGCCGATCTCCCTGCCCGTGCCGCCCTTGAAAGCGAAAGCATCTTCGTCATGACCGAAGATCGCGCCACGCGTCAGGACATACGCCCGCTGGAGATTGCCATCGTCAACCTGATGCCGACAAAGATTGCCACCGAGACGCAGCTGCTGCGCCTTCTGGGGAATACGGCCCTGCAGGTCAACATCACTCTGCTGCGCACGGCCGAGCATCAGTCCAAGAATACGCCCGTGCAGCATCTGGAGCGTTTTTACAAGACATTTGACGAAATCCGGCACCGGCGGTTTGACGGCATGATTGTCACGGGCGCGCCGGTGGAGCATCTGCCTTTCGAGCAGGTGGACTACTGGGAAGAACTGCTGCGGATCATGACCTATGCCAACGAGAACGCCTTTTCCACCCTGTATATCTGCTGGGCGGCGCAGGCGGCGCTCTATCACTTCTACGGTATCCGCAAGCATGCCCTGCCTCAGAAACTGTCCGGCGTGTATCCGCATCATTCTCTGGTGCCGACCTGTCCGCTGTTCCGGGGCTTTGACGACGAGTTCCTTGCGCCGCATTCCAGAAATACCGAAGTGCGCCGCATTGATGTGGAAGGCGTCGAGAACCTGCGCATCCTTGCCGAGTCGGACGAGGCCGGGCTGGCCGTGGTGGAAAGCCTCGATCATTCGCAGGTCTTCATGACGGGACACCTTGAATATGACCGGGGAACGCTGGATGCCGAGTACCGGCGGGACATGGGGCGCGGACTCAATCCCGAGGTGCCGCGTCACTATTACCCGGACGGGAACCCCGAAAATATCCCGCCCATGACATGGCGGGCCCATGCCCATCTGTTTTACAGCAACTGGCTCAACTACTATGTCTATCAGGAAACGCCCTTTGACCTGCGGAGCGACGGGGCGTTGCGGGGGCGTGAATGAAATTTTCCACGCGGACGCGCTACGGCCTGCGTTTTCTGATTCGGCTTGCAGCCCAGCCTGAAGGCGAGCTGCTGCAACTCGGGCAGGTGGCGCATGACGAAAATATTTCTCTCGGGTATCTGGAGCAGATAGTCCGGGCGCTCAAACCCCTGGGAATCCTGCGCGCCGTGCGCGGCGCGGGCGGCGGCTACGCGCTGGCCCGGCGACCTGACGAGATTTCCATGGAAGACATCTTTCTGCATCTGGAAGGGGAGATTTCCCCCGTGGCCTGCCTGACGCGGGATCAGTGCCGACGCGCTGATCAGTGTGTCACCCGCAGTTTCTGGAGGCAGCTTGACGAACATATCCGCAGCTTCCTGCGTTCGCAGACGCTGGCGGACATCATAGCAGCGGAAAAGCTCTGTCTGCATTAGAGCGTTTTGCCTTTGAAAAAGGTAGAACGCGAGGCGGCAGCACAGCGCCGCCCGGCCCGAAGTGAGCGGAAAAACGCGTTTTTCCGCGAAACGACAGGCCGTATGGTTTGAAACGCGAAGCGCTTCAAACTGAAAATACTTCAGGAGACATCACCATGTGGAACTATACTGACGCTGTTCACGATCATTTCCTGCATCCGCACAACGCGGGACGCCTTGATGATGCCAATGCCATCGGCGAGGTCGGCAGTCTCGCCTGTGGCGATGCTCTCAAGCTTTATCTGAAGATTTCCGACGCCAATATCATCGAGAAGGCCGGTTTTGAAACCTTCGGCTGCGCCAGCGCCATTGCATCCAGTTCCGTGCTGACGGACATGATCATCGGCAAGAGCGTGGACGAGGCGCTCAAGATTACCAACAAGGACATTGCCGAGGCTCTCGGCGGGCTGCCCAAGGAAAAAATGCACTGTTCCGTCATGGGGCAGGAAGCTCTGGAAGCCGCCATCCGTCAGTGGAAGGGCGAGCCTCCCGTGCCGCACGCCCATGAGGAAGGCAAGCTGATCTGCAAGTGCTTCGGCGTTACCGATGCTCAGATTATCCGCGCCATCCGTGAAAACAACCTCAAGACCATTGAGGAAGTGACCAACTACACCAAGGCGGGCGGCGCCTGCGGCGACTGCAAGGATCAGATTGCGGAAATTCTTGCGGCGGAACTCAAGCAGCAGCCGCTGACGGAGCTCAAGCCCCGGCCTCGTCTGACCAACGTGCAGCGCATGAAGCTGATCATGAAGACCATTGACGAGGATATCCGCCCGCAGCTGGAAGCGGACGGCGGCAGCATTGAGCTGGTGGATGTGGACGGCAAGCGCGTCATCGTCAGTCTTGGCGGACGCTGTGCCCAGTGCCGCGCCAGCGCCGTGACGCTGCATGATTTGGTGCAGCGCCTGCTGCGCGAGCATGTGGAGCCCGATCTGATCGTCGAGGAGGCCTAGTCATGAAAACCATTTATCTCGACAATAACGCCACGACGGCTGTTGCGCCCGAAGTGCGCGATGCCATGCTGCCCTATCTGACGGATCTGTACGGCAATCCCTCCAGCATGCACACCTTCGGCGGGCAGGTCGGCTGCGCCGTGGAGGATGCGCGGGAAAAGATGGCCGCGCTGCTCGGCGCGCAGCCCGAGGAAATCCTGTTCACGTCCTGCGGTTCCGAAAGCGACAATACCGCCATCTGGAGCGCCCTGCAGACGCAGCCCGAAAAGCGCCGCATCATCACCACGCGGGTGGAGCATCCGGCCATTCTCAATGTCTGTCAGTACTGGGAGCGGCAGGGCTATCATGTGACCTATCTTGGCGTGGACGGCAAGGGACGCCTTGATCTGGACGAATACGCCGAAGCTCTCAGCGAGGATACGGCGCTTGTCTCCGTCATGATGGCCAACAATGAAGTGGGCAACATCTACCCCGTGCAGCGCATGGCGGAAATGGCGCGCGAAAAGGGCGTCCTGTTCCATACCGACGCCGTGCAGGCCGTGGGCAAGGTTCCCTTCCGGCTTTCCGAAACGGCCATAGACATGCTTTCCCTGTCCGGGCACAAGCTGCACGCCCCCAAGGGCATCGGCGTCCTGTACATCCGTAAGGGCGTGCGTTTCCGTCCCTTCCTGCGCGGCGGGCATCAGGAGCGCGGTCGCCGCGCCGGTACCGAGAACGTACCCTATATCATCGGCATGGGCGAGGCCGCCCGTCTTGCCGCGGAAAATATGGAGGCCGAGCGCCGCGATGTGGCCCGTCTGCGTGACAGGCTGGAATCCGGTCTGCTCAAGGCCGTTCCCGACTGCATGGTCAACGGCGACGTGGAAAACCGCCTGCCCAATACGAGCAACATCGCCTTCAAGAATGTGGAGGGCGAAGCCATCCTGCTCATGCTCGACCGGCTCGGTATCTGCGCCAGCTCCGGTTCGGCCTGCACCTCCGGGAGCCTTGAACCGTCCCATGTGCTGCGGGCCATGGGGGTTCCCTTCAACTACGCGCACGGCTCCGTCCGCCTCTCCCTTTCCCGCTACACCACGGAAGAAGAGGTCGATTTCGTCATCGCTCATATGCCGGACGTCATCAAGACCCTGCGGGCCCTCTCTCCGTTTAAGGACTAGGTTATGTTGAGGGGGAAGGAACCCCTTTGCTCTGCTGTCGATGTCCGTAAGGCTCCTGCGTCGCCTAACGGACACGGCCTGCGGCCGCCCGTTGGGTCGCTGCTCGCGGCAAAAAGGGCCCAGCCTTTCCGCAGCAA
>DXFI01000099.1 GCA_019114565.1 Candidatus Desulfovibrio intestinigallinarum | reverse complement strand
GAAACACCTCTCGCGCGAGCAGAGGGGTTTCCCTTCCCCCCAAAACAACTTACGAATAGTGGTAACAGGCCGTATGGTTTGGAACGCGAAGCGTTTCAAACAGAAAATGCTCTAAACATCGCGGATAACTTCCGAGGGATCAATATGGGCGGCCCGCAGCGCGGGGCCCAGCGCCGCAGCCAGAGAAAGCACTGTCGCCATGCCGAGGGCCACGGCAAAATGCTGCGGCAGCAGGCGGCACAGGCTTTCCATATGCCCGAGGCTGTCCGCGAACATGATATTGATGGCCTGCGACGCGCCCAGATAGAGGAGCGAGGCCAGCGCCGTTCCGGCAAGAGCGGTCAGCAGGGCCTGCGTCAGCGGAAAGAGCAGCAGCGCCGTCATGGGGAAGCCCATGAGACGCAGCAGCCCGAGAACCCGTTCCTTGCGCTTGACGCCCGCCAGTGCGGAGCTGGCTGTGGAGGCGGCAAAGCCGATGGCCGCGGCAATGCTGATCAGGCTGAAAACAAGCCCCAGCGAGGCGGAGAGCGTCATGACCTGTTCGATTTCGTCGGCATGAGTGTAGACGTCCACCTGATGCGAGCGGAAGGCGTCGCGCAGGCGGGGGACGTTTTCCAGCGTGCGGGCATAGAGGCGAAAACCGGCGTAGACACGCGGCGTGTCGGGCAGGGGCGCGCCCGTCCAGCCGTCTGCGGGATTCATGCCGGACGCAGCGCGGCCGTCGCGAAAGTCTTCGGCGGCTTCCAGCAGCGGCAGCGGCAGGAAAACCACGTCTTTCTGTTCGGCGGCCAGCGGCAGCACGGATGTGACGGTCAGGCGTACCCGGGCTTTTTCAACAGCGCCCCGCCGTCCCCGTTCCACGATGCCGGTGAGCACGTCGCCGGGGCCGACGCACAGTTTTTCGGCTGTGGACGCGCTGAGGCAGACGCCGCTTTCCGTCAGGTGCGCGTCTGTTTCCGTCCGGGCATACACCGCCTGCGGGACGGCTGCGCCGTAGCGATCCAGCAGGGGATCGCCCGCCGCCGTGGGTTCCATGGATGCGGTGACGATGCGGGGGGCAAGGGGGCCGGACGTTTCCGCGCGGGACAGGCCGATGGTGGCCGCGATGGCCCGGGTGCGGGGCAGGGCGAAGGCCACGGCCGGATGCCTGCCCAGCGAGGCCACGTAGTCCGCCGTATAGCGTCCGCTGCCCACCGGCGATATTTCCAGCGTGGCGGGATTGTGCAGCAGACGCGCCGTCAGGGTTTCCACCACGCCGAACTTGACGCCGTAGAGAATCAGGAGCGGCGCGAGAACAGCCGCCAGCCCCAGAACGGCGCAGGCCGAGAGCAGGCCCTCACGCCGGTAGTCGGCACAGGCCAGTTCGGCGGCGCGAAGTCGCAGACCCATATCAGGCCACCTCCGGGGAAAAGTGCAGTCGGGAAATGCTGCGTTCGTCGCCGGCATCTCTTTCGACGCGGATGGGGGCCAGCGTGAAACCGGCTTCCTGCGCCATGTCCGGCGCGTGACTGACCATGATGACCGTGCAGCCCTGTTCCCGCGCCAGACGGGCAAACAGACGCATGACGCGGCGGGAGTGTGCCGGATCAAGAGCGGCCGTCGGTTCATCGGCAAGCACCACGGCGGGAGCGTGGGCCAGCGCCCGCACAATGGCGACCCGCTGACGTTCGCCGACGGACAGCGTTGCCGGATACTGATCCGCAACGCCGTCCACGCCCAGCTCAACGGCCAGCCGCTCGACAGCCTCGCGGCGTTCTTCCTCGTTGGCGGCGCACTGGCACGGCAGGAGCATGTTCTGACGGGCCGTCAGAAAGGGCAGCAGACCGCCCGTCTGGAGGACGTAGCCCATATAGCGCAGTCGCAGGGAGGCCAGTCGTTCTCCGTGACCGGCGCGCCAGAGGCCCAGAACGTCCTGCGCGGCTTCCGGCTCGGGAGAGAAACGAAAGACGGCGTCCGACGTTTCCACATCCGGGCGCAGAATGCCCGCCAGCAGATCCAGAGCCGTGCTTTTGCCGCAGCCGCTCGGCCCTACAAGGGCGATCAGCTGCCCCCGGCAGACGTCAAGGGCCGATATGGACAGACAGAAGCCCTCCGGTCCGGGGCGCTGCTTGCCGATGCCGCGCAGAGAATACATCAGATCGTTATGCTGCATGAAAAACAGGGGAGAGAGTTGTATACGGAAGCGCACCTGCGCGCAGGCGCGTTATGCCCGGATAAAGCCCGCGCGGAAATATGTTGCGCAGGCCCGGAAAGCGGCGGCCCGCCTCCGGGAGTGAGCAGAGGCTGTGCCGGGCATTGTTTGCGTCGATCAGGAAAAAGGCCTGTGCCGGGAGAAGCTCCTGCTTCAGTGGTAACACGCCCCGGGGCCTGTTGCCACTAGGGTCAGGACTCATTACGGTTTTCTTGAGGGGGAAGAAACCCCTTTTGCTCGCGGCAAAAAGGTGTTTCTTCCCCCTCAAACTCCCCCATCTTCCCCAAAACCCGCACATAATATGCTGATGGATAAAGATGTATGTTGTTGTATCATGCAATGATATATGTATTTTTTGCATGTTAGCCCGCAGGAAACCTACTTGATAATGAGTCCTGACCATATAAAAAGCGCGCTGGGGAAAGGATGGGGGGCTTGGGGGGAAGGGAAACACCTCTCGCGCCAGCAGCGACCGAAGGCGGCCGCAGGCCGTGCCCGTTGCGACGAAGGAAGCTACGGGCATCGACAGCAGAGATGAGGGGTTTCCCTTCCCCCCAAA
>DXFI01000098.1 GCA_019114565.1 Candidatus Desulfovibrio intestinigallinarum | reverse complement strand
GGGGGCTTGGGGGGAAGGGGAACCCCTCTCGCGCCAGCAGAGGGGTTCCCCTTCCCCCCAAACAACCTACTGACGTTCTTTCAGGGTACGGGTAAAGATATTGCCGTCGCGTTCGAGGCCCTGTGCGGCGGCCTTGGCGTACCACTTGTCTGCTGCGGCGGCGTCTTCGGCCACGCCCACGCCGAACTCGTAGCAGGCGGCCACGTAGCGCTGGGCCTGCGGGTTGCCCTGCCTGGCGGCCTTGAGGGCCCACTGGAAGCTGAGCTTGTGATCCTTGGGCAGGACGTCGCCCTTGATGTAGCGCTGGGACAGGGCGAATTCGGCTTCGGGGTTGCCGTTATTGGCAGCCAGCTCTATCCAGCGCACGGCGGCCTGCGGATCACGCGGCACGCCCACGCCGGCCTCGCAGGCATAGGCAATGAGCATCTGCGCCTCGGCGTTGCCGTTTTCCGCGGCCAGCTGATACCATTTGGCGGCGGTTTCAAAGTCCTGCGGCACGCCGAGACCGTTT
This sequence comes from Candidatus Desulfovibrio intestinigallinarum, assembly GCA_019114565.1. Classification (GTDB taxonomy): domain Bacteria; phylum Desulfobacterota; class Desulfovibrionia; order Desulfovibrionales; family Desulfovibrionaceae; genus Desulfovibrio; species Desulfovibrio intestinigallinarum. The sequence goes on along the minus strand of DXFI01000098.1, from coordinate 5,318 downwards.
TCATAGCAGCGGCCGATCAGGACCTGCGCCTGCGTATCGCCGTTCTGGGCCAGCGGATGCGCCAGCTCCAGCGTCTTCTTGTATTTGCCGATATTGTAGGCCGTAACGGCCTCACGCAGTTGCGCCGCCGGGTCCGCCGCTTGTACGCTCAGGGGAGCGCCGGCAAGCACCGCGGCCAGCGCCGCGCCGGCCGCCAGACGGGCGGCCATGTTCATTGTCTTCATAGAAAACTCCTTGCGGGCTTTTGCCCGCCATGCCGGTTGTAGCGCGCCCGCCTTTCGGATGCAAGAAGGCCGGAACGCGCCATTGTATTTCCTGCTTCCTGACGTTATGCTGGGGAATGCAGCATATCCCCTTGCAAAAGGAGACATCATGTCGGAACAGCATCCGCATCTTCCCCATAGATTTGACAATGACGCAAAAAACGACGGGGAAAAAGTCTACGACGCCGAAGTAATTCATGAAGAATACCGCCATGAGGAAAGAACCTCTGCCGGTAACGGTTCGCAGGGACAGCGCGGCTTTCATGGCGCATCCTGGAGCTGGACGTCCATGCGCGGCGGCATGGGGGGCCTGGGCGGCTTTGACACGGCCTCCCGCTATGCCCCGGCCATAACCGCTTTTCTGCTTATTGTCGTTCTTGTACGATTCGGCTTTCTTGCCGGTCTGGGCTTCCTCTTCTTTTATGTCATAGGCGCGGCCTTCGGCACGTTCCAGCTTATCCGGCGCATAGCCGAGGGTAAGGCTGTTTATCCCTGGCTGTGGCGCATCGCCAACTGGGCGATTGCCTTTCTGCTGGCCGGATGGCTCTCCGGCGGTTTTCGCTAGAGCGCTTTCTTTTGAAAAAGATACCGCCGTGAGGCGGCAGCACCGCGCCGCCCGCATTTCATGTCAGTCTATTTTGTCTATATGGTCCGCTGCGCGGATGACAGCCTGTACTGCGGCATAACGACGCACCCGGTACGGCGGCTCCGCCAGCATAATGGAGAATTGTCCGGCGGCGGACGCTATACGCGCAGCCGTCGCCCTGTGCGGCTTGTGGCATGCCGCACCTGCGCCGACAAGGGGGAAGCCCTGTCGCTGGAGGCGCGCCTCAAGAAACTGCCGCGCCGGCAAAAGCTCGAAGCCCTGTACAGCCTGCCGGACAGGCCGGAAGGCGACACATAGCGAGCGAAAGAAGACGGATTGCCGCGCAGAAAAGAGTAATCTTCAGCCCCGCCAGCGGGGCACTGGTTCCATACGTTCAGGTTTCAGACAGGTTTTGTGAAATGATACCCATTGATGTTGCGCTTGCCTTTTTCGGCACGGCCGTGATTCTGGCGCTGGCCCCGGGGCCGGATATTCTTTTTGTTCTCTCTCAGTCGGCGCTGTACGGCGCGCGGGCGGGCATCTGCACCACGCTGGGCCTTGCCTCCGGCCTTATTGTGCACACCACGGCCGTGGCTCTGGGCGTGGCGGTGCTGTTCCAGACCTCCGCGCTGGCCTTTACTCTGCTGAAGGTTGCGGGGGCCGCCTATCTGCTCTATCTGGCGTGGCTGTCGTTCCGGGCGGGCGCGGTGCTGTCGGGCACGGGCAAGGTCGATTTTCTGGGCTACGGGGCCCTGTATCGCCGCGGCATCATCATGAATGTCACCAACCCTAAAGTAACGCTGTTCTTTCTGGCCTTTCTGCCGCAGTTCTGCGATCCGGCCCGCGGCAGCATCGCCGCGCAGGTGGGCATGTTCGGCGGTATCTTCATGCTGGCGACCCTGCTTGTCTTTTCATCCGTAGCTGCGGCGGGCGGGGCCATCGCGGCCCGGTTCAACCGGTCCCAGAAGGCGCAGATCCTGCTGCACCGCTGTGCGGGCGTCATCTTTGTGGGCATGGCGCTGCTGCTCCTCTTTGCCCACCGCTGATCCCCCCCTCCGGAGCATCTGGCCGGGCGGCGCAGTGCCGCCGCCTCGCTCTCTGCCTTTTTTAAAGGCGAAACGCTCCGGCGACGCCGACTTGACAGCCGACGCCCCCCAACGTAAAGGCGAAGAAAAAGAAACGTCTGCCGCGAATCGGCCGACCGGGCCCGTACCGGCAGCACACTTTTCCCGGAGAGCAACTCTCCGTTTCACGAGGTAGCCTTCCATGTCCGACACCCGCATTCCTCTTGGCGCGCTTTCTCCGGAAGGTCTGGAGCTGCATCTTGACGATCAGGCGCTCTGGACCGGCCCGCTGGCCGAATTCGGCATGGATTGCCGCATCACCAGCCCCATTTCGGCCGACATCAGCATTCAGCCGCTGGAAAACGGCTACCTTGTGCGCGGCAAAATTTCCGGCGATGTGACGGTTCCGTGCAATCGCTGCGCCGAGCCCATGCCCGTGCATCTCGAAGAAAAATTCGAGGATTTCGAAGATACGCCCGCCGAGGATGCCGAGCCCGACGGCGAAAGCCGCATCATTGAAGAAAAGGGCGCGCTGTATCTGGACGTGGCCGCCATTGTCTGGGAACAGTTTGTGCTGGCCCTGCCGCCCAATCCGCTCTGCCGCCCGGACTGCAAGGGCCTGTGCCCCGAATGCGGCGCCAATCTGAACGAAGGCATGTGCGCCTGTTCCCGCGACGAGGGCGATCCCCGCATGGCCGTGCTGCGCGGCCTGAAAATCAGGAAGCAGTAGTCCCGCGAAAATGCAGGGGGACATCCCCTAGACATTTACTGGAAAATCTGCTACGCATCTTCGTCTCACGTTGCCCCGAAAAGGGGCTGGCTATCGACTACAGCTTCCGTATTCGGAAAAGGAGAATATGCAATGGCCGTTCAGCAGAATAAAAAGTCCCGTTCCCGCAAGGGCATGCGCCGCTCTCATGACCGCGTGGCCGTGCCTGCCGTGATCTACTGCTCCTGCGGTGAACCCACCGTGCCTCACAGCGTTTGCCCCAGCTGCGGCAGCTACAAGGGCCGTCAGGTGGTCGCCAAGACCGACGCCGAATAATGAGTACGCGCCCCATCATCGCCGTGGACGCCATGGGCGGGGACTTCGGCCCCGCCGTGGTGGTGCCGGGAGCCATTGAGGCTGCCCGGCTCCATGATCTGCACGTTCGGCTTGTGGGCAACACCCCCAAGCTGGAGGCCGAACTGGCCAAGCTCGACCTGGCCAACGTTCACTTTGATATCGTCCACGCCGACGATGTGGTGCACATGAATGAAAAGCCTTCCGACATCCTGCGCCGGAAAAAGAACGCCTCCATTCAGGTCGCCTGCCGGCTGGTAAAGGACGGCGAAGCCGACGGCGTGGTCAGCGCCGGGCATTCCGGCGCAACGGTGGCTTGCGGCATGTTCATCATGGGGCGCCTGCCGGGTGTGGAGCGCCCCGCCCTTGCCGCGCTGCTGCCGACGGAAAAAGACCCCGTTGTGGTGCTTGACGCGGGCGCCAATGTGGACTGTCGGCCGTACCATCTCTTTCAGTTCGGGCTCATGGGCGACGCCTTTGCCCGTGACCTGCTGGGCTATGCCTCGCCGCGTGTCAGCCTGCTGAGCATCGGCGAAGAGGAAGGCAAGGGCAACAGCCAGGTCAAGGAAGCCTATGAACTGCTGAAGATGGCGCAGAACCTCAACTTCATCGGCAATGCCGAAGGCCGGGACATCTTTACCGGCGATGTGGACGTGGTGGTCTGCGACGGCTTTGTGGGCAATATCGTCGTCAAGATGAGCGAAGGTCTGGCTACCTCGCTGATCCATATGCTCAAGCGGGTGTTCACGTCCGGGCTGCTGCCCAGCCTGGGCGGTCTGCTGGCCAAGGGCGCTTTCAAAAAGTTCGCCAAGACCATAGACTATGCCGAAATCGGCGGCGCGCCGCTGCTGGGTCTGCAAAGTCTGGCCATTGTCTGTCACGGCCGTTCCAATGCGCGCGCCATGACCAATGCCATCAAAATGGGCGGTACTTTTGTGCGCAAGGGTACCAACAATCGTCTTGCCGAAACCATTCTGGCCAACGAGGAGCTGACCCGCTTCTCCCGCGCCATATAAATGACGGAAGCTTTCATGAAGACCAATTGCTACATCCATGCCCTGTGCGGGTATGTTCCTGATGCCGTCCTGACCAATGACGACCTGAGCGCCATGGTCGATACCAACGACGAATGGATCACGTCCCGCACCGGAATCAAGCGTCGGCACAAGCTGAACGCTGATCAGAATGCTTCCGATCTGGCTGTCGAAGCCGCGCAGAAAACGCTGGCGCAGTGCGGCGTCAAGGCGGAGCAGCTCACGCATATCATCGCCGCCACCTGCACGCCGGACGCCATTTCACCTTCCGTGGCCTGCCTCGTGGGCGGGAAGATCGGGGCCGGGCCCGTCATGGCCTTTGACGTCAGCGCGGCCTGTTCCGGTTTTCTGTACGGGCTTTCCGTCTGCCGGGGCCTGCTGGCGGCGGATCCCGACGCGCAGATTCTCTTTGTCTGCACCGAGGCCCTGACGCGGCGCGTGGACTGGACGGATCGCAGCACCTGCGTGCTTTTTGGCGACGGTGCCAGCGCCTGCCTGATTAACTCCCGGAGCGACGGGGCCGAAGCCGAGCTGGAAGACGTCGTCTGCCGCAGCGACGGCGCGCTGCATGACCTGATTGTCGTGGGCGGCGGCACAAGCTGCGCCTATGCCAAGGGCGACAGCGTTGACGAACACTTTTTCATCCAGATGCAGGGCCGCGAAGTCTACAAGCATGCCGTGCGCCAGATGACGCATATCTGCGAGGAAGTTCTGGAGCGTAACGGTCTGAAGATTGATGATGTCGCCCTGCTGGTGCCGCATCAGGCCAATCTGCGCATCATCGAAGCGGTGGGCAGCCGCCTGCATATCGCGACCGAACATGTCTTTACCAACGTGGCGGAATACGGTAACACCTCGTCGGCATCCGTGCCGCTGGCCCTGCGCGACGCCCATGATCAGGGACGGCTCCGGGCCGGAGATCGCGTCCTCATGACGGCCTTCGGCAGCGGCCTCACCTGGGCGGGCGGTCTGCTGCGTTTCTTCTAGAGCATTTTCAGGACTGTCGTTTCGCGGAAAAAACGCCTTTTTTCCGCGGCCGACGATTCCGCCGGACGCCCGAAGCGCAAGAAGACGTTTGACAACGGGCGCATCTTGGATAAAGAAAAAGCAGCCGGTAGTGGCTGTCCCCTGTGGAGGGGTTCCCGAGTGGCCAAAGGGAACAGACTGTAAATCTGTCGTCGTAAGACTTCGGTGGTTCAAATCCACCCCCCTCCACCAGACAGATTCCGGCAAAGGCCGCGCGTAAAGATTCCGCCGCGCCGCCATCATATTTCCTCTTGGAAACACCTGACGCCGCCCGGCATGAAC
>DXFI01000097.1 GCA_019114565.1 Candidatus Desulfovibrio intestinigallinarum | reverse complement strand
CGAGCCGCCCTCCCGTTTTTCATATCGCATTCTCAGGTTGAAACGCTTTGCATTCCAAACCATACGGTCTGTCGTTTCGCGCAAAAACGCGTTTTTCCCGCCTGGTTTCGGCCGGGCGGCGCTGTGCCGCCGCCTCGCATTTTGCCTTTTTCAAAGGCAAAATGCTCTAATCAGACAAAGACGTTTCCTAAAATTCCAGACTGCCCGGCGTGCGCGGGAAGGGGATGACGTCGCGGATGTTGGTGATGCCGGTCAGCATCATGAGCAGACGCTCGAAGCCCATACCGAAGCCCGCATGCGGCGCGGAACCGAAACGCCGCAGGTCGAGATACCACCAATAATCTTCGGGGTTCTGTCCCAGTTCGGCGATACGGGCTTCCAGCCGGTCCAGCCGCTCCTCACGCTGCGAACCGCCGATAAGCTCCCCGATGCGCGGCACCAGCACGTCCATAGCGGCCACGGTCTCGCCGTCATCATTGGCGCGCATGTAGAAGGCCTTGATCTCCTTGGGGTAGTTGTACACGATGACCGGACGCTGGAAGTGCTCCTCGGCAAGGTAGCGCTCGTGTTCGGTCTGGAGGTCCACCCCGAAAGCCACGGGATAGGTGAACTCCCGGCCGCAGTCCTGCAGGATGTCGATGGCTTCGCCATAGGAGCAGCGGGCAAAGGGCTGGCGCAGCATGCCCTGCAGGCGTTCCAGCAGCCCCTTGTCCACGAAGCTGTCGAACAGCTTGAGATCGTTCTCGCAATGCCGCAGGCAGTGCTCCACCACATGGCGCGTCAGTCCTTCGCCGAGCTCCATGATGTCTTCCAGCTCGGCAAAGGCCATCTCCGGCTCGATCATCCAGAATTCGGCGGCATGGCGCGGCGTATTGGAATTCTCCGCCCGGAAGGTGGGGCCGAAGGTATAGACGCGGCCCAGGCCCATAGCCAGGGCCTCGGCTTCCAGCTGGCCGGACACCGTCAGGTGGCAGTTGCGGCCGAAAAAGTCTTCCGCCGGGCTGGCCGGGCCGTTGAGCGTCGTCACGCGGAACATCTCCCCGGCCCCCTCGCAGTCAGAGCCCGTGAGGATGGGCGTATGCACCCAGGCGAAGCGCCGCTCATGGAAAAAGTCATGCACGGCCCGCGCCGCTTCGGAACGGATGCGGAAAGCGGCGCCATATTTGTTCGTGCGCGTCCGCAGATGGGCGATGGTGCGCAGGAATTCATCCGAATGCCGCTTCTTCTGCAGGGGGAAGGTCTCCGGATCAGCCCCGCCGAAGACCTGCACCGCCACGGCGCGGATCTCCCACTGCTGCCCCTTGCCCGGAGAGGCCACCAGCTCGCCGCTGACGGAGAGCGCCGCGCCGGTGGACGCCTCGCCAAGGCCGGCGTGCGCCGCGGTGCCCGCATCGACGATGCATTGGATATTGGTCAGGCATGAGCCGTCATTGACTTCCACGAAGCTGAAGTCCTTGGCATCACGCCGGGTGCGTATCCAGCCGCAAATGGTTATCTCGCGCTGCGGCGCCGTGGCGGCCAGCGCATCGACGACAAGGGTGCGTTCCATGATTCTCTGCCTTGTAAGGGGTGGACGAAGAAGGGCCGTTGTTTTCGCCACCTTATAGCCCGAAAGGGCGGGCAGCTCAACCACGCCTTGCGGGGCGGGGCTTGGCATTTCATCAGGCTTTCCCCATCGTTTGCCCTCACGTTGACCGGGCCGCACGCGGCCCACGGCAAGGGGGAGACCATCGGGATACATCATTCTTGAAACGGAGGATCCCCCATATGCCCCTGACCGATACCACCTTCATCTCCCGCAAGTATCGTCCGAAGGGCTATGCGGGTCGGGCGATGCCTGCCGCCGGATTACCCCGGCAATTCCCGCATTTGCCGCTCAAAGGTCAACTCCGGCACATCTTCCGATACCAGCAGGAACAGTCCGCGCCCGTGACTTTTTTCCGCCCACAGCTCCCCGATATTCCGCTTTTCCTTCGTATCGTCGCTGCTCAACAAATGGCCGCCTTTATATTCCACGAGCAAGATACGTCCGTCGTGCAACATGGCGACAAAGTCGGGATAAAACTTGTCGCTGGACGTCGGAAGCCAGAACGACCCCGCCTGCCTGTCCACATTCCTTACCCACGTCTTTATGGCCGGATGAAGGTCAATGGCCTGTGCGCAACGGAACTCCTCACCGGAAGCCTTCAAATCCCGTGGCCTGTCGTAATAGTGCTTCTTGAACTGATAGGCTCCGGCATACGGCGGGATACTTTCGGCATAACCGTCTTGAGGGAAGGCAAAACCGGCATCGAAAGACACCTCCACATGTACCGACGGCGACAGCAAAAGCTGCTGGAAACCGTGCTTTCGTGCCTCTTTCCTGAGTCGGGCGATCTTCTCCCGGATACACCGTTCAAGAACATCCCTCCCCACAAACAAGTCAGAAAGTTCCACGCCGTCCCGCTCCATCAATCCCTGCACGCAACGGCGGCAGAACTCCAGCATGACGGGTTGGCTGATGTCGTCGAACCTGCATTTTTTATCCAGCTTTCGCGCCAGTGAGCGCACGCTCAACTCTTCATCCGGTTCATACAACCGATACTGCTGCTGTGTATCCACGAAATGCCAGACGAGTTTTTCACCGTCCAGATCGAACTGGAACACATGTTCCTTGCTATCGAACTGAAATTCCCCCTTTTCCAGCGGGCACTCACCCTCACGGATCAGCTCCAACGGAGACCAGACACCGGCCAGAAGTTCCGGTTCCGGGATTTCCAGCGCGCCCTCCATTTCCACCAGAAGCAGCGGAACAGCAAATTGAACCATCTGCCTTGCCGGAGACTTCGGCATTTGCGCGATCACATCTCTCCGGTGGAGCGCCACGGCGCGCCGTATCTCATCCCGCTGCTTTTCCGGCGCGCAGGCGAGAACGAGATCTTCCGCTTCCCGTGACATCATGCCGCTGCTGACGACTTCAAAGCCCGAATCCGTTTTTCGCACTTCAATGCCGTCCGCAGCCTCCGCCAATTGGGAAAAGTCCGGCGCTTTTTTTAGAGGGATGACCAGCGGCGGAACACTTTTCCCGCCGCTCACCCACTGCCCCAGGGACGTCTTCTCAAAACCGCCGCCGGTCTCCATCCCCGGCAAATCCAGCTGCTGGATCTGGCACGCCGCCTCATCCTCGCCGAAGCCCATATTCAGCATCCTGTCATACATGGCAGTGGCAGCTTCGCTGAAAGAATGCGCTGTTACATGAGCATAGGCCATGTTCAAGCGCTGCTCCTTTCTTGCCTGGGCATACGGCATACGCATGACGCGCCCAAGAAGCTGCTCCACGTCAATGCTGGAACGAATATTCGCCACGGAACAGAATACATAGGCAAAAGAGCAGTCCCAACCTTCTTTCAGGGCTTCCACGGTGATCACATAGTTCACCGGACAGTCACGACTGAAAATATCCAGTTCATCCAGCTCCCTCTGATCTCCTGTGGCGACGGCTATTTCCGCCGCCGGGATATCGTGCTCCAGCAAAAACTGTTTCAGCCTGTCCACCGTGCAGTTCTGGTTTTTCTTCTCCGCCTGGAACAGCACCAGCGGGCGGATGTACTTTTCATCCCTGGCTGCCAGCCCCGCCAGAGTTTTTCTTGTCT
>DXFI01000096.1 GCA_019114565.1 Candidatus Desulfovibrio intestinigallinarum | reverse complement strand
GCAGAGGGGTTTCCCTTCCCCCCAAACAACTTACGAATAGTGTTAGCAGGCCCTAAGACGAAAGGGAAAGCGCGGATCAGCGTTTTTCTTCTTTTGCTGTTTCGACTGTGTCGCCGGGGGAAACGGACTGCCGCAGGACTTCTTCTCGCAGGAGCGGAGAAACGGCAATACGGGAGTGCCCCAGCGCGTCTTCCAGCCAGTCTTCAAAGACCGGAGAGCGTTTCTGCCGCCGAACCTCCCGCTCTATGAGGGCGTAGACGGCCGCCGGGGGCGGTGTTTCCGCCGCCAGCCGGGCCATGAGGCCCATGCTCACGAAACCGCCGTTTTCGTCGGGACGCGGGCGGGTGCTTTCTCCGGGCTTGAGGGAGGGGACGTCCTTATTCCACGGCGGCGTGAGTTCCCGGACGGGAATTTCCGTGCAGCGGGTGGAAACGTCCTTGCCGACGGCCGGCGTTCTGTCGGCGGCAAAGGCGTCGCGCCATTGCTGCAGCGCCTCCTTGCTGGCGGAAGATGCGAGACAGACTCTGTAACGCTCGGGGAGACGGAAGGCCGCCTCGTGTTCCCTGTAGTAGGCGAGCACCTCGTCGCGGCTGACGCGCAGTTCCGGTTCCAGCACCACTTCTTCCAGCATCTGAAGGGCCACAAAGCCCCGCAGCAGACGCCGCCATTCCGCCGGGTCAAGAGATTCCTCGGCAAGATAGCTGTCGAATTCTCCCGGGCCGTAGTCGTCGCGGATTTCCTCTTCCAGATCCCGGGCGCGTTCCTCGACGCCGCGAATGCCGCGCCGTTGCAGGTCCTGCATGGCCAGCGTCTGAATAATGATGTCGGACAGGGCCTCGCCGTAGTCGCGCCGGAGCTGATTTGTGTCGGGAGGCTGATTGCGGGTTCCGAGACCCGGGGAATTACCGTCCATATAGGCCTGTACAGTCCGGATATGGATGGCCTCGCCGTTGACCGTGGCGACAACGCCTTCGGGCAGGGGACTTTCCCAGCAGCCGGCCAGCGGCAGGAGGCAGCACAGGGCGAGGGCGCGCAGCAGGGAGCGGATCATGCCTGTTCTCCGGCGGGCGCAACGCGCACGCTTTCCAGTTTTTCGCGCAGGGCGCGCAGGCCCGCGCTGAAGTCGCCCTCGGGCAGCGGCAGGAACAACCCTGCCGGGGGCAGAAGACGCGCGCCGGGCGTTGCCGACGCCAGCGCCACAATGCGTTCGGGCGCGGCAACCTGCTGGCCTTCCACCCAGGTCAGGCGCACGTGATCCAGACTGATGTCGGCCCGCTGCACCTGCAGGGAGCAGAGGAACTGCTTGAAGTCCAGCACCGCCAGGAAGTTGGCCACTTCCGGCGGATAGGGGCCGAAGCGGTCGCGCATGGCGAGGGCGGCTTCTTCCCGCGCCGCCCCGCTGGCCGCCGAGGCCAGCGACTTGTAGCAGCGCAGGCGTTCGCGGCCGTCGTCAATATAGGTCTGCGGAATATGTGCCGGAAGACCGAGATTGAGTTCCGTCTCCGTTTCCAGCGCGGCGGGCGTGCCCTTGAGCCGGGCCACGGCTTCTTCCAGCATTTCCAGATAGAGATCGAGGCCCACGCGGCCCATGTGCCCGGACTGCACCTCGCCGAGAATATTTCCCGCGCCGCGCAGGCGCAGGTCCTCCATGGCCACCTGAAAGCCCGCTCCCAGATAGTCCATATCCATGATGATGCGCAGACGTTCCTCGGCAATGGGCGTCAGGCGTTCTTCATCGGGGACGACAAAGAAGGCATAGGCCTGCCTGTCGCTGCGGCCCACGCGGCCGCGCAGCTGATAGAGCTGGCCGAGGCCGAACATCTGCGCCTGATCCACCACAAGCGTGTTGGCGCGCGGAAAATCCAGCCCGGATTCCACAATGGACGTGCAGACCAGAATATCCAGTTCGCCGTGCCAGAACTTGTGCATGTTCTCTTCCAGCTCGACTTCGCCCATCTGGCCGTGGGCCATGCCGATGCGGGCGTCGGGCACGAGCGAGCGTACGTATTCGCACACCCGTTCCAGCCCCTGCACACGATTGTAGACCCAGAAGACCTGCCCTTCCCGCGCCAGTTCGCGTTGCAGCACCTTGCGCAACAGCTCGGCATCCCGGCGCAGTACGGCCGTGGCCACGGGCTTGCGCTCCTGCGGCGCGGTTTCGATGACCGAAAGATCGCGGATGCCGGACATGGACAGCTGGAGCGTGCGCGGAATGGGGGTTGCCGTCAGGGTCAGCACATCCACATTTTTTTTCAGGGCCTTGAGCTTTTCCTTGTGCCGCACGCCGAAACGCTGTTCCTCGTCCAGAATGAGCAGAGAGAGATTGGGGAGCTGCACGTCGGCCGAAAGCAGACGATGGGTTCCTATGAGAATATCAATGGTTCCCTGCGCGGCGGCGGCCAGCGTTTCCTTCTGTTTAGTGCGGGATACAAAGCGGCTCAGCAGACCCACGTTGACCGGAAAACCCGAAAGCCGGGCCCGGAATGTCTGGAAATGCTGTTCGGCCAGCACCGTGGTGGGGCAGAGCAGCGCCACCTGACGACCTTCCGAAGCGGCGCGGAAAGCGGCGCGCAGCGCCACTTCCGTCTTGCCGAAACCCACGTCGCCGCAGACAAGGCGATCCATGGGCACGGGCTTGTCCATGTCGTCCAGCACATCCTGAATGGCGCGCGCCTGATCCGGCGTTTCCTCAAAGCCGAACGTGGCTTCAAATTCATGATAGAGATCGCCCGGCGGATCGTAACGGAAACCCTTGGCAACCTTGCGGTAGGCGTACATTTCCACAAGATCGGCGGCGATTTTTTCAATGGCCTTGCGGGCCTTGTCCTTGCCTGCGTTCCAGGAACTGCCGCCCAGCCGATCCAGCGCCGGAGGATCGGCGTCGCCGCCCTTGAATCGCTGCACAAGGCCCATGCGGTCCACCGGTACATAGAGCTTGTCCTGCCCGGCGTAATCCAGCAGCAGAAAGTCGTTGGCAATGCCGTTGCCGCTCATGTGCTCAAGGCCCGCAAAACGGCCGATGCCGTAGTCGCGGTGCACCAGCAGATCGCCGGGCTTGAGATCGTCGAAGCTGTCCAGCCCCCGGAAGGCGCGCGAAGGCGTGCGCCGTGCTTTTTCAGCCTTGGGGTAGAGAATATTCTCGCCCAGCAGCAGCACATTGTCCCAGAGCATCTCCGCGCCGTTGCGGAACGGAGAGACGAGAGCGAACAGACCGTGCTGATCCGGCGCATAGCGCAGGGCCGGGGCAATGCCTTCCTGCTCGGCCAGCTTGAGGAACTTGCCGCGGCTGCGACGGCTGGAGAAACTGAGCAGCACCTGCCGTTTGTCGCGCTGCCATTCCCGCAGTGCCGCGGAAAGATGCTGCCAGGGCCGGTCGGCCGCGCCCGGCTCGCTGAAAAGATCCGTAAAGGCATGCAGGGGGCGTTCCGCCATGTCCGCGCCCTGAGCGTCCACGCCCATGACCAGCGGCTCCACTTCCACCCGGGCGGCCTTGTCCCAGGGGAGCGCGCCGCCCGCATCACGCAGGCAGATATGCGCTGGCTGCGGCAGCGGCGCGTCTTCCGTTTCCAGTTCCTCGCGCAGTGTGGCGGCGGTCGTCAGCAGTTCTTCCTTGCAGGAAACGGCATCGGGCAGCAGCCAGAGCGCGTCGTCGGGCAGCCAGTCTTCCAGCAGACAGGATGTTTCGTGCGCCATGCCGGGGAACAGGCCCGCGCCGCCGCTGAGCAGGGCTTTCTTGGCGCTGTAGCAGTCGTTTTCGTTGATGCGCCCCTCGCTCATCAGGGTGTCGAGCCGCTTGCGCACCGCCTTGACGCCGGGCTCGTCCAGCACAAAGGGCAGTGTGGGCAGCAGGGTGACGGCAGAGAGATCTTCCAGCGATCGCTGGCTTTCGGCATCGAAAAGCCGCAGTTCGTCCACCGTGTCGCCGAAGAATTCCAGACGCACGGGGCGCGCGTAGCCGGGGGGGAAAATATCGAGAATGTCGCCGCGCCGGGCCAGTTCGCCGCCGTGCGTGACCATGGGCACGCGGGTATAGCCCCATTCCACAAGCTGTTCGATGACGAGATCCGGCGCATAGTCGCTGCCGCGCTCCAGCTCCAGCAAATGCCCGTCAAAGAAGGCGGGCGGCATCTGCCGGATCAGCAGGCTTTCAAGGCTGACAATCACGCAGCGGGGCTGCCGCAGGGCCAGGCCGTACAGAGCCGCCATGCGTGAACCCCAGGCATCGCGATCCGCCCGCAGGCCCAGGCCGGGAGGCAGGGCAAGGCAGGGGCTTTCCCAGGCGGGGCGGGACAGTGGGGCGTCATCTATGGACAGAGAAGGCGTCAGCAGCGCGGCAAGAGCGCGCGCTTCGGCAAATTCCGCGCGCGAGCGGGTAACGATGACGGCGGTGCGTCCGGCTTCCGCTGCGGCGCAGGCAAGGCGGCACAGGGTCGCCATTCCCGCGCGCCGGACATGGGCGGCGGTACCGACAGGCGTATTGAGCAGGGAAAACAATGCGTGCATGGCGTGCGCTTTATGAAGAATGCAGGGCTGGACACCGCGCACGGCAGGGGCTTGTTCCGGCAGCGACCATTGGCGCGCAAGGCATCACGTTACTCGGGAAAGATCCGGAGCAGGGCAGGAGCAGGACGCCCCTGAAAGAGCGCCATCCGATTAAAAATGTCCCCCGCTGTCCGGGGGATGCCCGGGCAGCGGGGAGAAATGTTTCCGGAGGCTTTTCTCCTGGCGGGAAGCCGTCCGGCCGGGCTCGGAAGCGTTTCGCCGCTTCGTCGCGCCCGAGGCCATGCTTTTGAAATATGACTTCAAAAGCCGGCTGATTTGATAACCCCGCGGGACGCATCCTTTCCGGCTGTACGGACGTTCCGCGCCGGATGCGTCGCCGCGGCGGGATAGTCGGGATTAGTGCGAGCCGCAGCCGGAGCCGCAGGAACCGCAGCCGCTGCCGGAGGAGGCCAGCGGCACTTCCGGATCAACCGTGAAGCCCATATAGGTAAGGTCGATGCTCACGCCCTTGATCTGGGCCAGCAAATCCTTGGCGATGCAGAAGGCAAAACCTTCGGCTTCCAGCTTCTCGTCATCATCCTTAGGCTCATCCAGAGCCAGTGCCAGACGGGGGCCGCTTCAGCCGCCGGGTGCGAGAAAGATGCGGATGGTCTGTCTGTCCTTATCCGCAAAATAGGCCTCAAGCTCCTTGCGGGCGCTGGGGGAAAGATTCAGCATGGGGAACCTCAATTCCTTGTGTGTTTTTCCGCACTATGCGGAAGTGTGTCGTTTTCGCGGGGAAACGATCTCTGAGGATCGTTCCGGCGAAGTATGGTCAGCGGAACGGGCGGTTGCCGCGATGCGCAACCGCCGCAGGTACCATAGTTTTCCCTCATGTAAGGTTCCTCTGCCCGCTTGTCAATGAGGGCGGGGCTTTTCTCCCGCGGGAAAAGCGGATAAGGTGGCGTTGCAGGAAATGGCCTGCTGCCACTACCTCTTGTGGGAGGATTTTTATGACGCATGCTGATGCGACCTGTTCCGTGGAAAGCCTTGTAACCCGTCTGGCCGACGCCATTGCCGCCGCCCACGGACGGGATGCCGATGTGGTGCTCGTGGGTATTCAGCGGCGCGGCGTCGATATCGCCCGCCGCCTGATGTCGCTGCTGGAAGGCCGCATGGCGGCAACGCCCCGTTTCGGTTCGCTGGATATCAACTTCTATCGGGACGACTGGACCACCATTCAGGGCAAGCCCGTTATCGGCACTTCTTCCATTCCGGGATCGCTGGAGGGGGCGCTGGTCATTCTGGTGGACGATGTTCTGTTCAGCGGCCGTACCATACGGGCGGCTCTGGAGGCGCTGAACGATTATGGCCGCCCCCGCGCCGTGCGCCTTGCCGTGCTGGTGGACCGCACGGGCCATCGGGATTTGCCCATTCAGGCCGACTACGCGGGCATCGCCGTACAGACCGAACGCCGCCAGCATGTGGACGTGCTGCTGCGGGAGCGTGACGGCGAGGATGCCGTGCGCATTGCCTGATTTAAAAAAAATGAAAAAAAGTGCTTTACAAGCAGAGCGCTTTTGCCTATGTTCCTTCTCACGCGCTCGTAGCTCAGCTGGATAGAGCAACAGGCTACGAACCTGTAGGCCAGGAGTTCGAATCTCTTCGGGCGCACCATTTTTCAAGGGATTTTACCGTAATGGGTAAAATCCCTTTTTTCGTATGGTTTCTTTTCTGAGGAGAACGCATGAAGCTGGTCAGGAAAAATCCCGCCCCCTCTTCCTCCGCCCTGCCGCCGCGTCCGCGTCCTGCCGCGAATCGTGAAGCCCCGCGCCGCGTTGTCGCGCCCCGGTCGCAGCCGTCGGCAAAACCCCTTCCTCGTCCCCGTCGGGCCGGCGCCGGCAAGGGGCTTGTTGCGGCGGCTCTTCTGGCGATGCTGGCCGTGGCTGCAGCAGGCTACTGGGTAACACGGGACAACGCCCAGCGGGACAGCCTGCGGCAGGATATCGGCGCGTTTCTGCGGCGCAGCACGCAGGGCACGCCGCTGGAAGGCATGGTTGCGGGCCTGCTTCCCGCGGAATCTCCGCTGCCGATGGTTTCCGCCGCGTCTTCTGTTCCCGGCCAGCCGGAACTGCCGTTTATTCCGCCGTCGGAGGATGGTTCTCTGGCCGGGCAGGTCATCAGCGCGCCGGTGACGCCGCCTCCCCCGGCGCCGGAGACGCCGCCCGTTCCGTCGCAGCTGCGTTCCGATGACCGTGTGACACCGGTTTTTGTTACGGATCTGGCCCGGTTTTTTGTGTCGCAGCATGGGGCGAAGGGCGGAGACGGCCCGCTGCCGCTTTCCGTGCAGCAGCTGAATCAGCATTACGGTTCCCGTCTGACAGGTCTGGCGGCAGGCGGCGCGGATGCGCAGGCCCGTCGGGCGACCCTGCTGCGTTACGCCTTTCATCCGGCCATGTTGCGGGCCCTCTATGACATCTATGCGGATCGTTTCATGGATGCCGTCATTAAGGAGGCCATGCATCCCGCTCGCGGGCAGGGGCTTTCCGAAGCGCAGACGCGCCGCTTGTGTCTGTCCGTGGGCGGACGTCTCGTCCTGCTGGCGGGCGCGCTGGACGGCGTGCGCAAAACGCCGGATATGCGCGCGCTGCTGACCGCGGTGGATGCGCGGGCGCAGGAAGCGCAGACGGCTATGGAACGCATGCAGGGAGAAATGCTGCGCGTGGATGATTTGCAGGCCCGGGGCGGCGATGCCGTAGCCGTGGCCCGCGCCCGCATCGTTGTGGACAAGGAGGCGGCGGCCTACAGAGCGGCTCTGCAGGGCCGCGACGAAGCCCGGCGCGCCATTGCGGCGGCGGTACGGCGTGCCGGCGGTCAGGGCCTTGATGATGCGACGCTGATTTATCTTGCCGAATGGGTGGATCGTCGTTTGCGTGCGGATGCCGGGGCCGGGGAGACCGTGGGCGTGGCGGCGCAGCTGCTGCGCGATCTCGGCCGGCGTTTTGCGCAGGCCGGGACGCAGGGGCTTCCCGAGCCGCTGGAGCAGCGCCTTGCCCGGGAACAGCGGGAAGCGGCGGAAGCCGCCGCGGCACAGGCCGCCTCGCGCACGCTTCAGGAGACACCGCAGAAAAGCGCCGCCCCCGTGGGCACGCCGTCACCTGCCGCGCCTGCGCTTCAGACGCCGGGCGGCGCGGGACAGCCCGCCCCCGGCGTATCGACGCCTCCGCCTGTGGCCGCGCCGCCGCAGGAACGTCTGTTGTCGCGGCCGCCTGTCATGCCGTCCGGGGGGAGCCTGACGCCGCCCTCCGCAGCGCCTTCCAGGGAGGCGCGCCCATGAGGCTGCTTATTGTAGGCGGTACTCGGAGCGGCAAGAGCGCCTTTGCCCAGCAATGGGCCGAACGTCAGGCTCCTTCCCGGCTTTATGTGGCGACCTGCCGCGTCGAGGATGCGGAAATGGCGGAGCGTATCCGTCTGCACAGGGAGCAGCGCGGCGCGGGCTGGGCCTGTCTGGAAGAACCTTTGCGCCTGCCTGAAGCGCTCCGGGAGGCCTGCGCGGCCTCCATGCCGCCCGGCGTGCTGCTGCTGGACTGCGTCGGTTTGTGGATTTCCAATCTCATGGCGGACGGACTTGCGCCGGATGCCGTGCAGGAGCGGGTGGAAAGCCTTTCCCGATGGCTGGAGGAAGCTCCGCTGCCTGTTGCCGTAGTCAGCCCCGAGTGCGGTCTCGGGCTTGTGCCCATGCATCCGGTTTCCCGCGCCTATCGCGATGCGCTGGGGCTGGCCAACCAGCGTCTTGCCCGTGCCTGCGACAGCGTCGTTTTTGTCGCCTGCGGTCTGCCGCTGGCGCTGAAAGGTTCCGTTGACGGCTAGGGTGAGTCTCATTCGTAGAATGTCGGGGGGAAGGGAAACCCCTCTGCTAGGGGCTGTTTCTAAAAAAGCTGGACATCTTGAATGACTCCTGCTTTCCTGTTTGTTATGAGCAGACATGACATTTCAGATGAAAAGTGGGCGGTCATCGGTCCTATGCTGGAAAAGAAAAAGACTGAAACCAGAGGACGAAAGCGCAAAGATGATCGCCTCATGTTCAATGGTATTTTGTGGATTCTGAAAACCGGGGCTCCCTGGAGAGATTTACCTGCAGAATTTGGACCATGGAATACTGTCCATAAACGTTTTCTCGAATGGACACGACTCGAAGTCTGGGATGATATCTTGCGCATGCTGTCCATAAAAGCGGATCGGGATGCCCTTATTATTGATGCAACCTTTGTCAGAGTGCATCAGCACGCCACCGGCGCAAAAGGGGGCACTTCCGACAGGAAATCGGACGTACAAAAGGCGGACTGACAAGCAAAATTCATGCAGTTGTTGACGCTCTTGGAAATCCCCTGCGTATATTTCTCACGGCGGGCAACGTAAACGATACGGTACCCGCCGGAGAATTGCTTGCGGATTTGTCCGCGGACAAGCTCCTTGCAGATCGTGCCTATGATAGTGATGCAGTGCTGGAACAGGCACGACAACAAAAGATGGAAGTGGTTATCCCCTCCCGAAAATGCAGACGTCTTCAGCGGAAGTATGATGCCCATGTGTACAAGGAGCGTCATCTGGTCGAATGCTTTTTTGCAAAGCTCAAGTCATTTCGACGCATTGCAACCCGCTATGATAAATTGGCCGCGACATTTCGGGCAAACGTCATGTTAGCGGCCTGTTTGATTTGGCTGCAATAAACTTTTTAGAAACAGCCCCTAGC
>DXFI01000010.1 GCA_019114565.1 Candidatus Desulfovibrio intestinigallinarum | reverse complement strand
CCATCCTTCCCCCAACGCGCTTTTTCAAAGGAACACAGGCCATGCGGCAAGTACCTTTCAAAGATTCTGTGCAGCCTATATTTCTATCTATTTTAAATAAATAGAAACTAGTGTTACTATGTCCCGGAGCGTCTTCAGTTTGAAACGCTGTGCCGCCGCCTCGCGTTTTACCTTTTTCAAGGCTAAACGCTCCAGGCTCAGCACTCATTATCAGATGTTGATTCCCCGGCAACTCCCCCATCAATGACATGCCGCACAACAGTACGCGGGTTTTGGGCAGCGCGGCTGCCGCGCCCGCCGGGGCCCCGTCATACATGGACTTTTGCCATGCTTTGGCGTATCGTTGACTGTTCCGCCGCAAGGGCGATTATTCCACATCGAGGCCAACGCATGCCCAATCTGCAACACATTCGCAATTTCTGCATCATTGCCCACATCGATCACGGCAAGTCCACGCTTGCCGACCGTATTCTCGAATTGACCAAGGTGGTCAGCCAGCGTGAAGCGCGCCAGCAGTATCTGGACAAGATGGATCTGGAACGGGAACGGGGCATCACCATCAAGGCGCAGACCGTCCGCATCCCCTATGTGGCTGCCGACGGGCAGGAATACGAACTCAACCTGATTGACACCCCCGGACATGTGGACTTCAACTACGAGGTTTCCCGCTCGCTGGCCGCCTGCGAAGGCGCCTTGCTGGTCGTGGACGCCACGCAGGGCGTGGAGGCCCAGACGCTGGCCAACGTCTATCTTGCGCTGGATCACAATCATGAAATTGTGCCCGTCCTCAACAAGATAGATCTGCCCAGCGCGGATGTGGATCGCGTCAAGGCGGAAATCGAGGAAGCCATCGGCCTTGACTGCTCCGCGGCCCTGCCCGTCTCCGCCAAGACAGGCATGGGTGTGGACGCCGTGCTGGAAGCCATTGTGCATCAGCTCCCCGCGCCGCAGGGCGATCCCGCCGCGCCGCTCAAGGCGCTGATTTTTGACTCCTGGTACGACAGCTATC
The DNA here is from genome assembly GCA_019114565.1 of Candidatus Desulfovibrio intestinigallinarum. Classification (GTDB taxonomy): domain Bacteria; phylum Desulfobacterota; class Desulfovibrionia; order Desulfovibrionales; family Desulfovibrionaceae; genus Desulfovibrio; species Desulfovibrio intestinigallinarum. The sequence goes on along the minus strand of DXFI01000010.1, from coordinate 4,968 downwards.
AGGGCGTCGTGGTGCTGTTCAGGGTCATGGACGGTACGGTCAGGCTCGGCGAACAGGTCCGCCTCATGAGCACCGGCAAGGAATACGAAGTCCTGCGCCTCGGCGTCTTCTCCCCGGAAGCCACGGACGTCAAGGAACTGCATGCGGGCGAAGTGGGCTTTTTGTGCGGCAGCATCAAGTCGCTGGGCGACGCCCGCGTGGGCGATACCATCACCCATGCCGACCGCCCGGCCGACGCGCCCGTGCCCGGCTTCAAGGAAGTGCAGCCCATGGTCTTCTGCGGGCTCTATCCTTCCGAATCCGACGATTACGAAAATCTCAAGGCGGCGCTGGAAAAATTGCAGCTCAACGACGCTGCGTTCAGCTACGAGCCGGAAACGTCGCAGGCTCTGGGCTTCGGTTTCCGCTGCGGCTTCCTTGGTCTGCTGCATATGGAAATCATTCAGGAGCGGCTCGAACGGGAATTCGAGGTGGCGCTCATCGCCACAGCCCCCTCCGTGGTCTACAAGGTGGAAACTTCCGACGGCAAGACGCTGGAAATCGACAATCCGGCCCATCTGCCCGACGCCACCAAAATCCGCGCCCTGTACGAGCCCTATGTCAGCATGGACATTCATGTGCCCAACGAATACGTGGGCAACGTCATGAAGCTGTGCGAAGAAAAGCGGGGAACGCAGAAGAATCTGCACTATCTGGCCACCAATCGCGTGGTGGTGACCTATGAACTGCCCTTTGCGGAAATCGTTTACGACTTTTTCGACAAGCTCAAGTCCTGCACCCGCGGCTATGCCAGCATGGACTATCAGCCCGTGGACTACCGGGAGTCGGATCTCGTGCGCCTCGACATTCTGCTGAACGGCGATCCCGTGGACGCTCTGGCCGTCATCGTGCACCGGGAACGCGCCTATCAGTACGGGCGCTCTCTGGCGCTCAAGCTCAAGCGCACCATCCCGCGCCAGTTGTTCCAGGTGGCCATTCAGGCGGCCATCGGTCAGAAAATCATTGCCCGCGAAACCGTTTCGGCCTTCCGCAAGGACGTGACGGCCAAGTGCTACGGCGGCGACATCACCCGTAAGCGCAAGCTGCTCGAAAAGCAGAAGGAAGGGAAAAAGCGCATGAAGCGCATGGGCAATGTGGAACTGCCGCAGGAAGCCTTCCTCGCCGCCCTGAAAGTAGGCGACGAATAAGCCCGGTCCAATCCTTTTCCAGAGAGGCCGTCTGATGCAAACCCCTCTTTCCCGCCCTGCCGCGCCGCTGCCCGTATGGACCCAGAGTCTCGGCTGTCCCAAAAACAGGGTCGACACGGAACATGTGCTCGGTTCGCTGGGTATCCCCGTCAAAAGCGTGGAACATATGGGCCGCGCCCGCTTGGTGCTGATCAATACCTGCGGCTTCATCGCCCCTGCCGTCAGCGAAAGCATACGGGCCATTCTGGACGCCGCCGAACGTATCTCCGCCTGCAAGCGGAAACCGCTGCTGGCGGTCGCGGGCTGCATGGTCGGGCGCTATGGCGTCGAGGAGCTGGCGCGGGAACTGCCGGAAGTGGACCTCTGGCTGCCTACGGCGGAGCTGCCGCGCTGGCCCGCCATGCTGGCCCGGGCGCTGGCTCTGCAGGACGCGCCCTCCGTTACGGACGGCTCCTGGCCGGGCCGTCTGCTGTCCACCGGCCCGGCGCATGCCTGGCTGAAGGTGGGCGAAGGCTGCCGCCATGCCTGCGCCTTCTGCACCATACCGTCCATTCGCGGCCCGCTGGCGTCCGCGCCGCTGGCGGCCCTGCGCGAAGAAGCCCGCCTCCTGCTGGCGCAGGGCGTCCGGGAAATCAATCTGGTGGCGCAGGACCTCACCTCCTGGGGCACGGATCTCACGCCCCGGGCGCGTCTGCAGGATTTGCTGGCCGCGCTGCTGCCGCTGGATGGTCTGGCCTGGCTGCGACTCCTCTATCTGTATCCCAGCGGCGTGACCTCAGACCTGCTGCAATTCATTCAGACGGCCGGGCCGAACCTGCTGCATTACTTTGATATCCCTCTCCAGCACGCGCATCCCGACGTCCTTTCCCGCATGGGTCGCCCCTTTGCCGGCGATCCCCGCCGTGTCATTGACAAGGTCCGGGACGCCCTGCCTGATGCCGTGCTGCGCACAACCTTCATCGTGGGCTATCCCGGCGAAACCGAGGAGCATTTTGAGGCCCTCTGCCGCTTTGTGGAAGAAACGCGCTTCCATCATGTAGGCGTTTTTGCCTATCAGGCCGAAGACGGCACGCCTGCGGCGGCCATGCCCGATCAGGTTCCCGACGATGTCAAGGAACGCCGCCGGGCAACGCTGATGGAGCTGCAGCGCGACATCAGCGAAGAACACCTTGCGGCCGCTGTAGGCAGTCGTCTGCCGGTTCTGGTGGAGCGCCCCCACGACGAATGGCCCGGCCTGCATGCGGGCCGCGTCTGGTTCCAGATGCCCGAAGTGGACGGCATCACCTATGTGAGCGGCCCGGGCGTCACGCCCGGCGCGCTTGTGGATTGCGACATAGAAGACAATACGGCCTACGACCTCACGGCCCTGGCCTGAACCGCCCTACGATACAATCATGAGCAGCACCGAAGCATGGCAGCCCCATTTCGCGGGACGCCCCACCCCGGATTTGACCCTGAGGCCGCGCCATCTCTCCCTTGTTCTTGACGAAGCCGCGGATGCGGCTCCCGACCGCATGGCCCTGCGCTTCCAGAACATGCGCATGACCTATGCCGAATTACGCGAACACGCCGAACGCTTCGCCGCGGCCCTGCACCGCAGCGGCGTTCATCCCGGGGATCGCGTGGCAATCATGCTGCCCAATCTGCCGCAGACCATCGTCGCCTTCTGGGGCGTCATGAAGGCGGGCGCCACGGCGGTCATGACCAATCCCCTGTATCGGGAAAAAGAGCTGAAACGCCATTTCAAAGATGCGGGCGTCCGCGTTCTGATTACGCTGGATCTCCTCTGGCAGCATATTGAGCCGCTCATGAACACGCTCGGGCTGGATCGCGTCATCGTCACCGATGTCGGCGACGCCCTGCGTCCTCCGCTCAGCTGGCTTTACGCACTCAAGCAGTGGCGCACTGCCGACAAGCCCGCCATCCCCTGGAGCGACCATATTATACGCTGGCGGGATTTCTGCGCCTGTAAGGAGCGCTATCGTCCCGCGGCAGGCAATCCGCATGCGGAAATTGCCCTGCTGCAATATACGGGCGGCACAACAGGCGACCCCAAGGGAGCCATGCTGACCCATGCCGGGCTGACGGCGCAGCTGACACAGCTGCTGTCCATTCTCGGCATCGGGGACAACGACGCGCACACCTTCCTGTCCATCATGCCGTTCTTCCATGTTTTCGGCCTGATGGGTAATATTGTGCTGCCTGCCGCCATGCGGGCGGCCACCATCCCCGTGCCGCGCTATACTCCCGGCGATCTGCTGCGCACCATCAAACAGTTTCGTCCGACCTTCTTCGTCGGCGCGCCCTCCGTCTACATCTCCCTGATGCAGCAAAAGACCATCGCACAGTATGATCTGACCTGTATCCGCTACTGCATCTCCGGTTCCGCCCCCTTCCCGGCCGAAATGCTGCGCCGCTGGCAGGACCTGACTCATGCCGCCATTACCGAAGGCTACGGGCTGACGGAAGCATCGCCCGTGCTCTGCGCCAATCCCATTTTCGGCACGCAGAAAATCGGCTCCATCGGCGTTCCCCTGCCCCTGACTCAGGTCCGCATCGTCGCTACTGACGATCCGAGCCGCGAACTGGGCGACAACGAATGGGGAGAGCTTGTTGCCAAAGGGCCGCAGCTCATGGCCGGCTACTGGAATCGCCCGGATGAAACCGCCGTCACCCTGCGCGACGGCTGGCTGCATACCGGCGACATAGCCTATCGTGACGAAGACGGTTACTATTTCCTCGTGGATCGCAAGAAGGATCTCGTCATCGTCGGTGGCTACAATGTCTACCCGCGCGAAGTCGAGGAAGTCCTCTACGAGCATCCGCACGTAGCCGAAGCCGTGGCTGTCGGGGTCAAGCATCCTACACGCGGCGAGGCCCTGAAAGCCTTTATCGTTCCCAAGGCGGGAGCCATCCTCAGCAAGGCCGATCTTGCGGCGCACTGCCGGGCGCGGCTCGCCAACTACAAAATTCCAAAATTCTTTGAATTCAGGACAGATCTGCCCAAAACCATCATCGGCAAGGTCCTCCGCCGGGCCCTGCGCGATGAAGAAAAAAAGAAGTCCGACGACGAGCAGGCCTCCTGATTCTGAAGCATGCCCCCGCGCCATTCCGGGCAGCTTCACAGCACAGACGGTTTCGGGCACGCATCCGCCCTCATTCCAGCCAAGGAGAATATCATGCTGCACAACACGCACTCCACGCTGAAAATTCTGCTTCTCTTCTTCTGCGCCGCCTTCTTCTCTCTGGTGTCCCCCTCTCTGCCGCTCGCCGCGGAAGACGAGGCTCCCGCCGCAACGCCCTCCGAGGATCAGCGTTCCTTTAATGAACGTCTGCGCGGCCTCTGGGGCGACGCCAAAAATGCAGGCAGCGAGCTGGGCTCCCAGGCCGGGGAAATGTGGGACTCCGCCCGCGAATCCTCCTCGGAGCTCTGGAACGATGCCCGTAAGCAGGGCAATATCTGGGCCGACGAAGCCCGCCGCCGCTGGAACGAAAGCGGCAAGTAGGGTCTATAGCAGGGGGGAAGGAACCCCCTGGCCCCCCATCCACCCCCAAACGCGCTTTATCCGGCAGACGAACACCACGGCGGCACACCAGCTTTCCTAGACATTTTCAGTTTGAAACGCTTTGCGTTTCAAACCATACGGCCTGTCGTTTCGCGGAAAAAACGCGGTTTTTCCGCTCACTTTTGGCCGGGCGGCGCTGTGCCGCCGCCTCGCGTTTCTCCTTTTTCAAAGTTGAAACGCTCTAAAGCCATCGTCCCCCGGCAACACGCAGAAGG
>DXFI01000095.1 GCA_019114565.1 Candidatus Desulfovibrio intestinigallinarum | reverse complement strand
CCCCCCAGACAACTTACCAATAGTGTTAACAGGCCCTGGTCAGGAGAATAAACGGCACGGAGCTGCCGTCGCCGTTTCCGGCGACAGCCGTCCCCGGGAAACAGAAAAGAAAATGACAGGAGCCGCAAACGGCACAAAATTCTGCGGGAACGCGCCTGCTTATTGACGCAGACGAAAGAAAAGGGTACTTCCCTTGCGCCTTCGCAGGCCGTTCCGACATCTTCCTCCTTTTTTCCCGTGCAATCTTCCGGAAGCATGTCCCCCCTGCGGCCTGCAGACTCCCTTTATATTTCTGTTTTTGTCTGGAGGTTTCATGGCTCAATCCAATTCCGGTACCCCCTCTCGCTGGAACGCCTTTGATACAATGTGGATGCTCAATCTCTTCGGCACGGCCGTGGGGGCGGGCATCCTTTTTCTTCCCATCAAGGCGGGCATGTCCGGCGTCTGGCCGCTGGTGCTCATTACCCTGATCACCGGCCCCATGATTTATCTGGCCCACCTCGGCCTGACCCGTTTCGTCCTGTCCTCCGCCAAACCCGGCAGCGACATCACCGAAGTGGTGGAAGAGCATTTCGGCGTCGGCGCGGGCAAGCTCATTACCGTTCTTTACTTTTTTGCCATTTATCCCATTCTGCTGATCTACGGCGTGGGCATCACCAATACCGTGGGTTCCTTCCTCGTCAATCAGCTCGGCATGGCCTCGCTGGCTCCTGCACTGGAACCCTGGACCTTCAGCCGCTTGATCCTGTCCGGCGTGCTGGTAGGCGCGATGATTCTCGTCATTGTGGTGGGTGAGTCCTTTGTGCTCAAGTTCAATGAAAAGCTGGTTTATCCGCTCTGCGCCATTCTTTTCTGCCTGTCCCTCTATCTGATTCCCAAATGGAACACGAGCATGTTCGCTGAAGTGCCCGGCCCCGCCGACTTCGCGTCCACCATCTGGCTGACCCTGCCCGTGCTGGTCTTTGCATTCAACCATTCGCCCGCCATTTCCTCCTTTGCCATGGCGCAGCAGCATCAGTACGGCGACAACGCCGGCGTCAAGTCGCAGGCCACCCTGCGCAATACGGCGGGCATTCTGGTGCTTTTCGTCATGTTCTTCGTGTTCAGCTGTGTTTTCAGCCTGACCCCACAGGACCTCGTGGCCGCAAAGCAGCAGAACATTCCCGTGTTGTCCTATCTGGCCAACCGCTTTGATAATCCCGTCATTTCTTACTTCGGCCCGCTGATTGCCTTCCTCGCCATTGCCACCTCCTTCTTCGGCCATTATCTCGGCGCGCGTGAAGGTCTGCACGGCATCCTGCACAAGTGCCTGCGCGACAGCGGCAAGAGCTACAATCCCGCCCGCCTCAACCGCGGTCTGACCATCTTCTTCTTTGTCTCCATCTGGATTGTCGCCACCATCAACCCGAGCATCCTCGGCATGATCGAAACCCTCGGCGGTCCCATCATCGCCATGATCCTCTTCATCATGCCCATGTATGCCATCCGCCGCGTCCCGGCCATGCGCAAGTTCCAGGGCCGCGCTTCCAATGTCTTCGTGACCGTCATGGGCCTGATCACCATCGCGTCCCTCATCGGTACGATCCTGTTCTAAAGCGTTTTGCCTTTGAAAAAGGCGGAACACGAGGCGGCAAAACAACGCCGCCCGGCCTGAAACGAGCGGAAAACGCTTTTTCCGCGAAACGGCAGGCTGTATGGTTTGAAGTGCACAGCGTTTCAAACTGAAAATGATCCGAAGTCCTGTCGGAACGGGGGCCAGCCTCCCCGTTCCGACTCCCGTTTTCTCAGAGTCCCCGCGCCCGGAGCGCGGCTTTTGCGGAGCCCGCCATGTCTCAACCCCACCTGCAGCCCATAGAGGCTTCCCGGCCGCCCATTGAAACGTCCCTGTTCGACTTTTTCAAAGTCGGCCCCGGCCCCTCCAGCTCCCATACCATCGGCCCCATGAAGGCCGGCTACGACTTTCTTGAACGCTGCCGCGCCCTGCCGGAAGACACGCTGGCGCAGGCCGCCTCCCTGCGTATGGAGCTGCTCGGCTCCCTCAGCGCCACCGGCGTCGGCCACGGCACCAACACCGCCGTGCTGGCCGGTCTGCTGGGGTCCAGACCCGAAACCTGCTCCCCCGAAGTGCTGCCCTCGCTCTCCCGCAATCCCGAGGCGCGCCACGAAGTCAGCATCGGCGGCAGACGCCTGCGCGTGGGCCTCGCCGACGTGGTCTTCGGGCCCGTGCTGCATGACGCGCCCTACAGCAACACGCTGCGGGCCTCCCTGCGCGACGCGCACGACAAGGCCCTGTTTGAAATGGAATATTATTCCGTGGGCGGCGGCTTCATTCAGTGGAAGGGCTGGACGCCCCCGGAACGGGGCAAGCCCGTCTACCCCTACGGCACCATGCGCGAACTGCGCGCCCAGCTGGCCAGAACGGGCCTCACCCTGCATGAGCTCATTCTGGAAAACGAAACCGCCATTACCGGCATGAGCCGCCCGACCATTTTCGAGCAGCTCGAAGACATCATGGACGCCATGTACGACAGCGTGCGCCGCGGTCTTGCGGCCACCGGCAAACTGCCGGGCACTCTGGGCGTCTGGCGCAAGGCCGGGGGCCTGCTCGACAGAGCGAAACAGCTTCCCTTCACCGTGGATCGCTTCCTGGCCAAGCTCAACGCCTACGCCTTTGCCGTGTCCGAAGAAAACGCCTCGGGCGGCGTCATCGTCACCGCGCCCACCTGCGGCGCGGCGGGCGTCATGCCCGCCCTGCTCTATGCCATGCGCAACGACATGAACATCGGCGGCCGCGCCCTGCGCGAAGGTCTGCTGGCCTCCGCCGCCGTGGGCTATCTTGCCAAGCACAACGCGGGCATCGCCGGGGCCGAGGTGGGCTGCCAGGGCGAAGTGGGCGTTGCCGCCAGCATGGGCGCGGCCATGCTGACCCACGCGCGCGGCAATGCCGTGGAAGTCGTGGAAAATGCCGCGGAAATCGCGCTGGAGCATCATCTCGGCCTCACCTGCGACCCCGTGGGCGGCTATGTGCAGATTCCCTGCATCGAACGCAACGCCGTGGGGGCGGTCAAGGCCTACAATGCCTCGCTCGTCGCCACCTGCGAAGAGCGCCAGCATCACATGGTCACGCTTGACGCCGTGATTCGCGCCATGGGCGAAACCGGCCGCGAAATGAATTCCAAATACAAGGAAACCAGCGAAGGCGGCCTTGCCGTCAGCATCGTTGAGTGCTAAATCGCCACAAGGCGACAGGAAGGGGGGGCCGCACACGACGGCCCCCTCTGTTTATGCAGCCTCTCGGAATACAGGGACGCCATTCCCCGCAGTTGTCCGACGCCGGTCGCCCTTCCCCATGCCTGCCGGAAAAGCCCCGCATACTGCGGAAACCTCCCCGGCCTACCGCTCGAGACGTCGCCATGCATTTTCTTCAGGGCCTGCTTATGGGACTGGCCTATGTGGCCCCCATAGGCGTACAGAATCTCTACGTCATCAATACGGCACTGACGCAGCCGCGTTCCCGCGCTCTGCTGACGGCGCTCGTGGTGATCTTTTTTGATGTGACGCTGGCTCTGGCCTGCTTCTTCGGCACAGGCCTGCTCATGCGCCAGCATCTCTGGCTGCAACTGGGCATCCTGCTCTTCGGCAGCCTGCTGGTCATCGCCATCGGCATCAACCTGATCCGCGACGGTCTGCATCCGCAGTCGCTGGCCGCTTCCATGCCCACCACTACCGGCGTCGTCGCCACGGCCTGCGTGGTGACATGGTTCAATCCTCAGGCCATCATCGACGGCAGCCTGATGCTGGGAGCCTTCCGCGCCAGCCTGCCCCCGCAGCAGGGAACCGTCTTTCTGCTGGGCGTCATGACCGCTTCCTGCCTCTGGTTCACCTCTCTGTCCCTGCTCATCTCGTGTCTCCGCAGGCGCATCAGCATGACCATTCTGGGCCGCATCAACATCCTGTGCGGCTGCGTCATCATGCTTTACGGCGCAAAGCTCTTCCTCGACTTCGCCCGCATGGCCCGCCCCTGACGCCCTGCCGCGCTTCAGAAAGCCGTCCGGCAGCGAAAGTCTCCGGAGCAGGGGGCGGCAATGCGCCTTTTCCGGGCCGGGCGGCACAGTGCCGTCCGACCCGAAGTGAGCGAAAAAAACACGCTTTCCGCAACACGACAGGCCATCCGGGCTGAAATGCAAAGCATTTCAAACTGAAAACGCTCCGGAGCGTCCGCCTCCGGTATCCCGCCGACGCCGCGCCCCTCTCCGCTGCCCGCGCAACGCCGCATGCGGACAAGAGCGTCCGCAAGCGCGCCGCGTTGCATTTTCTCCATCCTCTTTATATACTTGTTCCATTCATAAAATATATTTGCACATCTACAGCAATATATTGAAATATTTAATTTTGCGGAGAAAATATCATGAATAAGATAAAAGAAAATTTCTTCGACGGTGTGGAAACCATTCATCTGCTGAACTCGACGGTCCGGATGGACTTTTTCACCCTGCAACCACCGAAGGACGGGGAAAAACCCGTTCCCGAGGTGCAGGAACGCGTCGTCATGCCCATTCAATCCTTTCTCAATATGCACGCGGCCATGCAGCAAATCATTGACAAGCTTGTCGAGAATGGTCTCGTAAAGACGCAGCAGCCCAATATGAACAGCTGGGAAAAGACGAATTAAGATATTCTCTGGAAGCGCTTTCTTCCGCAAGCCCGGTAATTCGTCGAAAGATTGGCGTAACAGCCCGTCATCAAAGCCGGACGCTTTTCGACGCACGGACATTGAGCATTCAGGAACGCTTCAAAAAAAGAGTTTGCAACAGCAATTCTCCTTACATTTCCAGTAATTCCATGTTTCTGTCGGCAACTCTCTCTATGGCGGCAGAGCAATTTACAACAATCATTCTTCTATTTTTCACCTTTCAGAATATCCTGTGCAGGAGTTTCAACAATGACTGCATCTGCTTCATTACCGGCCATGGACGTCCACGACCAGATGCATCGCAACGAAAGCATTGCCGACGCCTCGGGTATTACCAAGGAAACCGGCAACTTCGAACGAATTTTCAGTATCCACGACGGTTCGGACGTGGACTACTACAAGATAACTCTCGTCAACGACGGCACCGCGCAGAACTTCCTCAGCATCGACTTTGACGGTTCCCTCGGCGAGCTGGAGCTGGGTCTGTACGCCGAGGACAACAGCCTTGTCCTCTCCTCGTCCGCCATAGAGAGCGGCAGGCTGCTCAACCTCGACGGGCTTGCCGCGGGCGACTACTACGTGCGTATCAACGGCGTCGGTCAGGCCGTCAATTCCTACGGACTCCAGTGGGATCTGAAAAATTACGGTATTCCCATGGATGTCCTTGACATCCAAAACCGTAACGAAAGTCTTGCAACGGCGACCCGGATCACGAGAGAACAAGGACCGGGGACGGAACTCAGCATCCACAGCGCCACGGACGAGGATTATTATCAGCTGGTCATTGCCTATACCGGCACGGCCGACAATTTTGTCCAGATTGCCTTTGACGACGCGCAGGGAAGCCTGACGCTGGAACTGTACGATGCGCAGGGACGCAAGGTTCGTTCTGCCAGTGATGTCAGCGGCGGCAGGCGGATCAGTCTGGAGGGGCTGGCTCCGGGAGCCTATTACGCCAGAGTGTACAGCGAAGAGCACGCCCAGAGCACCTACACGCTGTCGTGGAATCAGGCGCAGCGCGCCCCTCTGCCGGACGACTATTTCGACAGAACAAAGCGCAACGACAGCATCGCCACAGCGTCCACGCTTCCCTATACCGCCGGGTACTACACCGGAGGAACCAACATCCAGCTTCAGGACGCGGACTATTTCAAGGTGTCGCTGACGGCCTGCGGCTCCTCGGGCACTTATTTTCTCATGAACAACATTGACGCCACCGGTTCCCTGCGGGCCGATATCGTCAATGCCGCCGGCGATGTGCTGCGCACCTCCGTGGCCTGGTCATTCAACAGTCAGAAGCTCAGCTTCGAGGGGCTGAATCCCGGAACCTATTATATCAAGGTCTACGGAGAGACCCTTGCCACAACCGGCACCTACGACATCAAGTGGGACTTCTATCCCGGACTGCGAACCCTGCCGGAGATGCAGCGGCCGGACATGTGGACGGCCGACGCCTTTGAAGGCAACGACAGCGTGTCCGCCGCAACCACCCTGCTGGGTGCGGGCGGCAGCAACGCCGCGCTGACGATCCACAACGCGGCTGATCTGGACTATTACCGCGTTACCCTGAACGAAGCAGGAACCGCCGCCGACTATCTCCAGATAGCCTTTACGGCAGCCTGGGGCCAGCTCGACATGGAGCTGGTTGACGCCTCCGGCCGGACGGTGGCCGCGTCCGTCGCCGGCAGCGGCACGCGCCGCATCAGCCTGGACGGGCTGGCGGCGGACACCTATTATCTGAAGGTTCACGGCGTCAGCGACGCCCACAATGCCTATACACTGACCTGGAACAGAGCGGACGAAACGGCCTCCCCGGCTTCGGCGACGGCGCTGTCCTCCGCCGGCAGCATGACGGCGCAGCAGCTGACCGAAGCCGACCCCGCGCGCTATTATGCCTTTTCGCTGACTGCGGACGGTACGGCGTCCAATTATATCGCCGTCAACGGCACGGAAGGCATGACGCTGACGCTGCTGGACAGTCAGGAGCGCGTCCTGCTGACGCTCGACGATGCGTCCCGGCTGAATCTGAGCGGTCTGACCGGCGGCGACTACTATCTCAGGGTGGAAGCGCCCATAAGCGCAAACGGCAGCGACGCCCGCTATACGCTGTCCTATGATCTCGGCGCATCGTCCGACGCAGCCACGGTTGCCGGTCATGACGAATCCTCTCTGTTTGCGCTCAATGACGCCGGTACGGAATATGCCTATCTCATGGGCTACGGCAATGTGTCTCTGTCCGACTTCAGCACATCCAGTACAACGGGAGTCCGCCTGACCAGTACGGACGCCCTGTATTACGACGCGGAAAAGAGCTCCTCCAACAGCCGGGACGACGAGCTGTGCTGGGCGGGAACCGCCTCCAACATGCTTGTCTGGAGCGGCTGGGCCGAACAGGGGATTCCCTCGGCCACGGGAACCGCGGCCGAAGACTCCATCTTTGCGCTTTACCACAAGAGTTTCCCCGACAGCCCCGGCAGAATCGAGGACGGCATCCGCTGGTTCTTTGAAAAGAACTACAAGACCTACAGCAACAGCCTTACGGCGACCAGCGGTTCCGGCAACTATATCGGCATGACGGCCACAACGGGGCTTTCCATGACGGCGCTGGACAGCGTATCCTCTCTGGACAGTCTGGCGGCGGCCCTGCAACGCAATATGGCTGTCGGTCTGGATCTGGGATTCTACTCCAGCGTGTCGTCCAGCTCGCGAATCAGCGGTCATGCCGTCACCGTCTGGGGCTATACCTGCGATATCACAAAAAATCAGGGAGAAGCCGGCTACTATACGGGTCTGATTGTCAGCGACTCCGACGATGACAAGTATCTTTCCACCGCCACACAGGCGCCGGACAGGCTGAATATCATCTCCATTTCCTGGAATGAAGCCGCGCAGACCTATTATACGAAGTACAGCGCGGGCAACCGTGTGGCAAAGCTGGAAGACTTCATTGCCCTGACGCCGAAGGAAGACTGGCCGGCCGGAGCCGCGACCACGGCGGTCGCATCCCTGTCGGATACCGGCACAGGCATGGACGCCCTGCTGAGTGGAGCCATGCAGCCCTCGGCCGCCTCCATGCGTGCAAGCGCCGAGCTCGTCGCCTCCTCCGGTACGGACGACAGAAGCAGACAGACCGGCATGCTGACGGCTTAGGGCCTGTTAATACTAAATCGTTCTTCTGGGGGGAAGGAAACCCCCTTATCTCTGCTGTCGATGCCCGTAAGGCTCCTGCGTCGCCTAACGGGCACGGCCTGCGGCCGCCTCCGGTCGCGGCTGGCGCGCAAGGGGCGTTTCCTTCCCCCCAGCCCCCCATCCTTCCCCCAACGCACTTTTTCAGAGGGGACACAGGCCATGCGGCAAGTATCTTTCAAAGGGTATGCGTAGGCTATATTTTCTATTTATTTAAAATAAATAGAAAAATTAGTGTTAACAGGCTCCAGGGCCTGTTAAGGAATGGGCATCGACAGCAGAGATGAGGGGTTTCCCTTCCCCTCAATACGTGACGTTTTGCTGAAAAGGATATCGACTTCACTATGGATTCCGTGGCCACGCTGCTTTCCTGCTTCGAAGCTCTCTGCAAAAATCTGGCCCTCGCGCCGGATGCGGCAGCCGGACGCCGCCTTCAGGAGGCGGATACGCAGGGAGCGCTTGAGCAGGTGATCCTCCTGCTGCGTGACGGCGGCCTCCGGCCCCGGCTCATTGCGGGCCGTCGGGAATTGCCGGAGCAGTACGAGGGGCCGCTGCTGGCCATGATTGATCGGCGTTCATGGGTGTACGTTCCGGCGTATGGCAGCGGCGCGCAGGAAACGCTGGAAATCTTCGATCCGCAGGCCGGGGGCGCGGTCACGGTTCCCTGTGCCCAGTTCCGGCAACGCTGGGACGGGCCCGCGGTTCTCTGCGCCCCGCCGCAGGCCGCGCGCCCGGCGCGACGCCTGCCGGAAGGGCTGCAATGCCTGTGCGTTGTCGGGCGGCATCACGGTCTTGATCTGGACGAGGCCCGGCTTGCCCATGCCCATGCCATTGACGGCGATACCGTTTCCCTGCCGCAGCTTCTGGAAATTGCGCGGGCCTGCGGCCTGCGCGGCCGTATCCGCCCTCTTTCGTGGGAGCGGGCGCTGACGTTTCACGACGTTTTTCCGGTGCTGGCCGCAACGCGCGCGGGCGGCTGCGCCATTCTCTGCAATATTCAGAAGACGGACGACGGCGAAACAGGCATTCAGGCGCTTTTTCCCGCTGCGGGGGACGCCTCGTCACCGGCGAGCCTGCGCCTTCTGGATCGCGCGGCCTTTGAGGCCGCCTTTGCCGGTACCGCGCTGCTGCTCAAGCGCCGCCATGCCATCGACGACCCGGATCAGCCTTTCGGGCTGTCCTGGTTTCTGCCCGAATTTCTGCGACACAAGCGGGTCTTTGCCCAGATTGCGCTGGCCGTCGCCATCATCACCGTCATTTCCCTGCTGACGCCCCTCTTTTTTCAGCTTGTCATCGACAAGGTGCTCCCGCACCGGACGTATGCGACGCTCAACGTGCTTGCCGCGGGCATGACGGGGGCCATTCTCTACAACTGCGCTCTGGAGTTCCTGAAAAACTATCTGCTGCTGTTTGCCACCAGCAAAATTGACATCATGCTGAGTCTGCGGACATTCCGCCATCTCATGCGCCTGCCCCTGAGCTTTTTTGAAAGCGTTCCCGCAGGGCTGATCCTGAAACATATGCAGCAGACGGAAAAAATACGCGGATTTCTCTCCGGCAATCTCTTCTTCACGCTGCTCGATCTCTGCTCCCTGCTGATCTTTCTGCCTTTTCTGTTTCTTTACAGCCCGGCGCTGACGGCTGTTGTCTTCGGCTTTTCTCTGCTGATTGCGCTGGTGGTGGTCGCGCTCATCAGGCCCTTTCAGAAACGTCTCGATATTCTTTATGCCACGGAAGGCAAGCGGCAGAGCTGCCTTGTGGAATCCATTCGCGGCATTCACACCATCAAGTCGCTGGCTCTCGAACCCCGCAGAGAAAAGGAATGGAACGACACCACCGCCTTTGCCGTCCAGTCCTGCTTCAACGTGGGCAAAATATCCGTGACCGCCAGAACGCTCAGTCAGGCTCTGGAAATGCTGATGAACATCGCCGTCGTCTGGTACGGCGCGCATCTTGTCTTCGACATGCAAATCAGCATCGGGGCGCTGGTGGCCTTTCAGATGATTTCCGCCCGCGTCAGCTCCCCGCTGGTCAGATTCGTGTCGCTGATTCACGAATACCAGCAGATTGCCCTGTCGGTGCGCATGCTCGGCGTCGTCATGAACAGCAGGCCGGAATCCGACGGCGGCAGGCTGTGCCCCGAAATCAGAGGCGACATTGAATTTCACGAAGCCACCTTCCGCTACAGGCCCGACCTCCAGCCCGCCCTCGACGCCGTGTCCCTGCGCGTCGCTCCCGGAGAAATCCTCGGCATTGTCGGCCGCTCCGGTTCCGGAAAAAGCACCATAGCCAAACTGGTTCAGGCCATGTACGCGCCGCAGGAGGGCTTTCTGCGCATGGACGGCACGGATATCCAGGAGCTGGACAAGGCCCACCTGCGCAGCAATATCGGCGTCGTGCTTCAGGAAAACTATTTCTTCCACGGCACCATCCGCGACAACATCCGTCTTGCCCGGCCCGACGCCACGCCGGAAGATGTCATCGCCGCCGCCCGGCTCGCGGGCGCGCACGAATTCATCAGCAGCCTGCATACCGGTTACGACACCGTGCTGGAAGAAAACGCGGTCAATCTCTCCGGCGGTCAGAAACAGCGTCTGGCCATTGCGCGGGCGCTGATCACCTCGCCCCGGATTCTCATTCTGGACGAAGCCACCTCGGCGCTCGATCCCGAAAGCGAATGGGACATTTCCCGCAATCTCCGCCAGATGGCACAGGGCAGGACCGTGCTCATGATTGCGCACCGTCTTTCCCTCATGCGCCATGCCCACCGCGTCATCGTGCTGGACAGGGGCCGCATCGTGCAGCAGGGCAGCCATGAAACGCTGCTGGCGCAGCCGGGGCTGTACAGCACATTCTGGCAGCAGCAGACGGGAGGCTAGCCCATGCGCCTTCCCTTTGCCGCGCGGCGGCGCGAGGCCGAAGTCAACGAATTCCGGCCCGACGCCCTGGAAATACAGCATACTCCCCTGCCCTGGTGGGCGGATTCCGTCCTGCTGGGGCTGGTCTGCTTCTTTTTTGCGGCCCTTGCCTGGGCCTGTCTGGGCAAGGTGGACGTCATCATTACCGCTCAGGGGAAAATCATTTCCCAGTCGCCGCCCATAGAACTGCGCCCGCTGGAACGCACCGTTCTCAAGGCCGTAAAGGTGCGGGTGGGCGATCAGGTCAGAAAAGGACAGGTGCTCATGACCTTTGATCCCGTATTCACGGCGGCGGAGGCGGAGAAGCTTGACGAGGAAGTCAAAAAATACTCGGCCCAGCGCGATCGTCTGGCCGCCGAACTGGAAGGACGGGACTACGCCCCCGCGTCCGACAGCGTCGAGACCCGCTGGCAGCAGACTCTTTTTCTGGCACGAAAAAAACTCTATCGGGAAAATCTGGCGTCCTATGACGAGGATATCGAAAGAATAACGCTTTCCTTCCGGGACAAGAGCGAGCAGCTCGCCCTGTACCGCGACATGGAGAATCTTTACCGGAAAACGAAAGGGGCCATTTCCCTCAAGGAAATAAAGGAACTGCAGCTGTCCCGCATGCAGCTGGAAGCGGACATGCGTTCTCTGCTTCAGGAAAGACTGGCGGCGCAGGCCAAAAGAAACGCCTTTGTCGAGGAGTGGCAGGCCCGCGTTGTCGAAGAACTTGTACAGATACAGCAGGAGCTGACCGCGCGCCGGAAGGAACTTGAAAAAATCCGGCAGCTTCAGGCCTACGTTTCCCTCTGCGCCCCCGAAGACGGCGTTGTTCACACCATCGCGCCGGTGTCCATCGGCTCCGCCGTGCGCGAAGTGGAGCCGCTCCTGACGCTGGTTCCCCTGCATCAGGGGCTGGAAGCCGAAGTCAGCATTCCCACGGAATACATAGGCAAGGTGGCCGCCGGACACGACGCGCGCCTCAAGCTGGCGGCCT
This sequence comes from Candidatus Desulfovibrio intestinigallinarum, assembly GCA_019114565.1. Lineage (GTDB taxonomy): Bacteria > Desulfobacterota > Desulfovibrionia > Desulfovibrionales > Desulfovibrionaceae > Desulfovibrio > Desulfovibrio intestinigallinarum. The sequence continues at coordinate 385 of DXFI01000095.1, read as the reverse complement.
TTCCCTTTCAAAAATACGGCACGCTTGACGGCACAGTCCGCTACATCTCCCGCGACGCCTTCACGGAAACCGCCGAAGACGGCGGCAAACGCCTCCGGTACATGGCGCGCATAACCATTGACGCAAACGCGCTGGAACGCAAACGGGAGGAAGGACTTTTCATTCTCCCCGGCATGGAGCTTACTGCGGAAATTCTCGCCGGAAAGCGGCGCATCATCGAATACCTGACCTATCCGCTGATCAAATCGCTCGACGAAGCCATGCGCGAGCCCTGATCCCCGCGCTTCCCGCCGCGCCCGGAAAAGATGCCCCAGGGCGTATTATAAGACTATCCGCAGCTTATTGGGGGGAAGGGAAACCCCTCTGCTAGCGCGAGAGGTGTTTC
>DXFI01000094.1 GCA_019114565.1 Candidatus Desulfovibrio intestinigallinarum | reverse complement strand
TATGTGTTATGAAAAAACTCTATCTTTCCTGTCAGTATATTATGCGCGGGTTTTGGGGAAGATGGGGGAGTTTGAGGGGGCAGAAACCCCTTTTTGCCGCAAGCAAAAGGGGTTCCTTCCCCCTCAAGGCAAAACGTAAAGAGTCCTGAGCCTAGCCCATGTCTTCGGTAAGGATCATCTGCCGGGCGGCCGTGGTTTCATCCATGCGGCGCACGGGCAGCGTCACCGGGGCGTCGAGCAGGGCCTGCGGATTGGTCTTGCCCAGTTCCACGATTTCCCGGATGGCGTCGGCAAAGGCGTCGAGCGTCTGCTTGCTTTCCGTTTCCGTGGGTTCGGCCATGAGGCATTCATGGACGATCAGCGGGAAGTAGATGGTCGGGGCATGGAAGCCGCGATCAAGAAGGGCCTTGGCAATGTCGAGGGCGCGCATGCCTTCGGGAGCGGAAGCCACAAACTCATGGGCGCAGATGCGGCTGTAGGGAATCTCAAGAACGCCTTCGAGGCGCTTCTTGAGGTAGTTGGCGTTGAGCGTGGCGTATTCGCCCACGCGGGCAAGGCCTTCGCCGCCCAGACGCATCATATAGGCCAGAGCGCGGGCGACCACGGCAAAACTGCCGTAGAAGGGGCCGATCTTGCCGATGGTTTCGGGCAGATCTTCGTCCAGCCAGTAGGTGCCGTCCTCGCGACGGCGCACACGGGGCACGGGCAGGAAGGGCAGCAGACGCTCGCCCACGCCCACGGGGCCGGAACCGGGACCGCCGCCGCCGTGCGGGGTGCTGAGGGTCTTGTGCACGTTGAGGTGCACCACGTCAAAACCGGCGTCGCCCACGCGCATCTTGCCGAGAATGGCGTTCATATTGGCCCCGTCGTAGTAGAGCAGGGCGTCGATCTTGCGCAGTTCCTCGACAATGGCCGGGAGCTTGGTTTCCATGAGGCCCAGCGTATTGGGGCAGGTCATCATGAGGCCCGCCACTTCGTCGGGATACTGGGCAATGGCTTTGGCCAGAGCTTCGGGGTCCACCATGCCGTCGCGGGATTCGATATTGACGGTTTCAAAACCGGCAAGAGCGGCGGAGGCGGGATTGGTGCCGTGGGCCGAGTCGGGAATGAGCATCTTGGTGCGATGCCGTCCCTTGGAGCGATGATAGGCGGCGATGAGCTGCACGCCGGTAAATTCGCCGTTGGCCCCCGCCATAGGCTGGAAGGTATAGGCCTTCATGCCCGTGACTTCGCAGAGCCACTGCTCGGCCTCGTAGAGGCACTGGAGCGCGCCCTGGGTATAGGCCGTAGTGCGGGGCAGCTGCGCGAGCAGAGGATGCAGACGCGCGAAACCGGGCAGACTGCACACGTACTCGCTGAATTTGGGGTTATACTTCATGGTGCAGGAGCCAAGGGGGTAGAAATTGGCGTCCACACTGTAGTTGAGCTTGGAAAGGCCGGTGAAGTGACGTACCACGTCCAGTTCGGAGCACTGGGGCAGGCGCGGCGGATTCTTGCGCAGCAGCCCGGCGGGCAGCATGTCCGCGGCCCTGGGGGCGTTTTCATCCACGGGCACGGCATAACCGGCGGCCCGGCGGCCTTCTACGGATTCGGCGAAAATGGTTTTCACAGCAGTGCTCCCATGCTTTCGGCCAGGAAGCCGATTTGGTGGCGGTTGTTGCTTTCGGTGCAGGCCAGCAGCAGCACGTCGTCCATGCCGGGATAGGCGCGCGCCACGGGGTAGCCGGGCACGCAGCCGTGTTCGGCCAGATCATTGACGAGGCGCGACGCGGAGCAGGGCAGGCGCAGGGCCACTTCATTGCCATAGGGGGCGTCGTTGAGGCGGCGCACGCCGGGAAGGGCGGTGAGGCGCTCCACGGCATAACGGGCCAGCGCCATATTGTTTTCAGCCGTGCGGGCGAGGCCGTCGGGGCCGAGCAGGCACATGTGGATCAGGGCGCGCAGGGCGCAGAGGGCCTGATTGGAGCAGATGTTGGAAGTGGCCTTGGCGCGGCGGATGTGCTGTTCGCGGGCCTGCAGGGTCAGCACGTAGCCGGTCTTGCCGTCCAGATCCTGCGTGCGGCCCACGATACGGCCCGGCATCTGGCGGACAAGCGATTTGCGGCAGGCCATGAGACCGAGATAGGGGCCGCCGAAGGAAAGGGGCTGGCCGAGGCTCTGACCTTCGGCCACGGCAATATCCGCGCCCATTTCGCCGGGCGTCTTCAGCACCGCCTGCATGACGGGATACACGGAAATGATGCCAAGAGCCTTGTGCGCCTGCGCCTGGGCAAACAGATCGCTGAAGTCCTGAATCGCGCCGAAGAAGTTGGGATTCTGGACGATGACGGCGGCCGTGGCATCGTCAACGGCGGCCTTGAGGCCGTCCATGTCGCTGAGGCCGTTTTTCTGGGGAACGACCTTGAAGGTCACGTTCACGCCCGCGGCATAGGTGTGCAGCATCTGACGCCACACGGGATTGACGGCTTCATCCACCACAATGACGGAACGTTTTGTGGCGCGCACGGCCATCATGGCGGCTTCAAACATGGAAGTGCCGCCGTCGTAGATGGAGGCGTTGGCGCATTCCATGTCGAGCAGGCGCGTCACGGCCGTCTGAAATTCAAAGATGGCCTGCAGCGTTCCCTGAGAGCATTCGGCCTGATAGGGCGTATAGGCCGTATAGAACTCGCTGCGTCCGGCCAGAGCGTCAACGGCTTTGGGGATGTAGTGGTTGTAGAAACCGGCGCCCAGAAAGGAAATGAGCGACGTCCGGTTGCGGGCCGCCATGTCCTCGAAATAGTTGCAGATGGCGGCTTCGCTCTGCCCCTTGGGGAGATTGAAGCTTTTGGGGCGCATGGATGCCGGGATGTCGGCAAAGAGGTCGTCCAGCGTGCGGACGCCGACAGTCGCGAGCATTTCCCGCGTTTCTTCCGGCGTGTGGGGAATGAAGGGCATAGGTCACTCCTTGACGAAGCGGGCTTGGAAGGAGCCCCTGCGCGGGGCGTCGGGATTTCCGGGGGCGCGCCGCCCGGAGCGGGCAGTGCGGACAGCTCCCGGAAAAGGGAGGACTCTCCTGGAGCCTTTTCAGTTTGAAACGCCGTGCGTTTCAAACCATACGGCCTGTCGTTTCGTGGAAAAAAACGCGTTTTTCCGTTCTCTTCCGGCCGGCGGGCGGCCCTGCCGGGGCAGCAGCGTTCCGGCAGGGCGCGCAACGGCAGACTAGTGATGCTCGTTCTTGCAGTGTTCTTCGTAAGCGGCGGCGTCCATCAGGCCTTCGGGCTTGCCGGCCAGTTTCACGCGGATGATCCACGCGTCATAGGGCGCGGCATTGATCTGCTCGGGGGCGTTTTCCAGCGCGTCATTGACGGCCGTCACTTCGCCGCTGACAGGGGAAATAAGATCGCTGGCGGCCTTCACGGATTCCACGGAGCCGAATTCCTTGTCGACAGTCACGGTGTCGCCCGCGGCGGGCAGTTCCACATAGGTGATGTCGCCCAGCGATTCCTGAGCGAAGAAGGTGATGCCCACGACGGCTTCGTCGCCTTCGATTTTGACCCATTCATGGCTGGCGGAGTAGAGAAGATCGGCGGGATAGGACATGTTTGTTTCCTCCAATGATGATTCGGATACGCCGGAAGGCGTACCGTAGCGTTACAAAAAGAGTGCTTCGAGGCAGGTTTCCCCGCGCAACACTACCGGAAAGGCCGGTGCGCGGGGAAAGTCGGCCTAGGAAAGTTTCTTGCGGGCCGTGCCGTCCTTGTAGAACGGGAGCTCGGCACGAACGGCTCTGAGTTCGGCGCGAGCGGCCCGGATGGTGAAGGCCGTCGCGTCGGCGGCGCTCTTGTCCACCCAGGCAAAGGCAATGACCTTGCCCAGCGAGGGCGCAAAGGAACCGCTCGTCACCACGCCGACTTCCTTACCGTCCAGCAGTACGGCATCACCGTTGCGGGCGGCCCGGCGGCCGTCCACTTCCAGGCCCAGCAGGCACTGGCGCACTTCGGCTGCGCCGGCCTTGCCCACGTAGTCGGCCTCGCTGGTCATCATGCGGCCCATGCCCGCTTCGGTGGGATTGTGCTGTTCGTCCAGCTCGTGCCCGTACAGCGGCAGGCCGGACTCAAGGCGCAGCGTATCGCGCGCCCCCAGGCCCACGGGTTTGACGCGGCTGTCTTTGAGCAGGGCTTCCCAGAAGGCCAGGGCCTTTGTCGCGGGCACATAGAGCTCGAAGCCCAGTTCGCCGGTGTAGCCCGTGCGGCTGACCAGCAGGGGCGCGCCGTCCCATTCGGTTTTGACAAAACCGAAATAGGGCAGCCCGTGGAAATTTTCTCCGGTCAGGGCTTCCAGTACATCCAGCGAATCGGGGCCCTGAAGGTCGATTTTGGCGGTTTCGTCGGAAACGTCCTTCAGCGCGACGCTTTCCGGCAGACGGGCGCGCAGGGTGGCAAAGTCCCCGGCCGCGCAGGCGGCGTTCACCACGATCATGAAGTCGTCGTCGCCGAAACGGTAGACGATGCAGTCGTCCAGCACGTTGCCCTGCTCGTTGAGGATGAAGCCGTAGCGGCAGCGTCCGGCCTTGAGTGTGGCAAGGTTGTGACTGACAGCCCGGGAAAGAGCCGCGTCGACGCCGGGGCCGGAAATGAGGAATTCGCCCATGTGGCAGATGTCGAACAGGCCCGCATGCCGGCGGGTGTGCTGATGTTCCACAAGGATGCCTTCATACTGAATGGGCATTTCCCAGCCTGCAAAGGGCGCCATCTTTGCGCCGTGGGCCGCGTGCCATGCCGTAAGGGGCGTTGTGCGCAATTTGGACATGCGTTCCTCCTGCGGTGCGAAGCGCCGGAGCCTTCGCCTTCCGCTGTACCGTTAATGATGCCGGACGATACGGCCCGGGCAGCAGGGGCGTATCTTGCTTTCTGACTCCATATTCCGCCTCTGGCGGTAGATGCTTCACACTATCCCATTCTCTGAAAAGCTACAAGGGAGCCGGGCTTTTTGCCGCAGAGAGCGTATCTTTTTTCACAATGGGATGCCCATTCCATGGATTCCCCGTAAAAAGCTTTTTCCTTCCCGGATTTTGCGGCGCGGAAGCGTTGTAGCGTCAACGGAAAACGCTGCTGTCGCAGGCATATGCAGCTATGCCTGCGTCCGGCCCTGTAACGCGCCCGGCGCATTTCGCGCTATTGCTGGAGAAAAAAATCACGCATGCGTTCGGGATCGCAGCCGCTGAACCAGGAGGTCCAGGGGGCGTCGCGCAGAGCGTCCGCCAGGCAGGACGGTTCATGGCGCAGGCCGATCAGACGCTGTTCCAGTTCGTCCACATCGGCGGCGGAGAAAAAGTCGCCATGAATGCGGGCCGCGACAATGACGCCCTTACGCACATCCAGACGCAAGTCCACGCTTCCCCACGGGAAACGTTCCTTCCTGCGGAAGGCAAAGGCCGGAGACGCGCCGTAGTTCCATTCCCAGGTGCGATATTTGGTTTCGGCCAGGGCCTCCGCCCGTCGATGGGCATCCGGCGGGAGCCCGATCTGCCGGTCGGCGCAGGTGCGCACAAGTGCCGCGCGCAGTTCGTCCATCAGGGCGCTGCTCGTGCAGAATTCTGAAATGTTGGCCACGCGGGCCCGTACGGAGGCCACGCCCTTGGAAAGATATTTTTCCGGCTCCACCTGCAGGGCTTCCACAAGATCGGAAAAATTCAGATCCACCAGCAGTGTGCCGTGATGCAGCACCTTGCCGTGCTGCAGGCGCTGGGCGCTGCCGGAAATCTTGCGGCCTTCGACTTCCAGATCGTTGCGTCCGGAGATGTGCGCTTCCACGCCCAGTTCCCGCAGCGCCGCGCAGATGGGCGTCAGATAACGCCCAAAGTCCACTTTGCCTTCCCCGTCGGCATGCTCGATGAAGGAGAAGTTCAGATTGCCGAGATCGTGATATACCGCGCCCCCGCCCGTATTGCGCCGCACCACGGGGATGCCCCGGCGCTTCACGAAGTCAGCGTTGATTTCCTCTCCGGTGCACTGATGCCGTCCCACAATAATGGAAGGCGCATTGCGCCACAGAAGGAACAGTCCTTCGTCCCCTGTGCTGAGTCCGTCAAAAAGCGTTTCCTCCAGCGCCAGATTGTACGCCGGTTCCGTCGTGTCCACGACAAGTGCCCGCATGGCAGTTCCCTGTTTACTTGTTGTAAGGAGAGGTGCGCGCAACGGCTGCCGATCCGGCGGAGCGGACAGGGCAGGCGGGAATGCGCGCGAAAGAGCGTCCGATTTCGGACGGAATATGTTGGAGGCAGGGAGTGCCGCAGGGGGATTGTCTTTTCCTCTGCGGCATGGTTCCCCGGAAGAATGATGGCGGGAAGAGAGTATTCTGCTTTCCCGCGTGCTGGATCAGATCCGCCTGTCCGGAGCCTTTTCAGTTTGAAACGCTCTGTGCTCCAGACCATACGGCCTGTTGTTTCGTGGAAAAACGCGGCTTTTCCGCGAAACAACAGGCCGGGCGACGCTGTGCCGTCTTCTTGCATTCCGCCTTTTGCAAAGGCGGCATGCTTTAATGGCAGCGAATACCGGTCAGCAGATGTTCCATCTTTTCTTTCTTGGTGCGGAGATAGGCTTCGTTTTCGGGGCAGGCTTCGATTTCAATGGGAACGCGTTCCACAATTTCGATGCCGTAACCGGAGAGGCCCACAATTTTCTTGGGATTGTTGGTCAGCAGGCGAATCTTGTGAATGCCGAGGTCCACAAGAATCTGGGCGCCGGTGCCGTAGTCGCGCAGGTCGTCGGGGAAGCCGAGCTTGCGGTTGGCCTCGACGGTGTCGTAGCCCTGATCCTGAAGGGCATAGGCGCGAATCTTGTTCGCCAGGCCGATGCCGCGGCCTTCCTGACGCATATAGATGAGCGCGCCGCGTCCGGCCTTTTCAATCTGGCGCAGAGCCGCGCCCAGCTGGCCGCGGCAGTCGCAGCGCAGGGAGCCGAGGGCGTCGCCGGTGAGGCACTGGCTGTGCACCCGCACGAGAACCGGTTCGGGGCCGGTGATGTCGCCCTTGACAATGGCCAGATGCGTGCCGGGTTCGCGGTCGCTTTCGTAGGCATACACCGTGAAGTCGCCGAACATGGTGGGCAGATGCGCCTTGGCATCGCAGCGCACGGACACCTGACCGCGATTGAGGCGGTAGCGGATGATATCCTTGACGGCGGCAATTTTGAGGCCGTGCTCGGCCGCAAAGACCTCAAGATCGGGCATGCGCGCCATGGTGCCGTCGTCCTTCATGATTTCGCAGATGACAGCGGCGGGCTTGAGTCCCGCAAGGCGGGCGAGATCCACGCTGCCTTCCGTCTGGCCCGCGCGGGAAAGCACGCCGTCAGGACGGGCGCGCAGGGGGAAGACATGCCCGGGGGTCACGATATCCTCGGCGCGGGCGTCGTCGGCCACGGCTATGCGGATGGTGCGGGCGCGGTCCGCCGCGGAAATGCCCGTGGTGATGCCTTCGCGCGCTTCAATGGATACGGTGAAGTTGGTTCCGAAACGGGAACCGTTGCGCTGCGTCATGAGCGGCAGGTTCAGCTTGTCGGCCATCTCGGGAGCCATGGGCAGGCAGATAAGGCCGCGACCGAATTTCGCCATGAAATTGATGGCTTCCGGGGTGACAAACTCCGCCGCCATGGTCAGATCGCCTTCGTTTTCGCGATCTTCGTCATCCACAAGAATAATCATCTTGCCTTGCTTGAGTTCAGCAACGGCTTCTTCAACAGAGCAGAGGGGCATATCGTAATCCTTTCTTGCCGCTGTGCGGCAGGTGTCTTTGCCCGTAAAGGTAGGAAGGCTCGGGGGTACTGTCAACCTTTCGGACGCGCAAGGATGACATTCGCGCCTGTACAGGATGTCGGGGGGAAGGGGAACCCCTCTGCTAGCGCGAGAGGGGTTCCCC
>DXFI01000009.1 GCA_019114565.1 Candidatus Desulfovibrio intestinigallinarum | reverse complement strand
AACACCCTCTCGCGTTAGCAGAGGGGGTTCCCTTCCCCCCAACATCCATCTTGCTTACTTCTGCGCAGCAGCGGCGGGCGCGGGAGCGGCCTGCGGCGCAGCAGCGGGAGCAGGTTCCGCCGGAGCGGGAGCTGCTTCGGGAGCCGGAGCAGCGGCCGGAGCCGGAGTTGCGGCGGCGGGAGTGGGTTCCGCCGGAGCCGGGGCAGCTTCAGGAGCCGGAGCAGGGGCTGCCTCGGGAGCGGGAGCCGCTTCGGGCGTTTCCGCAGGCGTCGGTTCCGTTGCCGGAGCAGGCGCTGCCTCCTGCGGTTCCTCGGTAAGCGCGGGGTCCGCGGGCGTCGGCACGACTTCGGAAGCGGGCGCGGCTGCCGGAGCCGCCAGCAGTTCAACCGTGCCGATGGCCGGGACGCGCTGCTGGATTTCATGCACCAGCTGCAGGCGGACGGGCTGATTGATCAGCAGGACCGCCAGCGTCAGCACGAGCAGAGCCCCGGCGGGGAAGGCCCGGCGGGTGAAGCGGGTCAGCAGGATTGCCGAGAAGAGACAGACCGCGCCGACCATAGGCAGGAAGCGCAGCGAGAGCAGATCCTGACGCAGGCTGTCGCTGGGGAACAGGACGGACTGCGGCGGGATGAGGTTCATGGAGAATTCAAAGCTGTACAGCAGGCTGAAAATGCCCATGTGCAGCAGCAGGAGCGCCGCAAGCAGATAGAAGAGGCGGCTGCCGGTAAAGGACAGACGCAGCAGGGCGCGCGCCAGCAGCGGGGCCAGCGTGGCCGGAAGCAGCAGCGTCAGACCGGCGTCGGGCCGTACAAAATAAATGACGGCGGCGGCCAGGAAGGCGAGCCAGAGGAAGAAGGGGCGATGTTCGCCGTTCTTGCGGTTATGCCAGCTTTCCTTGATGACGCGCGTCCAGGAGACAAAGAAGGGCAGGGCAAGCCAGGGCAGGAGCAGTACCGCCGTGGCGATGACAAAGGCAAGATAGGTTCCCAGCCATTCGGGCAGGGGGTCCGAGCCGGTGAGGAAGCCTACGAAGGCATCGCCGTAGCCCGTATCCGAAGCCATGAAGATAAGCGCGCCGCCCCAGACGGCCAGCAGGCCGAGCATGAGGGCAAAGCCCGTGAGCGCGTCCCATCGCTGGGCGCGCCGGAAGGCCATGTGACGCAGCAGAAAGACGATGCTTGCCAGAATGGGCACCAGAAAATAGCAGATGCCGCCGGTCAGGCCCGCCAGCGCCGCCATGGTGAAGCCCAGCGGCAGGGAGAAGGGCGCGCGTTCCCGCGACCAGCCCCGGCAGAAGCCCGCCAGGGAGAGCATCATCAGGCCGGTCGCCAGCGCCTGCGGATCAAGATGGTTGCCGAAAACAACAAAGCTCGGCGTGACCAGCAGGAGCAGACCCGCGGCAAAGGCCGCGCCCTGACCGAAGCCTGCGGCGCGGGCCGCGGCCCAGACGCCGAACAGCGCCGCCGTGGCGCCGATGAGCCCGTACAGGGGGAAGGTCCATATTTCCGGCAGGCCCGTCAGCGTCAGCAGACGATGCAGGCCCAGCAGCAGCCAGTGCATGAGCGGCGGCAGGGCCGCGCCGTCAACGGTGGGCGTCAGCCACTGGCCGGCGTTCAGCGCATGCCAGAAGGTCTGGCCGAAAATGCCTTCCAGCGACAGATAAAAGCCGCCTGTCCAGAGGGAAGGCCAGAAGAGCAGACAGCACAGCAGCAGGAGCGACAGAGGCCCGCACTTGGCAAAGGCCGAGAACAGGGCCTGCGCCGGGCCCGGCTCGGGCAGAGGGGCGTGCGGCCGCGCAGGCGCTTCCTTTGCGGGCGCGTCGTTTTCCGTTGCGCCGTCTTCCGGCAGGGGGCCTTCCGTTGCCGCGTCGGCGTCGGGCATGGCGTCCTGCGCGGGGCGGGGCGTTTCGGCCGCGGGCGACGGTTCGCCGCTGTCCGCCGCGATCTGTTCCGGTTCCCCGGCCTCAGAGACGGGCGGGGTGAGGTCCTTCGGCGCGTCCGCCGGGATGTCCTTTGTCATGTCCGCAGCCCGGGGCGGCGTTCCGGCTCCGGGGGCTGCGGTTCCCGCAGGGGGTGTATCGGCTGCCCCGGTCATGGATGACGGCAGGCTCACCACTTCGCCGATGCCGCTGCTGCGCGTCCCGAAGCGGCGGCGCACCTGCGGCGTCGCCGGGCCGGACGGCGCGTCCTGCCCGGGAGCGGGAGCGCCTTCGTCCATGACGCCGGTCGTCCTGGTTTCATCGGTCATTGTTCCCTCCTTGTACGGAGCTGTCTGTTGCGCCGAGCAGCACATGGCGCACTTGGCGGGCTTGGAGATCAAGCTTCAGCTCGCGCGCGCCCTGTTCCGCGGGGACAGGGCGGCCGTTTTGAACGTCTATGGCAGTTCCGCTTCCCCCTGCAACAGGGAAGCGCAGACCGACAGCGCGCGGCCTGTCGGAAAAATTGGCAAACACCAGCCAGTAACCGCCGTCCGGCAGGGCCGTTGCCGCCGCGTAGCCGCCTCCGGCGTCGGCCTCCACCGCCGCAAGGCGGCCTGCGGCCAGCCGCACGGCGGCCCGCGTCCGCAAAAGGCGCGCCATGCGCGCGGCAAAACTGCCGTCGTCGGCAAGCTGTTCTTCCAGCGGGCCGAAGGCCAGCGGCGCGGCTTCCTGTTCGCTCAGGGGCGACGCGCCCAGCAGCGGCGTCTTGCCGTCCGAAGGGGCGTCTCCGGCAATGTTCAGTGCGCCGGTCAGCGTCTGCGGGCTGATGAAGTACAGACCCGGCAGGGCGAGCTGCACGCCTTCGTACAGCTCCACGGCATTCCGCAGGCCTTCCTGCTCCCGCGCGCGGGGCGTATCGGCTTCCGCGCGTCCGCCGGAAGCGGCAGGCAGCCGCAGGCCCGGTGTCTGCGCCGCCAGCGAGGCCGTGGTCGTCCACTGCACGCCTTCGCCGCGCTGGCCCGCCAGCGTGCGCGCCCGCGCAACCAGCTCCGGCGATACTTCCGCCAGCGGTCGCCAGTCCACGCTGCGCCCGGCTTCAAGCCCGTGCGCCAGCCGCCGGAAGTCCACGCCCTGCGAGAGCGCGTTCCGCAGCAGAGCGGCCAGCGGGCGGGCGTCGCCGCTCAGCAGGGCATAGCCTGCGCCCGGCGCGCTCATGGCGTCGCGCGTAAAATCCGTACCGTTTGCCAGCACGGCCGCGTTCAGGCGCACGGGCAGCACGTCGGCCTGCATGGCCCAGCCGCCGTAGCGGTGAATTTCGCGGGTCGCGTCGGCCAGCGCCTCCGGCCCCGGCGTCAGGCGCGTTTTTCCGCCTTCGCCTTCCGTCTGCGGCGGCACGTCCAGCCCGAGCAGGGCTTCCATGCGCAGGCCCGCCAGCGTCTGCCCCTGCAAGCCCGTATGACGGATGATGGAGGCCGAAATGATGCGGCGGCTCTGGCCCGACGGGTCCTGCCACAGCAGCACCGGCCGCAGCGGATGCCCGCTGTAACGGTAAACCCAGCGCCGGGGCACGCCGTCCGCGCCCCGCACTTCTCCCGTGACGGCCCAGCCGCCCGGCTCGGCCCAGGGCAGGCCGTCGCGGACAATGGCCCGGGGCAGCACGCCCTGTTCCTGAAGGGCGCGCACGCTTTCCGGCCGCAGCGGCAGACATTCCCATTCTTCCGGCACGACGGGCAGCAGCGTCCACAATTCCTTCGGCACGGTCATCATGGCGTAAATGCCGTCAAAGCGCGGCGCGTGCCGGGCCTGAAGAATGAAATCCGGGCCAAGCCCCGTGGCCGCCGGGGGAATCTGTCCGCCGCTCTGCATGGACGCCGCTTCCAGCGTCGCGGTCAGGCGGGAAACATCCTCCTCCGTGCCCGCATGCGGCGCAAGGCCCAGCGTGGTCACATCGTCGCCGCCGGGCAGCGCCCGGCCCGTCCAGATTTCGCCGGTTTCGCCCGTGGGCGTCACATAGAGGCCGCGCAGGCCCAGACGCGCCATCAGGGCCGTCACGCCCGGCTGCGCCAGCGCCCGCAGGGCCGGGCCGGACGAGGCAAGCGTGGACGGCGTAATATACAACCAATTAGGCGCGGCTTCCAGCAGCATCCCGGGCCGCACGGCCGAGGCGCTGTTGCTCCAGATAAGCCCGCTGCCCGAAACCTGCGAGGCCAGCCCCGGGGCCATGCCCAGCATGGACTGGCGTTCCATCCACTGCACATAGGCCGGATCCGCGCGCGGCAGACCCAGTTCCGGCGCGGGCCCCCGGCCCGCCTCCCGCGTTCTGTGCGTGCGCGGGCCGCACCCGGCCAGCGTCAGCAGCACGCACAGCGCCAGCAGCAGCAGACGCGCTCCGGCGGCTGTCCGGGCATGGGACGGCGCGCGGCCCGTTCCATCCCGCGCCGCCTGCGGATGACGCCGCACGGTCTAGGCCTCCTGCGGCTGGTCGCCTTCGGCGGCCTTTTCCTCTTCCTTGGCCCGGTTCCAGAGTTCGTCCTTTTCATCAAGCGTCAAGGCCGCAAAGTCCTTTCCCTGTTCGCGCGCCAGCGCCTCCATGCGGGCAAAGCGGCGCAGAAAACGCCCGGTGGCAAGGTCCAGCGCCTCGTTGGCCTTGATGCCCTTGCGCCGCCCCAGTTCCGTAATGCTGAACAGCAAATCGCCCAGCTCGTGCTTCTGCGCCTTTTCGTCGCCTTCGGCGCAGGCGTCCAGCCACTCCAGCCATTCGGCTTCCACCTGCTGTTCCACGTCCTCGTCCTGCTCCCAGGTAAAGCCCACGCGCGCGGCCTTGGAGTGGATGCGGTAGGCCTTGGTCAGCGGCGGCAGGCTCGGCGGCAGGCTGTCGAACAGGCCGGGAGGCGTGCCGTCCTCGGCCTTGTGCTCGTCGCGCTTGATCTGTTCCCACGTCCTGAGCTGTTCGTCGCGGTTTTCAAAGACCGTATCCCCGAAAACATGCGGATGACGGCGCACCATCTTGGCGCGGTTGTTGTTCAGCGCGTCGGCCAGCGTGAAATCGCCGCGCTTTTCGTACAGATGCGCCAGAAAGAGCAGCAGGAACGCAACGTCGCCCAGCTCCTCGCAGACATCCGCCCGCGTGCCCGTGCGAATGGCGCTCACCAGTTCGTGGCTTTCCTCAATGACGTATTCCGCCAGGCTCTCCGGCGTCTGCTCCTTGTCCCACGGGCAACCGTCTTCCGCCGTCAGCCGTTCTATGACCTGCCGCAACTCCTCAAGCGCCTTTGTCGCCATTGTCCGTTCCTTGTTGTCTTGCGTTATGGTTATGTTGTGGTTGTGTTTTGTCGTCTGTTTGTGTCTGGGGGGAAGGGAAACCCCTCTGCTGGCGCGAGAGGTGTTTCCCTTCCCCCCAGGCCCCCCATCCTTTCCCCAGCGCGCTTTTTCAAGGGGGAACTTCCGGGAAGTCTTCTTTAGAAAGGAGGCGTGCTGATATGCTTTATTTGTTTGGGATTATTCTGGACGTGCGCCCTAGGCCAGCCCCAGACGCGAGAGCAGATCCGGGGGGATGCCCTGTCTGATGGTTTCAATCAGGCTGTTGAAGTAGGGGAGGGCGCGGGAATTTTGCAGAAAGGGCGCGTTGCCGAACAGCTTTTGCAGCACCAGCAGCACCAGCGAGCAGAGAATCAGCCCCTTGGTCAGGCCGAGAGCGCCGCCGATGAGCTTGTCCGCCCAGCCCACAAAGGAAAATGTCAGAATCTTTTGCAGAATGCGGGCAACAATGCCCACCACGATCATGACGGCGATAAACAGCAGCACATAGGCGGCAATGGTGCGCCATGCCGGTTCGCTGATGAAGGTAAGGCGCGGGGAGAGCAGGGGGTGGAAGTGATGCGCAACCCAGAAGCCGCCCAGCAGGGAGACAATGCCCGCCACTTCGGCCACAAATCCCTTGAGAAAGCCGCGAATGGAAAATGCCACAAGGGTCAATATGATGATGACGTCGAAAATATCCTGTCCCATGCCGTTTTCCGGGCCTCCTTTATCGCGCCGTTCCCGCAGGCGCGACGTTCTGAAACCATAGCAAAAGGCGCAGGCGGACACAACAAAGGCGGCGGGCCGCTCCCTGCGGTTCCGCCTGCGGCGTCGCCGCAAAGGCGCGTCTCCTCCGCCGGGCGGCAATGAACATGCAGCCGCCCGGCCGCGTCCGCGCCCGCTCCCGCGCTGTACAGCCGGGGCCGCTTGGGCTATGCTGCGCGCGGAGAGTGAGTGTCATGTCCGTAAATGATGAAGAAAGCCACGGTCTTTCCTCCTATGCGCCGCATATTGCGGTGCGCGCCTGCGGGCGCTTGTGGCGGCTGGATCGCGCCGCCGATCTGGAAACCCTGTGGAACGCCATGTGCGACGATCCCGATGCCGATGACGAGCGTCTGCCCTACTGGACGGAACTCTGGCCCTCGACCGTGGCCCTGTGCGACTGGTTGCAGGAACGGCGCGAGGAAATCGCCGGACGCCCCTGTCTGGACATGGGCTGTGGCCTCGGGCTGGCGTCCATCGTGGCGCGCTGGCTGGGCGCGCGCGTCCTCGGCATGGATTACGAAGCCGACGCTCTCCATTTTGCGCGGCACAATGCCGATGCCAATGACGTGCCCCAGCCCGGCTGGGCCGTCATGGACTGGCGGCGTCCCGCCGTGCGCCCCGGTTCCATAGCGCGCATCTGGGGCGGCGACATCATGTATGAACGCGCCTTTGTCTCGCCCGTGCTGCGCTTTCTCGATCATGCCCTCGCGCCGGACGGCGTGGCCTGGCTGGCCGAACCCGGGCGCACCGTCTACGACGCCTTTTTACAGGCCCTTTCCGGCGGCGGCTGCGGCGTGCGCTGGAGCGGCCGCCCCGTGTTCTCCCGCACCGTGGAACCCATCTACGCCCAGCCCGTGCCCGTCACCGTCCGCGTCTGGGAAATCCGCCGCGCCTGACCGGCGGAGGCAAAATTTTTTTGAGTCGGGGGAGGGGAACCCCTCTGCTGGCGCGAGAGGGGCTTCCCCTCCCCCGAACCCCCACCCCTCCCCAGCGCGCTTTATTCTGGCAAATGACGGGGAGCGGCAACGCGGAGGGCGAACCCTGCGCGGCCGTCTCCCGGATGTGCCGGGGAGACGCGGGCCGGATGTGCGGGGACGGTGTTTTGTCGTCTTTTCCGGTGCTTTGTGCGGTTGTGCCGGGGAAGACGGTTGCGGAAAAGGAGAAATTGTCATGGGACTGGCGCGTTTCGGCGTGTCGCTGGATGAAGATTTGCTGGAGCCTTTTGACGCCTTGTGCGCGCGCAAGGGCTATGGCAACCGTTCCGAAGCCATACGGGACCTCATTCGCCGCGCGCTGGTGGAGGAAGACTGGCAGAATCCGCAGCTCATGGGCGCGGGCACGCTGACGCTGGTGTACGATCATCATAAAAATGATCTGTCGCGCCGTCTGACACAGATGCAGCATGACGAACACGATATTATTGTCGCAACCCTGCATGTGCATCTTGATCACGACAACTGCCTCGAAGTGCTGGTGCTCAAGGGCGACCCCGAACGGGTGCGCCGTCTGGCGGACAAACTCATTTCCTGCAAGGGCGTCAAGCACGGCACGTTCAGCGGCACCACCACCGGCCGCGATCTGGCGTAGGGCGTTAACTCTAATGTTTTTTCCTTTCAAATAGATAGAAAATACAGACTACACATATTTTTTGAAAGGTATTTGCCGCATGGCCTGTATCCTTCTGAAAAAGCGCGTTGGGGGAAG
>DXFI01000093.1 GCA_019114565.1 Candidatus Desulfovibrio intestinigallinarum | reverse complement strand
TTCCCCTCCCCCAAACGAACTAGTTTTTCCGGCGCTTGCGGCGTTTGGAATCAAAGGCATTCTGCGCGTATTCGCCGAGCTGTTCCAGACGACGATCCACCAGCGCATAGAGGCTGCCGGGGGTAAAGGTGTCGTCCTTGCGCCGCTTGCCTGCGGGCAGGCCGGTGAGCAGGAACAGGGCTTCCTCGATGCAGGTAATGGGATAGATGGCGAACTTTTTGTCTTCCACTGCCTGAAGGACATCGGGGGCCAGCATGAGATGATCCACGTTGTCGGCAGGGATGAGCACTCCCTGGGTGCCGGTAAGACCGTGCCGGGCGCAAACCTTGAAAAAGCCTTCAATCTTGCGGGTGACGCCGCCGACGGCCATGATTTGCCCCGTATGGCTGACGGCCCCGGTAAAGGCCAGATCAAGGCGCACCGGGACTTCCGCCAGCGCGGAGAGCAGGGCCGCCAGCTCCGCGCCGGAAGCGGAGTCGCCCTCGATGCCCGCGTAGCTCTGTTCAAAATAGAGCGAGCCGGACAGAACCAGCGGCTTGCGGCGGGCGAAGAGGTTGGTCAGGCAGCTTTTCAGAATCATCATGGCCTTGGTGTGAATGGGGCCGCCGAGTTCGGCCTCGCGCTCAAGGTCAATGATGCCTTCGTGCCCCACGCCGACGGTACAGGCAATGCGATGGGGCAGACCGAATTCAAAATCACCGTAGCTCATGACGGAGAGCCCGTTGACCTGTCCCACGGCATGGCCGGAAGTCCGCACCTTGATCATCTCCCGGTCATATTCTTCCATGAAGATACTTTCCGTGAGATTCACCCGGTAGGCCCGGGCGGCGTAGGCCTCCTCCAGAATTTCCGCGCCGATCATGGTCTGCTTGCGCATGGTGGCCAGCGCGTTTGCCTCGATCATCATTTCCCGCAGCTGGGTGAACTTGAGCGACAGGCGGCGCTGATCCTCGCAGATATGCGACCCCAGATCCACCAGCCAGGCAAGGGCCGTTCTGTCAAAGGGGAGCAGCTCCTCGTCGTGGATGATGCGGGCCATGACGGAAAGGTAGTAGCGCACGCCCGCGGCGTTGCGCTCGGTTACGTCGTCCATCTGCGCCTTGATGCGGAAGAGCTTGCCGAAACGGTCGTCATTGACGAGCAGCGTTTCATAGAGATCATCGCAGCCGATGAGGATGACCTTGAGATTCAGCGGCAGGGCTTCGGGAGAAATACCCTTGGTACGCATGCCGGAATCGGGCGCGTCGCTGTTGTCTTCCATACGGGCGGAGTTGGAGCGCAGAGCGCGCAGCAGCCCTTCCCATGCCGCGGGATGCTGCAGGACATCGTCAATGTGCAGAATCAGATAGCCGCCGTTGGCCTTGTGCAGACTGCCGGACTTGATGAGGGTAAAGTCGGTGACGAGCGCCCCCAGCTCGGATTCCCGTTCGATGCAGCCGAGCAGGTTGGTCAGCGTGGGATGATCCTCTACGATAATGGGCGCGCCCTCCGTGGCACTGTTGTCCACAAAGACGTTGACATCGTAGCGGTAGAGCGGCGGCTCCTGCGGCGGCTGCGCGTGAAGCGGATCTGGGCCGGGCGCTGCCGGAGCCGGAGGCGTTTCGCGGGGCAGAAAGGCGTCCGTATTGCGCAGAATGTCCTCGTGCAGGGCGTCAAAATACTCGCTGAGGCGGGGGCAGTCGCAGGCTTTCAGCATCTTCTGGCGCAGGGGGGTCAGCAGACTGTGCAGCACCTGCGTCATGACATCGCGTTCCAGATCGCGTTCCTCGTCGTGGAACGTCTCTTCAACCTTGCTCAGCTGGCGCACAAAAACGGAGATGGCGCGCGCCACATCTTCGCCCTGACGCTTGAGCTTGAGGCGCACGGCGGCGTCCAGCTGATCAAATTCCTCGTCCGCCAGACGTTTTCCCCCGACCAGCGGATACAGGGTCAGGCTTCCGGAGTCATCCGCTTCCAGATGAAAACCCTTGTGCGCCGCAACATTGTTCATCTTGTGGAGGAGCCCGGTGCGCGTCTTCTGGTAGCTGTCCATGAGCTTGGCGCGCTGCTTGACAAAGGAACCGGCCTCAAGACGGCGCATGAGTTCCTTGCTGATGGCTTCCACAAGAGCATTCAGGCCCTGCTTGAGCTTTTTGCCCATGCCGGCCGGGAGAGAGAACAGCTGCGGGCTGTCCTGATCGGCGAAATTGTGGACATAGACCAGATCCGGCGGCGGGGTCGCCTTGCGTGCCAGCGGCCGCAAATAGTTGAGCAGCATGTGGCAGCGTCCGAGATGCGGCTCGCCGGACAGGTAGACATTATAGCCGGTGCTGTGGATGTTCAGCGCCAGATCCAGCGCCTGCATGGCGCGCGGCTGAAATGGATTGCGACCGTTGCCGCCGTTGCGGGGCAGAGGAATGGAACTGCTGTCGTCCCACGGAATCTTGGCGGGATCAAATGTGGCATGCAGACGGCTTGAAGGTAGGGGCTGGATTTTGAGCATGGCAATATCCCCGGCAAGAGTCGAATCTGTGATGTCGCGCCGCCGCGCTCATGTTCCCGCGCCTTCCGTAGCGGGAACATGAGCGCAAAAAGCGCTTAGGGCCTGTTAAACACTATTCGTAAGTTGTTTGGGGGGAAGGGAACCCCCTCTGCTGGCGCGAGAGGTGTTTCCCTTCCCCCC
>DXFI01000008.1 GCA_019114565.1 Candidatus Desulfovibrio intestinigallinarum | reverse complement strand
ATCTTTGCGCTTTCGACCTCTGGTTTCAGTCTTTTTCTTTGCCAGCATATGACCGATGACCGCCCACTTTTCATCTGAAATATCATGTCTGCTCATGATAAACAGGAAAGCAGGAGTCATTCAAGATGTCCAGCTTTTTTTTAGAAACAGGCCCTAGAGCGTTTCAACTTTGAAAAAGGTGAAACGCTCTTGCCCCTGCGGCGCGCCGAAGAACAATCCCCTCGTCGCGCCTGTTCCTTTTACAGACCTGACCCTATGCATGCCGCGTGCCGAACGCAACAGCCCCGCAGCAAAAAGCCGTCCCGGACGGGACGGCTTTCCTTCGAATACGTCCTTCCGAATGCCTCCCGTGCGGGAAGCATTCGGAAAACCGTCACAGACTACTTCTTGAAGAACACGGCGATATCCTTGCGGCCAAGCACATTCTCGCGAACCTTTTCTTCCGGCAGAGAGGCCCAGTGCTTCTTGTTGGAGAAGTAGAAGATGAAGCCGAGCACAACCCACACGCCCAGGCAGATGAAGGGGGCCGTACCGATGCGGGCGGGAGAGCCGGGCACGAACAGGAGCAGGATGCACAGGATGGCGGTAACGGTACCGACGGCGCAGCAGAAGAGCTTGAGCGCCTTGCCGTCCACGTTGGCGCTGCCGAGAATCACGCGCCGCGCCGCAAGGCAGGTGAACAGGTAGCCGATGCCGGTGCCCACGGAGCTCATATCCACGGTCCAGGCCACGGCGGAGCGGCCGGCAAAGGGCGTGAGCAGCACAACGATAACCGTGAACAGGATGGCCTTGTAGGGCGTCCGGTACTTGGGATGAATCTCGCCGAACCAGGCGGGCAGGATGCCGCTGCGCGCCATGCTGAGCAGCAGACGGCTGGTGGCGATGAAGAAGCCGTTGGTACCGGTGCAGACCGCGCCGAAGACGGCCACGGCAAGCACGATACTGCCGAAGTTGCCGAAAGCCATGGTCGCGACTTCGCCCGTACCCCAGGCAGCGCCGCCGGATGCGCGCTGAGCGTCAAGCTTGGCCAGCAGCTCGGGATAGGGAACGGCCATGCCCACGGAGAGCATCACCATGGCATAGAGGATAACGCCGCAGAAGATGGCGACAATCATGATATTGCGGGCGCGGGAAGGCTCGAAGGCGAATTCTTCCGCAGCCTGCGGCACCGTATCGAAACCCACGAACAGGAAGGGAGAAATGGCAAAGACAAGCAGAACGCAGGCCACCATGCTCCGCTTGTCGGAGAAGGCGGGAGCAAGATTGGAAACGCTGGCGGTATCCAGGGTCAGCACGCCGCCGAACAGCGCCAGAATGCCGAAAGTCAGCATGAAGGCCAGAATCAGCTGCAGCATGCCGGCAAAGCCGATACCGCGATAATTGATGTAGCCGAAGAACAGCGTTCCCGCGGTCATGAGAATGACCTCGCCGGAATACACCGTCCAGCCGGCAATGTCATAGAGCTCCCCGAACTCGAATACACCGGGGAAAAGGAAACGGAAAATAACGGAAAGTGCGGCAATATCAATGGCCACAATGGCAATATAGCCGATAACAAGCGCCCAGCCGCAGACAAAGGCCGCCGTCGGGCCGAAACCGATATAGGCATAGGCAAAAGCTCCGCCGGCCACGGGAGCGTACTTGACCATGTAGCTGAGGCAGACGGCAACAAAACTGATCAGGCAGACGCCGATGAAAAATCCCAGCAATGTTCCCAGAGGACCAGCCTGCGGAAGAAACATGTCGCCAGGCAAAACAAAGCATCCCCAGCCTACGATGGAGTCAAGTGCCAATGCGCAAACCTGCAAAGGCGATAATGACTTCTCCAACCGAACCTGTTCCGACATATCATTATCTCCATGATAAATTTGATACCGCTGCGGATTGCTCGTTATGGCTGCCAATAGAGATGATAATGCAATAGACATACTATCTTTTTATGTATGAATATGCATCAAAACTATAGTTCACCTTTGAATCAGCAATAAGCGTGCCATATGTGAAAAACTTCCCTACCTCCCGAAAATCCTCAATTTCACGACGAGAAAAAGAATGGTAACTATTATAAAAAATATAATTTATGTATTTTTATAAAAATTTTTTTATTTTAACAAAAATTTCTTTTTATCAGAAGATGTGTCCAACAGATTTTGTGATTATCAGAACAACACACATAACGCCTCCCCTGCATGGCCGGGCCGCCGCTGACGGGCCCTGCCTTCCGGGGAAGGGCCGTACCTCCCGCCCCTGTCACGCACGCCCAGCAGCCCGGCATGCGCCTTGCATTTACCGCTGCGGGAAATCTGGTTCGAAAATAACATCCACATCCGGACAAAAAACTCATTTGTGAAAAATTATGAAAACATCCTTGCCGTTTTTCTTTGATGCGCAGCATTGCAGCGACATACTTGCCAAAAACGGTTATGTGTATGTCATTCTCGGAAGTCTCTGCTTCAGCACGACAGGGACAATACAGGCCCTTGCGCCGGAAGGAACACATCCGCTGACTATCGGAGCCCTGCGCATGGAAGTGGGAGCCGCGGCCCTCTGGCTCTGGTGCGCCTGCCGCGGCAATCTGCCGCACGACCTTCCGTCCTGGCCGCTGCGCTGGCTGATTCCGGCCACGCTGGGGCTGCTGGGCTTTCAGGTGTTCTTCTTCGGCGGCATCCAGAGCAGCGGCGTTGCCGTCGGCACGGTTACCACCATCGGCGTTTCACCCATCATGGCCGCCGTTCTGGCCCGTGTGGTCCTGAGGGAAAAGCCGGATCGTCTCTGGTATCCCGCAACCCTGCTGGCCCTGTTCGGCCTGTGGCTGCTCAATATGCAGGACGGGCAAACGCTCCGGCATCTGCCAGTCCTTCCCCTGCTGGCAGGCTGCTGCTATGCCTGCTACTTCGTCTTTGCCAAACCGCTTGGCCGGAGCCACGCCCCCGAACATGTCATGCTGCTGTTATGCGCGGGCAGCGGCGTCCTGCTGCTGCCTGTCCACCTGTTTCTGCCCCCCGGCTGGCTGCTGGAACCGCACGGCATGGGCATAGCCCTGTATCTGGGCGTCGTCACAGCCGCGCTGGCGTTCAGCCTGACGCTTGCCGGTCTGCGCCGCACGCCCACGGCCATTGCGGCGACACTGGCACTGATTGAGCCGCTGGGAGCTGCCTGCTGGGGCGTTTTCTTTCTCGGCGAACAGCTGAACCAGAATCAGACCACAGGAATGCTTCTGCTCTGTGCCGGCGTCCTGCTGGAAACTCTGGGCAAAAAAGCGCCGCCATCCTCGCAATCGCCCAGCTAGAGCTTTTTCAAGCTGTCGTTGCGCGGAAAAAACGCGTTTTTTCCGCTCATCTCGGACCGGACGGCGCGCTGTACGCCGCGGCGTGTTTTCCTTTTTCAGGGAGAAAAACGCTCTGAAAAGGACTGTCCGGCTCCCGGAACGTGCCATCTCGCATGGAACCGGGGCGACGTCCTGCATCCCCGGTTCTCTCCTGTCCAGCAAAAGCCCCCTGACTGCCCGACGCTTTTACAATGTTCTGATCCGGCGTGCTGCACGCGGTATGCGCATGCGGGTTTGGGAACCTGACGGGCTGTGACGATATTAGTTGTCATAATATCGTTTATGAGATTAAGTCCGGGACAAAAAAGACGTTTTTCCCGGTGTCCTGAATACTCAGACCCGCCGGGAAAAACGTCGCAGATTCCGCCGCTGCGCGGCCTCATAAAGCATTTTCAGTTTGCAATGCTTTGCATTTCAAGCCATACGGCCTGTCGTTTCGCGGAAAAAACGTGTTTTTTCGCTCAGTTTGGGCCGGGCGGCGCTGTGCCGCCGAGCGTTTCACCTTGTTCAAAGGTGAAACGCTCCAGCGCGGGCATGCCGTGCCCGTAGGCATTTCTCCGTCACGGCATGCCCGAACAAACAAACTCCTTATACCCAGTGCCGGATGAAATCGGCGGCAGGCCGTCCGGCATCAAGATGCTGCAGCAGCGCGCTGCCGAAGACGACCGCGTCGGGACGGGCGTCCTTGTGCAGGGCGTCGAGCTGGGCCGGGTCCTTGAGGCCGAAGCCCAGAGCCAGCGGCAGGGAGAAGCACTTGCGCGCGCGGATCATGGTTTCATCCACTTCGGGCGCGATATGTTCGCGCACGCCGGTGGTGCCCATGGAGGAAATCACATACACATAACCTTCGGCATCGGACGCGTACAGGGCCATGCGCTCGGCGCTGGTGTTCAGGCCCACCAGCACGATGAGGGCCAGACCGTGCTTGCGGAACAGCGCACGAACCTCCCCGCTCTCCTCATGAGGCAGATCGGGAATGATGACGCCGCTGATATTGGCCGCCTGAGCATCGGCGGCGAATTTTTCCAGACCGTACTGGAGGAAGGGATTATAGTATCCCATAAGCACCAGACCGGCCTTGAAGAAGCCGCCGCGCTCGCGCAGATCGGCCATCAGCTTCTTGAGCGTCATACCGTCGCTCAGCGCCCGGCGGGAGGCCTCCTCCACCACGGGGCCGTCGGCCACGGGATCGGAAAACGGCACGCCGATTTCGATGATGTCCGCGCCGTTGTCGTCAAGGTCCTTGATGGCGGGCCAGAAGTCGTCGGCATTGGGGAAACCGGCTGTCACAAAGGGAATAAGCGCAGGACGCCCTTTCTTGTTGGCGTCACGAATTTTCTGTTCCAGAATATGCATTGTCTTTCTCCTGCGGCCGTCTGCCGCCGGGAAACCGCGAAGGCTTCCCTGTTATCCGCATTGCGGTCGTATAGACATCTTCAGTTTGAAACGCTGTGCGTTGCAAACCATACGGCCTGTCGTTTCGCGGAAAAAACGCAGTTTTTCCGCTCGATTCGGGCCGGGCGGCGCTGTGCCGCCGCCTCGCGTTTCACCTTGTTCAAAGTTGAAACGCTCTAGTAACAGATTCGCGTGCGCGCCGCCCGGCCAATGCCGGGAACAGGCCCGCGCTACGGCAGCATCCGGCCTAGTACATATCCGCCGTTTCCGGCAGATTAAGCGCCTTGCGGACAATCGCCATATCCTTGTCGCCGCGACCGGAAAGATTGACGATGACGCGGCTGCCGGGCTTGAATTCCTCGGGATGATCCAGCACCCAGGCCAGAGCATGCGACGATTCGAGCGCGGGCAGGATGCCTTCCTTGCGGCAGAGCTGCTGGAAGGCGTTCAACGCGCTGGCGTCCTTCACCATGACATAGCGGGCGCGCCCGATCTTGCTCAGATGCGCATGTTCCGGTCCCACGCCGGGATAGTCCAGACCGGCGGAAATGGAGTGCGACGGCTCGATCTGCCCGTCGGAATTCTGGAGCAGCATGGAAAGGCTGCCGTGCAGCACGCCGGGAGACCCCAGGTTGATGGGCGCGGAATTGAAGCAGCCGGGTTCGCCCGTGCCCGCCGCTTCCACGCCGATGATGCGCACGCTTTCATCCTCAAGGAAGGGATGGAACAGGCCGATGGCATTGGAACCGCCGCCCACGCAGGCCACGACGGCATCGGGCAGGCAGTGGCAGGCTTCCTGCATCTGACGGCGCGCTTCCTGACCGAGCACCTGCTGGAACTTGCGCACCAGCGTGGGGAAGGGATGCGGCCCGGCAGCGGAGCCGAAGCAGTAATGCGTCGTGCTCTGGCAGGCAATCCACGCGCGCAACGCGGCATTGATGGCATCCTTGAGCGTGCGGCTGCCGCTTTCCACGGCCACGACCTCCGCCCCCAGCAGACGCATGCGCATAACGTTGGCGGCCTGCCGCTCCACGTCTTCCGCGCCCATGTAGATGGAGCATTTCATGCCCAGACGCGCCGCCGCCACGGCCGTGGCAACGCCGTGCTGCCCCGCGCCGGTTTCCGCCACCAGCGCGGTCTTGCCCATGCGCTTGGCCAGCAGAGCCTGCCCCAGGGTATTGTTGATCTTATGCGCGCCGGAATGGAGAAGATCCTCGCGCTTGAGCCACAGTTCGAAGCCAAGCTCATTGGAAAGGGTCGGGCAGAAGGTCAGGGGCGTGGGGCGTCCGGCATAGGTATGCAGCAGATTCTGCAACTCCGCCTGAAACTCTGCCGAGGGCAAATCCTCGTTCATGGCCTTTTCCACTTCCAGCAGGGGCGGCATCAGAATCTCCGGAACGTAACAACCGCCAAAATCGCCAAAATATCCTTTTTTCATATTTTCTACCTGCCTCTTCTCTCGCATATGCCCGAACCGGACACCCTTGCGTATGGTTTATGTTACAAGCTCGCGCCCCTGCGGGAGCTGGAGCATTTTTTAGAACATTTTCAGTTGAAACGCTTCTCGTTCAAATCATACGGCCAGTCGTTTCGCGGAAAAAACGCGGTTTTTCCGCTCACTTTTGGCCGGGCGGCGCTGTGCCGCCGCCTCGCGTTTCTCCTTTTTCAAAGTTGAAACGCTCTAAAGCCATCGTCCCCCGGCAACACGCAGAAGG
>DXFI01000092.1 GCA_019114565.1 Candidatus Desulfovibrio intestinigallinarum | reverse complement strand
CCAAAGACCATCAGCAAGAGAGACAGGCGAGACATGCGGTTATTTGGGTTGACGTTGTTGTGCATGACGCTGTTTGCGTCGAATTCTGTGTTTTGTCGTGCGGCGCTGGTGGAGTACGGGATGGACCCGGGGCAGTACACGGCGGTGCGCGGTTTGTCGGCGGCGGCGACTTTGTGTCTGCTGGGCTGGTGGCATGTGCGTCAGCGTTCGAAGGAGGAATGCTGGTGGCGGCGGGTCTGGTCGCAGGGGTCGTGGCCGGGGGCGTTGTCGCTGTTTGCCTACATGGCGTTTTTTTCCTGGGGCTATGTGGACATGCCCACGGCGGCGGGGACGCTGATCATCAATGCAACGGTGCAGTTCGGCATGGTGGGCTGGGGCGTGCGGCACGGGGTGCGGCCGGGGCGGCGGCAGACGCTGTGCCTTGGCGTGGCGCTGGCCGGTCTGGTGGCGCTGCTGCTGCCGGGGCTGACGGCGCCGCCGCTGACGGGCGCGGTGTTCATGATTGGCGTGGGGCTGGCGTGGAGCGCGTACAGCATCTGCGGCCGGGCGGCAGAGGATGCCGTGGAGGCGACGGCGGGCAATTTCTGGCGTTGCGCGCCGCTGGCGGCGCTGGCCGGTCTTGCGGGGCTGTCGTCGGAAGCGGCGCACCCTGTGGCTGTGGCGTGGGCCATATGCGCGGGCGCGGGCGCGTCGGCCTGCGGCTATGTGATCTGGTACATGATTGTGCCGCGTTATTCGCTGGTGAATGCGTCCATCATTCAGCTGAGCGTGCCGGTTATTACGGCGCTGCTGGCGCTGGCGACGCTGGGCGAGGCCATTACCGTGCGTTTTGTGCTGTGCGCGGCGCTGATTCTCGGCGGCATTGCCCTTTCCGTGCTGGGGCAGGGAGCGCGGAAAGAACCCCGGAACGGGGGAGAGGCGTCCGGGAGGTAGGATATCGGTTTCCTTTTTGTAAAATTTCTTAATTTTTAGTAAATTAGCAGTATTCCTCCCTCGACCTGAGCCGATAAGTCTGTCATGCTGGATCAACGCCGTCGCCTCTGGCGCGGCCTGGGGGGATTTCATGGGCAGATTTGCATTTTCCATGCTGATCTGTGTGTTCTGGTGCTGTGCGCTGTGGAGTATGCCGGCGCAGCCTGCCGGAGCGCAGATATTTTCGTCGGGGAGCTTGCCGTTTTTCCCGCCGATGGCCACGCATCTGGCCAGAAAGCCGCAGGTGGTGCGGATCGGCCTGCTGGAAGCCTACGGCTTTTTCCATAGCCGGGACAATGCCTTGCGGGGCTATATGCCCGCGCTTTTCGAGAGCATGGGGCAGCTGGCGGGCTGGAAGGTGGAATGGGTTTCCGTCACGCTGGATTCGCTGGAGGAGGACTTCGCAAAGGGCAGGATTGATCTTGCCTGCGGGGTAAGCTGGACATCCGAGCGCGCCCGCCAGTTTCAGTTTTCTTCCATCCGGGCGGGCATGTACGCGACGACTCTGCGCGTGCCGCAGAACAGTCACGTGCACTACATGGACTTTGCGGAATTCAACGGCCTGCGCATCGGCTTTTTTGAAAAGTCGTCCAATCTGAAGATTTTTGAACGGCAGGCGAAAATGTACGGCTTTTCCTATACGCCGGTGCTCTACCGGGATGTGGAGAAGCTGCAGCAGGATTTCCGATCCGGAAAGATCGACGCCTATGTGAGCGGGAGTCTGTTCGGCGAGGGAAAGGTCGTCGGCGTGTTCGACATGCGTCCTTTCTATTTCGTGTCGGCTCCGGGCGATACGCGCTTCATGCCGCGCATCAATGCCATGCTGCGGAATCTGCTGATTCTCAGTCCGCAACATACCGTCGCCAATTTTGCCAATCAGTATGTGGATATCTGCAAGAATCTGAATATAGCGCTGGATCATGCCGAGGAGGACTGGCTTGCCGGCAGGCCGACCCTGCGCGTGGCTCTCAGCCAGTATGAGGAATCCACGACGCGGCGGCGCTATGATTATTTTCTGCTGCGCTTTGTGGAACGCCTTGCGGAAAGCATGGGCATCAGGCTGGAGATCATCCCCGCAGCCGATTATAATGCTTCTTTAGCGCTGCTGCGGGAAGGCAAGGCGGATATCGTCACCAATGTGTTTCCCGGCCGCAAGTTCCGCGACAAGTTCGGCGTCGACACCGGCCTGCCGTATTACAGCCCGCTGATTGAGCTGGCGGTCCGGAAGACCGTCGAGCCCGGCTCCGGCCTGCGCGTAGGCATCATTCCTGAAATGAACAGCGTGCGCGAGGCCTACAGCTTTATTTATCCGCAGGATAAAATTCAGGTCTTTGCCACCATTCACGAATGCCTGGCCGCCCTGGAGCTGGGAAAGATCGACGCCTTTATTCCCTTTTATCCCGGCGTGCCGCACAGCAAGAGCAAGAGCGGCAAGTTCCGCTACCAGAGCACGCAGGCCCTGTATCCCATGGCGCTGGGCTTCGGGCAGCACCTGCCCCCGACTGTGCGTTCCGTGTTCGGCAAGGCCATTGCGGGCTTTCCCACGGCCGAGGTGGAGTCCCTCCTGCTGGAAGTGGCCCCGCTGGACGGGCTGCCGCTGCTGACCTATCTGCTGGAGCGCTATTACGGTTTTGTGCTGCTGGCCGTGGGGCTGGTCTTCATGGTCTGGCTCTGGTCGGCCCGGCGCGAGGTGTACCGTCTGCGCAAGGTGGCCTATACGGATTCCGTGACCGGGGGCGGCAACCTGTCCTTCTTTTTGCAGAAGGCCGGGGAGGCCATGCTGGAGCGGCGGGCCTGCTATATTGTCAGCGTCAATATCCGTCAGCTGGGCCATATCAATCAGCTCTACGGCTACGATAAGGGCGACGAGGCCATCAGGGCCTGTCATGCAGCCCTGACAGCCTGCGGCGAACCGCATGATCTGGCCGCGCATTCCGGACGCGGGCGCTTTCTCTGCCTCTGGCACTGCGACGCCGACGCGGAGGTGGAAACCCGCCTCAAGTGCGTGTTCAGAAAGTTCTCCGTCTTTGGCGACGAGCTGGGCCACATCGTGATTCTGTCGGTGGGCATCGTGCGCGTCACGCCGGAGCTGGGCGATGATGTGCCGCGGCTGGTGGAAGCTGCGGAAACGGCCAAGAACAGCATCGGCGACGTGACCTATAAGTCGCATTACGCCTATTACAGCCCGGAAATCGAGCAGGAACGGCTGCTGATCTGCCATATTGAGAACAGAATGGAAGCTGCTCTGGAAAAGGGTGAGTTTCAGGTCTACATGCAGCCGCAGGTGAGTCTGAGCACCGGGCGGATTTCCGGCGGCGAGGCGCTGGTGCGCTGGCGCACGGGTGCGGGGGATGTCATTTCCCCGGCGTCCTTCATCCCCATTTTTGAAAAGAACGGCTTTGTGCAGGCGCTGGACCTGCACATGCTGGAACAGGTCTGCATCTGGCTGCGGCAGCGTCTGGATCAGGGCAGGAAGATTGCGCCCGTCTCCATCAATCAGTCGCGCTCCCTGTTCCTGTCGCAGCGTTACTGCGATACCTTTATCAACATTCTCGACAAGTACGGGATTCCCCGGGACCTTGTGACGGTGGAGATCACCGAGAGCATGGCCGACTGCGATATGGTTCTTCTGCTCGGCAACCTGCGGCTGCTCAAGAAGAACAATATCAAGATCGCGCTGGACGACTTCGGCAAGGGCTATTCCTCGCTTTCCACGCTGCTGGAATTCCCTATCGACGTCATCAAGCTGGACAAGGACTTCCTGCACAACGAACTTTATGAGGCGCTGCTGCATCCGCTGGTACAGCTGAGCCGCAATCTCGGCCTCAAGGTGCTGTGCGAAGGCATCGAAACCCGGGAACAGTTCGACCGCCTGCGTAATCTGGGATGCAGCTACGGGCAGGGCTTCTTCATGGCCCGCCCCATGCCCCTGAACGAGTACGAGGAAATGCTGGAAAAGGACTGTCTTGTTACTGTGCAGGATGCGTGATGTTTTTTCGGGGGGAAGGGAAAACTGAGCGTTTCAACTTTGTGAAGGATGAAACGCGAAGCGGCGGCACAGTGCCGCCCGGCCCGAATTGAGCGGAAAAACTGCGCTTTTCCGCGAAATGGCAGGCTGTATGATTTAAATGCAAAGCATTTCAAACTGAAAATGCTTTAAATCTGCGAAGAAGCCGGATTTTCCGCCGGAATGCCGTTCGGCTGCGGAGGCCCCTCCCGGAATCGGGGGAGAGGGGCTTTCGCAGCCGAACATCATTCCGGGTTATTTTTTGGAGAGTTTGCGCAGGGTGCGGCTGGTATCGCGCACCATGCGCAGGACGAGCGCCTGCATTTCCGGCGGCAGGCTGCTCAGTTCGTCGGCCACGGCATCGGCCATGATGCGGGTTTGTCTGGTCGGCTGGCGGAAGAGATCCACCACGGCGCAGTCCAGACTGGCCGCGAGTTCGGGCAGGCGGGAAAACTTGGGCGCAATGGCGCCGTTTTCCATACGCGAGAGCGAGTCCTGCGTGATGCCCAGCCGTGTTGCCAGCTGGACCTGTGTCAATCCCATTTTCTTTCGTCGCGTGGCAATGACGGTGCCGACCTGCATCGCCAGCGTCCGCGCATTTTCAACGTCCATGATGTGCCCTCCCTGGACTTTCACTATGCATGCCGCCTCCTCTTCCGGGGCCGAAAAAACGACATGCGCGTCCGGCAGGCTGTCGTCGGGGCGGGCAGCCTGCGGAACACGAGCCGTCCTGTCGCATCGGCGTCTGCCGCAAATGCAGCATAAAGCGGAGCGCCGCGGGAGGCGGCGCATTCGCGGCATGGGGAAGGGGACGCGGAAACATTGCGTGATATCTCCAATACGCAGGGAAAAGAGCTTCGTCAATGTCAAAAGAGGAAAAAAAATCGGGAGTATAGCAAGAATGACTATGATTCTCCCCCCGCGGGGCGCGCTTTTGGCGATATCTTGAGATGAGGAGCCCGGTGGAAAAAAATCGGGCTCTCCGCCTGTCGGCAGGGGGCGGGAACGGAGGTTCGGGGCTGCGGCAGGAGGGGCGGAGCAGCGGGGCGGACGCTGCCGCAGTTTCACGGCCGGGAGCCGCGGGCCGCGCAGGACAGCGCCGTCGCGGCGCATGCCGGGCGGAGGGCGTCGGAAAGCCCGCCGCCGGTCGCGGAGACTGCGGGCGGCGGCAAAGCATTTCAAACTGAAAATGCTCCGGGTATGCGGACGCACGGCGGCGACGCCCCGTGATGCGCTGCGCGCGGACGAAGGGCGCGGAAAAGCCCCGCGACGAAAGGAAACGCCCGCGCGGACCGCGGGATCAGGCGACGGTCTGACTGTCTCCGTGAGAATCCCTGTCGTGATCGCGTCCGTCGCCTTCCGCTTCCGCCGGCACGGGCGGCTGCTGCACGGGCAGGGGCCGCAGCTTGCGGCTCATGAGGCGATGCTGCACGAAATCCGCGGGCTTCATGCCGGGCGTGACGGCGGAAAGAGGAAATTCCGCGCGGCCCAGGGTGCGATGCCCTCCGGCGCTGCCCACGTCATGGAAGCAGGCGTCGGCAAGGCGGCCTATGTCGCGGCTGCCGTCGCCCCGGAAGATGACGATGACCTTCTTGCCCACAATGCCGCTGACGGCAACCCACTTGAGGCCGTGCACCCGCGTGAAGAAGTCGGCCACGGCCACCAGCAGATCACCGGTGTCCACCTCGTTGAGCCAGGCCTGCACGCCGCCGCCCCGGCAGTCGCGCAGGGAGCGGAAGGCGCGCGAAAAGAGCGGCAGCCAGGCGCGGAGGTATTCGCTGCGGATGATGCGGCGCAGGATGCCCGTATCGGCAAAGCGCGAGAGCCACTGATAGGCGCGCAGATCGTCTTCCCCGCCGGAACGCTCGAAGGCCGCCGTATCCGTGCGGATGCCGTAGAGCAGGGCCGTTGCCAGGTGGGGGGACGGGCTGATGCGCAGCCCCTGAAGATAACGGGTCATCATGGTGCTGGTGGCGCCGAAGCCGGGGCGGATGTCCACCAGCGCGGGCACATGCGGCGGCGCGGCTTCCGCGGGGGCCGCGTCGGCTTCGGGAGCGCCGCCGTTTTCAGCGGCCTTGCCGCACGGCGCGGCCTCCTGCGGCAGCGGCTTGGGGGGATGGTGATCGATGATCACGTCAAAGCGGATGTCGAAATAGGCGGGATTGTGGCTCGGCTGCGAATCCACAATGGCAAAATGCGTGTACGAGGCGGCCTTTTCCGGCTGCCACTGGCGGGCCGGAATGCGCAGATAGCGGATCATGGCGAGATTGTCCGGCCGGGTGACTTCATTGGTGCGGGCAATGTCCACGCTGCGCACGCGCGTCTGCATAATGCGCTTGAGGGCCAGCGCCGAGGCCAGGGCATCGGGGTCTGCCGTGATGAGAATGCACCAGCGTTGATCTTTGGTCAGAGAACGACGCCATTCGCGCATGGCGCGCATGGCAGCAGCATTGGTGGGAGTGGCGGGGGACATGGATCCTCTGTGCCTGTGTTGCGGGTGCGGCAAATCGGAACGCCGTCAGCGTGCCGGTGCAAGCAGTTCTTCCAGAAGCGGCAGGGATGCTTGCAGTCGCTGCCATGAAAACAGCTCCAGAACATGCGTTGCCGAAGGGGACAGAACAGCGGCCAGCGCCTCGGCCGTCTGCCGCTGCGCCGGCGTCCATGCTGTCAGCGCGGCGTGGGCGTCGCCTGCTCCGGGGGCGCTCCAGTGTATCATGCTTGCGCGGGCGGGCAGGGATGACCGGATTAATGTATGTTGAGCGTACCCCATCGCATGCCCTACGTCCAGACAGAAAGCCGCCCCCTGAGCAAAAAGAAAATTTTCTCCCAGAGACAGCACGTCGCAGTGTTCGGTATTTTCCAGCAGCAGGGGCACGGAGCTGTGCCGACGCCAGAATTCAATAAAGGCCGTCAGCATGCGGCGCTGCTGATCGGGGCTGCCCGCAGGCGCATGCAGCACGGCGCAGCGCGGCGCAAGATGCCCGGCCCGGTGCAGCACCCGCAGGGCCAGCCGGGCCGTTTCGCGGCAGCCCGCCGCATCGCGGGACGACGGCCAGGGCAGATCCAGCGGCAGATGCACATGCCAGCGCAGGGGCGTGCCGTCGCGGCCGGGCAGGCCCGCCAGCTCCGGGGGAATATCCGCGCGCGTATAGGCAAGGCAGGCCTCCGTCTCGAAGAAGCACAGGGCCACTTCGTCCACGCGCCCGGCCAGAAAGCGCCCGTTGGCGCCCACGTCGCCGGGCAGCACGAAGGAGGGCGCGGCAAGCCGGAAGCGATCAGTCATGGGGCTGGGCTTCCTGAAGCATGGCCGTAAAGACGGCCGCCGGAGACGGACGCGAGAAATAGTAGCCCTGAATCGTGTCGCAGCCCAGCGAGCGCAGGAAGGCCACTTCGTGGGCCGTTTCCACGCCTTCCACCGTCACTTCCATATCCAGCGAGCGGCACATGCCGATGATGCTGCGCAGGAGGGTGTCCGTGCGCGGCGAACCCATGCCCACAAGGAAGCTCTTGTCCAGCTTGACGCCGTCCACCTTGACTTCCTTGAGCATACTCATGGCGGAGTAGCCCGTGCCGAAGTCGTCGATGAGGATGGTCACGCCCTGCGCGCGCAGACGGGAGACGGTATCCGTGATGAGGGAGGCGTTTTCCAGCAGCACGCTTTCCGTGATTTCCAGCTGGAGCAGTTTGCGATCTCCCTCGGCCACGTCCAGCATCCGCAGATAGCGTTCCACAAAGCCGGGATCATAGAGGTTCAGGCGCGAGATATTGACCGATACGGGCACGGGTTCCAGCCCGGCCTTGCGCCATTCCCGTATCTGACGACAGACGCGCAAAAAGACGTAGCGATCCATGTTGACGATAAAGCCGTTGCGCTCGAACTCGGCTATGAAATCGCAGGGCGGCACCTGCACGCCGTTGCGCTGCCAGCGCACCAGCGCTTCCGCGCCCACAAGCCGTCCGTCGGACGCGGCGTGCTTGGATTGATAGTAGATTTCAAATTCTTCCCGGGCCAGCGCTGAAACCATGTCGTTTTCGATGTTCTTGCGATACCGGATGATGCTCTCCATGCTTTCGTCAAAGAAGGCATAGAGCTGTTCGTGATTGCCCTTGACGGTCCGGCGCGCCAGCGTGGACTGGTCGAGCCAGGTTTCCAGCGGCGCGTCCCGCAGGGCATGTTCCGGCAGCAGGCAGATGCCGATGGACGGCACCAGCCGGTAACTGTCGTTTTCATCCACGCGGGTGTGAAGAATCTGGCTGCACAGTTCGTCCAGCCGCTGTTCCAGCTGCTTTTGGCCGGTCAGCGGCAGCAGGGCCACAAAGACATCCCCGGTATGACGGGCGACCAGTTCGTGGGGTTTGCCCGCCCAGGCGCGCAACAGGCGGTACAGCTTGAGCAGGGTGGCGTTGCCCGTTTCCTGATCCAGAATGCTGTTGACGAGTTTGAAATTGTCGATATCCAGCGACATCAGCGCCCAGCGGCCGGGCAGCTCGTTCAGCTGTTCGGAGGCCTTCATGAGAAAGCGCGTGTAGGAACAGCCTTCCGTGAGCGTATCCACGTACACCTGCTGCCACAGGCGCGTGCTGGCATTGTACTGCACCCGGTTGATGTGCCAGATGAACGCCAGAATACAGAGAATCTGCACGGCCCCCAGCATGCCTGTACCCAGCATGACGGAGCGCAGGCGGTCTTCCGCCATGTGGGCGGGCAGTACGGAAACAAGGCTCCAGTCGTTGATGCCCACGGGCATCAGGTAGACGTAGCGGTTGCCTGATGTACTGTATTGCAGAAATTCCGTGCTGCCGCTGTCCAGCGCCCGCTGTACCCGGGCCGCCAGTGCGTGGCCTGTCTGCGGCAAGGCCGCCAGTGTGGAAATATAGTTCACAATGCCCGCGGCTTCCACCCGCCGGCTCGGCGCAATGACGGAACCGTCCTTCTTGATCAGAAAGGAAAAGCCCTCGTCCTGCCAGAAGGTCGTGACAAGATGACGGGAAAAATCGTCATGCGGGATGACGGAAAACAGCGCGCCCACGGGATTGCCTTCCTTGAACATGGGCACGATGTAAAGATTCACGGACTGGCCGTCCCGGCAGTCGCGCAGGGGATCGGAAATCTGTTCCTGTCCTTCGAGTGAGGCCCGCCACAGACCGGAAGCGGCGGGCATGGTGTCGCCGTCGGTCGTGAAGATGCGGCCGTCCGTGAGCACGAAGCCCAGGCGCTTGTCTTTCCGCAGCTTCAGAATGGCCTGAAGCTGTTTCACCATCGCGTCCGGGTCGCTCAGGGCCATGTCCGTAAGACGCGCGGCAATGAAGCGCAGCGTTCGCAGATGCCCTTCCGTGACGGCATGGAGCGTGTTGACGCCCTGCCGGGCCGTTTCTCTCAAGGTAATGCCGGTATCGTAGCGCAGATTATCCCGCAGTACCTGCACGAAATGCAGGAACATGCCGCAGAACAGTAAGACGGAAACAATAATCAGCAGAACTGAGGGAAACAGCGTTTTCTGTTTCATTGACATTTTGTCTTTACATCCGCAATGCTGTATATCAGATGCGCCGGAAGCGGCGGCAGCGCCCGTTCAGCTTCAAGCCACTGCCCGAGAAGCCGCGTGGCTTCCGCGCTTTCCAGATCCATGTCGTCCGCGGCCGCCGCCAGCAGGCACTCATACATTTCCTGCGCCAGCTCGAACGCGCCCGCGTCGTCCTCGTCCTCGTTCGTGACCGCGCTCCCGTGGCGCAGGTCCTTGTCCAGAAAATCGTCCGCAAAGGCGCGCAGGGCCGCGTCCTCCGCCGGCAGTTCCAGCCGTTCGCTCAGACGGCGCAGCTCCTTTTCCGGCTGCTCCAGCACGGCGTCGTAGCTTACCGCCACCCGGGGGAGTCCCGCGCTGCCCGCCAGCGCGCCCAGTTCGTGCTGTATCCACAGCCGCAGCGCATGCGCCCGCGACATGCCGTCCCGCGTTTTCAGCGAGGCCGCCACCGCATCGGGATGCCGCACCGACAGCACGCAGGAAACCGCCACGCCGCCCCGGCTCAGATTGCCCAGCAGCGGCCGCCAGAAGGCCATCAGGCGGCACAGGCGCGGGTCTTTCAGGCCGCATACCGGCCCGCTTTCCAGCAGTTCCAGCAGAAAGGTCAGAGCCTCGGCCCCGCTCTCGCTCAGCGCCGTCTGGCGCAGGGCCGCAACGGGCACGGGCTGCAGGCTGTACCAGCGCATGCCCATGGCCGCCAGCAGGGCGTTATTGGCCGTCGTGATGCGCCGATCCTCGAAGATTCCCCGGGGATTGCACGGCAGCGCGGGCAGCAGCCGCGGCCCCAGCGCCGCTCCCAGGGCCCCCAGGGCCCGCGTGATCACGCTTGTGCCGCTGCGGTGCATCCCCAGAACCAGAATCAGTCGCCGTGCCGCATCATTGGCCATATAAAATATCCTTTTTTGATTGCAGTGTTAAGAGCGTTTTTGGGTTGCAAAAAGCTCGGACGCGAGGCTCCGGCACAGCGCCGCCCGGCCCGAACTTGGCGGGAAAAGGCGTGTTTTTCCGCCAAACGACAGACCGTATGGTGTGCAACGCAACGCGTTTCACACGGAAAATACTCCGGGAGCGCGCACGCCTGCCGCCGGGTGGAAAGAACGCGTCGTCGTATTCCGATCAGAAACGCCGTCCGGTATGCGTATCTGTTATACGAGCAGAAGCGGCGGGGGGAAGGGTATTCTGGTGTGTTTTTCGGGAATTTTTCCCAATACCTGTTCCCGCGCGCCGATTCTGCGCGCGGCTTTCCCGCCGCCGTGTTCCCGCGCCTTTCCGCATGCCGGGAGCGTCAAAACTGTCTGCGGACGGCCACAGGCCCCGCATAAGTCCTTTACATAGCTGATTCTAGCCGAGGCTGCGGGCGGGGGCAAGTCCGTTGCCGACCCGGAATGCGGCAGCAGGGGGAGAGGCGGCGCTGTGCGCCGCCTCGCGTTTCACCTTTTTCAAAGTTGAAACGCTCTGGACGAAATACCTGTTTTTTCGGTGCTCCGGGGGACGGTTGCCGCGAGGAAAGCGGCAGCGCTTCCGCGACGTTGCATTCTCCCGAAAAAAGCGCGTTGGGGGAAGGATGGGGGGCCCGGGGGGAAGGAAACACCCTTGTGCGCCAGCCGCGACCGAAGGCGGCCGCAGGCCGTGCCCGTTGCGACGAAGGAAGCTACGGGCATCGACAGCAGAGATAAGGGGGTTTCCTTCCCCCCGGAAGAACAACTACGAACGCGTTCTAGTCGTCCTGACCGGGGGCTTCCATCAGTTCCACGGTGCTCCAGCGCTGTTCCTCTGCCGCGGCGCGGGTGGCGGCGCCGCCGAGCACGCAGGTTTTGCCGTGTTCCGCGACTTCCTGAAGGATGTCGGCAAAGGCGCGGAAGTCCGCCGTGGTGGTGGCGAACATTTCCTCGCGGACGCGGGCGCGTTCTTCGGGCGTTTCGCCGGAGAACCAGCGGGCAAGGGCGGTTGCGCCCTTGGCGTCGGGGAGCATGTAGGCGTCGAGATCGCCCACCGCGCCGACAATGGCGCGTTCCAGCTGTTCCCCGGCGGGGGCCGCCGTGCGCAGGAATTCCGCCGCGCCGTCAAAGGCGTCGAGGGTGTCGGTCACGTTGGGATCTCGGTAGGAGGCGAAGATCAGCGTGCCGCTGTTGCGATCCAGATTGCAGAACGCGCCGTAGGCCCCGCCGCGCACGCGCACGCGCTCCCAGAGGTAGCCCATGCGCAGGGCGCGCAGAATGACGTTGAAGGAACCGTGGAAGGGATGCCCGAGATCATAGAGATTGGCGGCCTTGCCCACGTAGTTGATCTGGGCTTCGGTCAGAATGGCCTCGTGATCGGGCAGGGCGAATGCCCCCTCGCCGCAGGGCAGCGCGCAGGCGGGGCGCTGCTCCGGCAGGGCCTGCAACAGCCCGGAGAGCAGGGGACGGGCCTGCGCCAGTCCCGCGGCCTCGGCGGTGCAGTCGGCCACGGCTCCGGGCGCGGCAATGACGGCCCGGCGCAGCCGCTCCAGATCGGCAAGCAGACCTTCGGGCTCCGTCTTGAGACGACGCAGCAGACCGCGCAGGCTCTGCAGATAGCTCAGGCCGCCGGTGCGCTCCATGAGACGGCCCGCCTGGGCAAAGTGCGCGCGCAGACGACCGCTGACCGTGGCGTGCCCGCCGGCCACAAGACCCTGCTCAAGACGGGATTTTTCCTCCAGCAGCATCTGGCCCGCGCGTTCGAGAATGCGTTCCTTGTCGGTCAGCGGCTCGAACAGCACTTCGTGCAGCAGCTCGTAGTAATCCGGCAGCTTGTCGTAGACGACTTTGCCGGAAATGACGAAGTGCCGCAGCGTTTCGCGGCTGCGGGTGGTGCCGAAACCGGCCCCCGCGCCGAGTCCGCCGGTCTTGGCGGCAATGCGCGCGCCCAGTTCGGTAAAGTCGCGGCGGGCCGTGCCCAGCTCGGTCAGGCAGCGGCCGAAGAGCGGCAGCAGGGGCACGAGATCGTCGTCAACCTGATCCAGCGGCAGCTGCAGGCAGTTGTAGGCCACGCCGCGCGTGGGCAGCTCGTGCTCCAGCAGCGTGCTGTGCGCCGTAAAGCCTTCGGTGACGGCAATGGGCAGTTCCGTGCCGAGGCGGGGCAGGTCGGCAATGCCCACGTTGGGAATGGTGGCCAGCGCCTCGGGGCTGTCGGGCGCTTCCTGCGCGGCCTGAAGGCGCGCGGTTTCTTCCGCAAGACGGGCGTGATCGGCCGGGGTTCCGGCGGCGCGCACGGCCTCGATGCGGGCGGCTTCGGCCTCCTCGCGGCGGCGGCCCAGCTCATGATCGGGCAGCAGCACCACGGTGGAGCGGTGCGGATTATCCAGCATCCAGCGGCGCACGGCGTCCTCAAACACGCGCTCGCCCGCGGCAAGCCGGGCCTTGATGCCTTCCAGCGGCGCTTCCCAGGCCAGCGCGGCCAGCGGATCGCCGTCGTACAGCCAGGTGGACAGGGCCTGAATCATGGCCGCAAGACCCCGGGGGAAGCGCCCGGAGTTGTTTTCCCGGTAGGCGAACTCCACCGTGTTGACGGCGGCTTCCACCAGCATGGGATCAAAGCCCGTTTCCGCCAGCTCGGCCAGCGTCTCGAAGATGAGCAGCTCGGCGCGGGGCACGTCGGCGGGCTTCACCCCCTTGAGACCGGTCGAGTAGTACATCTGGCGCAGATCCGTCTCAAGGCCGCAGCCGGTCACGTCCTCGCCAAGGCCCGAGGCAATGAGCGCGCGGCGCAGGGGAGAGCCGGGCATGCCTTCGAGGATATGCTCCAGCATTTCCATGATCAGCGCCTGTTCCACGTCGGCGCGCTCGCCCAGCAGCCAGTTGACCGTCATGTGCGCGCGGTTTTCTTCCTTGCCCGCGGCATAGGGGACTTCAATCTGACGGGGCGTGTCGAGGCGGGGCTGGAGCGGCACGTCGGAATCCGCCGGACGGCGCTCATAGCCCTGCAGGGCCTCGTTGATGCGGCGCAGACGCTCCTCTTCCGGGTCGTCGCCCCAGAAGAAGAAGCGGGCGTTGCTCGGGTGGTAGTAGCTGCGGTGGAAATTGACAAAGGCCTCGTAGGTCAGATCGGGAATGACTTCGGGATTGCCGCCGGAATCAAGGCTGTACAGCGTATCCGGGAACAGCGACTGCTGACTCTGTTCGGCCAGCACCGAATCCGGCGAGGAATACGCGCCCTTCATCTCGTTGTAGACAACGCCCTTGTAGGACCACGGCCCCTCGGCGCTCTCGGCCTCCACGTGCCAGCCTTCCTGACGGAAGATGTCCTCGCTGATGCGCGGATGGAACACCGCGTCAATGTAGACATCCATCAGATTATAGAAGTCCTGAAGGTTGGCGCTGGCCACGGGGTAGCAGGTCTTGTCCGGGAAGGTGAAGGCGTTCAGAAAGGTCTGCAGCGAGCCTTTCAGCAGCTCCACAAAGGGCTCCTTCACCGGGTACTTGTCGGAACCGCACAGCACGGAATGCTCCAGAATGTGCGCCACGCCGGTGGAATCCTTCGGGGGCGTGCGGAAGGTCACGCCGAAGCATTTGTTCTCGTCGTCGTTGACAATGGACAGCAACTGCGCGCCCGTAACGTCGTGACGCCAGAGTCGCGCCACGCCGCCCGCTTCGTGCAGTTTCCTTTCCGTCAGCAGCGTAAAGCCGTGTTGCATCAGTTATTGCTCCTTAGTATCGAGACTTTCGTTTTTTTGTCGATAAATCATTTTGCCTTTGCAAAAAGGCGGAACGCGAGGCGGCGGCACTCCGCCGCCCGGCCCGAAGCGGGCGGAAGATCGAGTTTTTCCGCAAAGCGACGGGCTCTATGGTCTGAAACGCAGCGCGTTTCATCAGGCAGAGGCGCGTCCCGTGGGGGCGGCGTCCCGTCGGGCGGGACGGCCCGGCGGACACGGCGTCGTCTTCCGCTATGCAGGGAAACGCGCGTCTTCATGACGTTACTATAAGAACGGCGGGAATCTTTGAAAAGAGGGGCGGGGCGCTCAATTGAACCTTGCCGAAAAAGCGCGTATTCTGGTACACTATCCCTGTCCGCAATTACTAGAGCTTTTTTAGACAGCCTGTCGTTTCGCGGGAAAAAGCGTGGTTTTTTCCGCTCACTTCGGCCGGGCTGTTGCGGACCTGCAAAACGGATTTACGGGCCTGCGCCGCATGCGCGGGGCCTTTTTTTTGAAAGAGATCGGGACGCGGCGCGTGTTCTGACCGGCGGAAAGGTACGGACGGAGAATACAGAACTATGCACATTTTCCTGTTTGGTCTGGGTGCGGCGCTGTTCGGGGCCGCTGCCGGAGCCTGGGCCCTGGGCGGGCTGAGCGCATTGTGGGCCGGGGCCGGTCTTGCGGTCGGGATCATCCTGGCGGTGGCGGGACTGCTGGGCCTGCGGCGGGCGGATGCCCGTCTGGCCGAAAAGCTGGGAGCCTCCGGCGGGCAGACGCCGCTTGAAGCCGCCGAAGCCCTGTTCCAGCGCGTGGAGAAGGCGGAACACGACAACGCAGCCCTGCGCAATGACCTGAAGCATACGCGCGACGAGCTGCTGGAAAATCACAACAGGCTCGACCTGATGCAGAGCGCGCGGCGCATGGCCGACAAAAACGCGCAGCAGCGTACCGCCGTGCTTCAGCGCGCAAGCGATTTATGTTCCCGTCTGTCCGAGGATGTGCGCGGGCTGGCCGGTATGGTCAGCGACGTGGAAAAGGGCGTGCAGGTGCAGCATGACAGGCTGGAAAGCACCACGACCGCCATGAATTCCATTGTGGAAGCCGCGCAGGTTTCGTCGAACAGCTCCCGCGAGGTCTGGGACAGCGCCCGTTCCTCCTACGACAAGGCCAGTCTCAGCGAGCAGGAATCCCGCGAGGCGCAGGACGCCATTGACGGCGTCAAGGCGGCCATGCTCTCCCTGCGCGAGGCCATGCGCGAACTCAACGACAAGTCCTCGGGCATCGGGAAGGTCATGAGCGTGATCAACGACGTGGCCGATCAGACCAACCTGCTGGCCCTCAACGCGGCCATTGAGGCCGCCCGCGCGGGCGAGGCCGGGCGCGGCTTTGCCGTCGTTGCCGACGAAGTGCGCAAGCTGGCCGAAAAGACCATGGACGCCACCAAGGGCGTGGCCGATTCCGTGCGTTCCATTCAGGAATCCACGCACGCCAACCTTGAAGCCGTGGAAAGCGCCACCGAGGCCAGCATCAGCGGCGCGGAAAAGGCCAGCAAGGTGGGCGTGACCATGAAGGACATCATGGCCGATGCCCAGCTCATGGCGCAGCGTCTCAAGCTCATTGCCGAAAAGTCTTCCGAACAGGCCGACGCCAGCAACGTCACCAGCGGCGCTGTGGACGATATGCGCGCCGTGGCCGAAAGAACCGAACAGCTCATGCACACCTTTTCCGCGTCGCTGCTGCAGCTGCGCAGCGGCATGGAAGACATGGACATGCTTGTGCATGCTTTGGTTTCCGATTCCTACGACATGCTGCCGCCGGAAAATACCGACGCCTTCGTGGTCTGGAGTCCTCAGCTGGAAATCGGCGTGCCCGAAGTGGACGCCCAGCACAAGCAGCTCTGCGAATACCTCAACGCCCTGCATGCCGCCATGCGCGAAGGGCGGCAGGCCCGCGTGGGCGAACTGCTCGAACTCCTGCGCAATTACGCCCGCAATCACTTCCGCACGGAAGAAGCCCTGTTCATGCCCATTGAGGAATACCGCGCCAAGGATAAGCACCTTGCCCAGCACAGGGAATTTGAAGCCAAGGTGGACAGCTTTACCCATGCGTCCGGCGACTCCACCACCGTCAGCTTCGATATCCTGTCCTTCCTCAAGAACTGGCTGCTTAACCATATCAAGGTCACGGACAAGGCCATTACGCCCTTTGTCCGCAAGCGTTAGAGGGCTTTGCTTATTGACTGGGGGAAGGGGAACCCCCTCT
>DXFI01000091.1 GCA_019114565.1 Candidatus Desulfovibrio intestinigallinarum | reverse complement strand
AAGAGAGTACAGGCCATGCGGCAAGTACCTTTCAGAGGTTCTATGCAGCCTTCATTTTATATTTATTTGAAATAAATATAAAAATTCGTGTTAACAGGCCCTGGAGCATTTTCAGTTTGAAATGCTGTGCACTTCAACTTTGAAAAAGGCGAAACGCTCCACAAGGCGGAAAACTCCGCCGTGCATCAGACTTTCGCGGCTCCCCCTCTCCGTAAAAGACAAGTCCGGTTCCGGGATGGGGGAGCCGCCCCGCATTGCATAGTCCCGTATTTTGAGCTAGCCTTTTGCGTTCAACGTCGGACGCGTCCGCGCGCCCGGCGTTTTCCCCGTTATTCCAAAAAGGCTCCTGGAGGCCCGAGGTGAAACACGCACTCCTTGCCCTGCTGATGACGCTCTGCATGATCGCCGGCGCGCAGGCTGCTCAGGTGAACAAGGTGGCCGCCGTGGTCAACGGCAAGGTCATCACCATGTACGATTTGCAGAAGACCGCTCTGCCCGATCTTATCCGGGCGCGCATCAATCCCAATGATCCCAAACAGTCCAAAGAAATGGATCTGATCCTGCGCAAGACGCTGGACAACATGATCATGGACATTCTTCTGGAGCAGGAAGCCGTCCGCCTCAAGGCCACGGTCTCTGAAAGCGACGTTGACGATGAACTCGCGACCATCATGAAGACCAACGGTCTGACAAAGGCGCAGTTCGAGCAGCGTCTGGCCGCTCAGAAGATTCCGCTCAAGGAACTGCGCGAAAACCTCCGCAAGAAAATCATACGTCAGAAGATCATGGGGCAGGAAGTGGGGCGCAAGGTCGTCGTCACCAATAAGGAAATCGAAGACTACTACAAGGCTCACAAGAACGAGATCTTCCGGCGCGACGGTCTGCACATGGCCCTGCTGGTCTATCCCCGCAACGTCAACGCCTCGTCCATAGCAGCCCAGATTGCCTCCGGCGCGCTTCCCTTCCCCGATGCCGCGCGCAAGTATTCCATCGCCCCCAACAAGGAAAAGGGCGGCGACATGGGGCCCGTGGAATGGGATCGTCTTAATCCCGAATGGAACGACCGCCTCACCAAGATGAAGCCCGGCGACGTGACCGACATTTTCACCATCAACAACGGTTTCAAGGCGCAGG
Organism: Candidatus Desulfovibrio intestinigallinarum; assembly: GCA_019114565.1. Classification (GTDB taxonomy): domain Bacteria; phylum Desulfobacterota; class Desulfovibrionia; order Desulfovibrionales; family Desulfovibrionaceae; genus Desulfovibrio; species Desulfovibrio intestinigallinarum. Next base: position 12,888 of record DXFI01000091.1, on the reverse strand, counting down.
TATATCTTTTCCGTCCCGGCGCAACCGGACCGGACGCGCCGCTGACGCTGGACGAAGCCCGGCCGATCATCGACGGTATCCTGCGCCGTCCCAAGGCCATGGAACGCTTTGATGACTACACCCGGCAGCTGCGCAGCCGGGCGGTTATCGATATTCGCCTCTAGGCTCAGGACTCCTTATCAGATACCTGTTCCCCTGTACTCGTCGACACAGTGCGCGGGTTTTAGGGAGGATGGGGGAGTTTGAGGGGGAGTTTACGGGAACGCCCTTCCGCGCTTCGCTGCGGAAGGGCTGGGTCCTTTTTGCCGCAAGCAGCGACCCAACGGGCGGCCGAAGGCCGTGTCCGTCAGGCGACGCAGGAGCCTTACGGACATCGACAGCAGAGCAAAGGGGTTCCTTCCCCCTCAAGACAAAACATAATGAGTTCCGGCCCGGAACGTTTTGTCACTGAAACGACAGGCCGTATGGTTTGAAATGCAAAGCATTTCAAACTGAAATTGCTCTAAAAGACGAGACAGTATAACGGGGTAATTGCATGACGCTGGAAGAATTGGGCGCGCTGCTGCGCGCCGAGCGCGAACGTCGCGGCCTGAGCATCGAGGACGTGTCCGCCCACCTGAAAATAAGCGTGCGCAAGCTGCGCGCTCTGGAAGACGGCGACGCCTCCGCCATGCCGCACCCGGCTTATGTCAAGGGCTTTGTCCGCTCCTATGCGACCTATCTCGGCATGGCCACCTCGGAAGTCGTGGAAGCCATGCAGGTTGTCAGCAGTCATATGCCGGAAACTGCGGAAGAAAACGTACGCCCTGTACGGCCCGCGCCCGCGCCATCTTCTTCCGGCAAGAGCGGCGGAAGCGCCTTTGGGCGTCTGCTGCTGCTTGCGGTCGCTGTCGCCGCACTGGCGGGCGGCTCCTATGCCGTCTGGAAATCCGGATTCCTTGACGTCCTGCACAACCGTCAGGGCGATGTGGTGCGGCCATCCCTGCCCATGCAGGACGAGGCGCGCCCGGCCTATGTTCCGGCTCCCGCTCCCGCCGAATCTGCAACATCGCCAGCCCCTGCGGAAGCCCCGGCAGCTCCCGCTCCCGCGGCTTCCACAACGCCCTCCGCAGCTGCCGTGCCCGCCCCGGCGACGCCCGCCGCGACTCCGGCCGCTCCGGCAACGCCGGCCGCGCCTGCTCCCGCCGCGCCGGAAAAGGTGCTGGTACGTACCGGCGACGCGGAACCTGTCGCCGCAACTCCCCCGGCTCAGGAGGAAGACGTCATTCCCCAGGGACAGCACAAGGTCGTCATTACAGCCACGGAAACCTGCTGGATTCGCTCCACGGCAGACCGTACCGATACCCGGCAGTTCTCTCTGGGCAAGGGCGACACCTTTGCTCTGACCTTCTCTCAGCGGCTGGATCTCAAGCTGGGCAACGCGGGCGGGGTACGCATCCGCTATAACGGCAAGGACTTTCCCATTGGCGCACGTTCCGGACAGGTCCGCAATCTCGTTTTCCCGCCCAAGGAATAACGCACTTTTTTCCGAAGATTAGCCGCCGGAAACCTTCGGTCCATCTCCAGCCCGCAAGGGGCACGAGGGGGAAGAGAGCCACCCTTTCGCACCAGGGTGCTTTTCTTTCCCCTCGCTTTTTATCCGTCTCCAACATTCGCATACCGTCATGCTTGCCCGGATTGCCCTTTTCTCTCCTCCGTATTCCACATTGACCTATACCCTGCCGGAAGAGTTCCCGGAGGAATTCTGGCTCCCGGGACTGCGCGTAGCCGTGCCGCTGGGCGGCAAGGCCGGTTCGCCCGGCTCTCTGCGCGCGGGTATGCTGCTGGCCCGGACCGATGACGACGAGCTGCCGCAGGGCGTCGTCTGCAAGCCTGTGGCCTGGCCGCTGGAAAGCGCCCCGATTGTTCCGCCGGATCTGCTGGCGCTGGCGCTGGATCTGGCCCTGCGGCAGGGACTGAGCGCGGGGCAGACGCTGGGGCACATGCTGCCGCAGGGGCTGCGCTCCACGCGCGTACGCCTGCGCCTGCTGGATGATACGGCACGCGGCGGCCGTACGCTGGGTCTGCGGGAAGCCGCCTTTGCGTCGGCGGAAGAGCGGCAGCGTCTGGCCGCCGCGCTCCTGAACGGCGCAGCGCGACTGATTCCGGCGGGCGACAATCCCGCCGATGCGGAACGCTGCATTCTGCGCGCAGAACCGCCGTGGCCCGTCCGGCCCGCAGCTCTGCGGCAGCGCGAAGTGCTGGAGTACCTGCTGGAACACGGCAGCTTCAGCCGACGCCATCTGCTGCAGGCTCTGGGACGGCAGGCCGCTCCCGCGCTGGCAAGTTTGCTTGCCGCCGGACATGTGGCTCTGCAGCATGACGGCGGCATGGAAGAGGAAGCCGGTCTTGCTCTGCTACCGCCCGCGCCCGCGCCCTATACCCTGAATGCGGATCAGCAACGCGTGCTCGAAGACCTTGTGACCGCCGCGGATACGGATACGGCGGCCGCCCGTCTGCTTTTCGGCGTGACCGGCAGCGGCAAGACCGCGGTCTATCTGGCTCTGGCGCGGCACTGTCTGAACCGCGGCAAGAGCGTCTTTCTGCTGGCCCCGGAAGTGGCGCTTGCGCTGAAACTGCATCGCGACGCATCCTGTCTGCTGCCCGATGTGCCGCTCTTTCTTTCCCACGGTTATCAGACGCCCGCCCGGCGTGATGCGACCTTCCGCGCGCTGGCAGCCCGCCGGGAGCCCTGCCTTGTGATCGGCACGCGCTCGGCCCTGTTCCTGCCTGTGCCGAATCCGGGCTGTGTCATTCTTGATGAAGAGCACGACGCCTCCTATAAACAGGACGAGGGCATGCCCTACCATGCCAAGGAGGTGGCCTGGTTCCGCATGACGCATACCGGAACCCGTGGCGGCCTGCTGCTGCTGGGCTCGGCAACGCCCGATATCCAGACCTTTTACGCGGCCCGGCAGGGGGGCCTCTCCCTGCTGCGACTGCCGCAGCGCGTCGGCGCGCGTCCCCTGCCCGAGGTGGAGCTGGTGGACATCTGCGGCATGGCGCCCGCCGCCGAGGCGGAAGGACTGCTGGCTCCGCGCTGCGAGGAAGCCCTGCGCGAAACGCTCGCCCGGGGAGAACAGGCCGTTGTCCTGCTCAACCGGCGCGGCTATGCGCCGCTGATTTACTGTCTGGACTGCAAGGCAACGCTTAAATGTCCGCACTGCCAGATCGGCCTGACCTATCACAAGGGCCGGGAACGCCTGCTCTGTCACTATTGCGGCTACAGCGTCCCCTTTCCCTTGCCCTGCCCTGCCTGTCACGGCGTCAACTATCTGCCCATGGGCGAAGGCACGGAGCGGCTGGCGGAACGTCTGTCCGTTCTTGCCGGTCGTCCCGTCCTGCGTCTGGATCGCGACAGCACCCGCCGTCCCGGGCGCATGGAAGAGATTCTCGAAGCCTTCGCCCGGCAGGAATCTCCCATTCTTGTGGGCACACAGATGCTGTCCAAGGGGCATCACTTCCCGCTGGTTACGCTGGCGGTGGTGGCGGACGGCGATCTGGGGCTCAACCTCCCCGACTATCGCGCCGCCGAACGCTCTTTTCAGCTGCTGGTGCAGTCCGCCGGTCGCGCAGGACGCGGCGAACGCCCGGGCCGGGTGCTGATCCAGACCCGCGATCCGGGACACTACTGCTGGAAATACGTTCCCGCCGCCGACTACGAAGGCTTTTATGAGGAAGAAATCGCCCGCCGGGAAAAATTCGCCTATCCGCCGTTTTCCCGTCTGGCCCTGATCCGCCTTTCCCACGAAATACAGGATACCGGAGGAGCCGCCGCCCTGAAAACGCTGGCAGGCGTGCTGCGTCAGGAAGCAGCCGCCCGGCAGGTGCGCCTGCTGGGTCCCGCCCCCGCGCCGCTGGCCGTACTGCGCGGCCGCAAGCGGTACTACTGCCTGCTCAAGGGGCAGGACTGGACCCCCCTGCGACAGATCTACTTTGCCGCCCTTGCCGCGCCGGAGAGCAGACATCTGCGCATCTTCCTTGACTTGAATCCTGTCAATATGTTATAGTAACCCGGTTTATTTTTTGGATCTTCCCAACTTACTTTCGTTCCCCCCTGCGGCAGGAACCGGAGCACCCCCGCGTTCCCGGTATTCCTGCCGCAGATTTGCGGCACGACACGATGAACGGCGCGCCCCTTCATCCTTCCGGTCGCTCCGAAAGCAGGCGGAGCAGGGAAGACCGCAACCCCACGAATCCCATCTGGAGGAACCGTCTTGAAAGCGTCGCGTCTGTTTGTCCTGTCCTGTCTTGTCTGGCTGAGTGCCGCCACCTCCGCACTGGCGGAAGGCTTCGCCCTGACGGAATGGAGCTCCCGAGGTCTGTCTCTGGCGGGCGGTCTTGTGGGCCGCGCCGATGATCCTTCCGCCATCGCCTACAACGCCGCGGGTATCACCCAGCTTCCGGGCACGCAGCTCATGGGCGGTTTTGCGGCCATCGCGCCGATGGGGACCATTCAGGTCGTACAGGGGGGCGAAGGCCAGCATACCCAGACCAAGCCCAATATCTGGCCCGCGCCGCACGGCTATGTCACGCATCAGCTCAATGATCGCGTCTGGCTGGGCCTCGGCGTCTTTTCCCGCTTTGGCCTCGGCAACGAATATGACAGCAACTGGTTCGGCCGCTACAACGTGACGGACATTTCCCTCCAGACCGTCTCCGCCGTGCCCACCGTGGCCTTCAAGGTCAGCGACGTGCTTTCCCTCTCCGTCGGCGTGGAAATCATGTACGGCATGTTCAGCATGGGTTCGCAGATTCCCACCTATACTATGAACGGCTTTTTACCCCAGCAACAACCTGACAATGAAATGAACCTGAGCGCCTCGGGCTGGGGCTTCGGCGCGCAGTTCGGCGCGCATCTGCGCATGAACGATGAATGGTCGCTGGGTCTGACCTACAAGAGCAAGGTTGCCCTCAAGCTGCTGGGCGACGTTTCCTTCGGGCGGCAGACCGACAACTTTCTTGCCGAGATGAATCAGGTTCCCCACGCCCTGGACACCAATGCCCACGGCACCGTCATCCTGCCGGACTCCGTTTCTCTGGGCCTGAGCTACAAGCCGCTGGACAACCTGAGCTTTGAAGTGGGCACCGTCTGGACGCGCTGGTCCGACTTCAAGTCTCTGGATATCTATTTTGACAGCGGCTATGACGCCATCAGCCCCAAGAACTGGCGCGACGGCTGGAACTTCAACGCCAGCGTGGAATACAGCCCTCTCGACTGGCTGACCCTGCGCGGCGGCGTCTGGTACGAAACGCCCGTGGTGGACGCCACCTATGCCGATTTTATGATCCCCACCAACGGGCGCACCGTCATGACTGTGGGTGCGGGCTTCAAGTGGGATAACTGGACCCTTGACCTTGCCTACGCGCATCTCTGGATCAATTCCCTTGACTACGGCAGCACCCGCGCCGCGGGTATCCATGGCCAAATCTCCGGCGGGGAATCCCGCGATACCGTCGCCAACATCTATTCCGCCACCATCGGTTACAAGTTCTAGAGCACTTCAAACCATACGGCCTGTCGTTTCGCGGAAAAACACGTTTTTTCCGCTCGCTTTGGGCCGGGCGGCGTGTGCCGCCGCTTCGCGGTTTACCTTTTTCAAGGATGAAACGCTCTATTGTCTCCCCGGGGACGTTGCCACAAGAAAAAACGGCAGCGTCCCCGAACCGTTTTATCCTCCAGATAGAGCATTTTCAGTTTGAAACGCTGTGCGTTTCAAACCATACGGCCTGTCATTTCGCGGAAAAAGCGCGGTTTTTCCGCTCACTTCGGGCCGGGCGGCGCTGTGCCGCCTCGCGTTTCTCCTTTTTCAAAGTTGAAACGCTCCGGACGTTCTTGCAGTTCCCTTGCCCGCCAGCCGCGACCGAATGACGGCCGCAGGCCGTGCCCGTCAGGCGACCGCCTTACGGCATCGACTGCAGCGATAAAAGGAGTCCTTCCCCCGAAAAAACATCCCGCCACCATATCCCGCTCCAGCCGAATGTCCGCAGGCGGCGCTGGACAGCCGACGCACATTGACGCATGATTCCGGGAACGCTAGAGCAATTTCAGTTTGAAACGCGTTGCGTTTCAAACCATACGGTCTGTCGTTTCACGGAAAAAGCGCAGTTTTTCCGCTCACTTTGGGACGGGCGGCGCTGTGCTGCCGTCTGGCGTTTCACCTTTTTCAAAGTTGAAACACTCCAGAGCATTTTATTCCCGTTTTCTGCTGTCAAGGAGGCTGCATGACGTCCGAAGACTCCCGGAACCCGCTGCCGTGGCGCGAACAGGCGCGACGCATTGCCCGCGTCCGCCGCTGGAGCGGCGCTCTTGCCGCCCTGCTTCTCTGTCTTGCGGCCCTCACGCTTGTGGACGGGCTTGTGGCGCTCATGCGCGCGGGCAGCACCCGCATAGAACTGATTGCCGGGCAAAGCGAAAGCCTTTCCGGGCCTGTATCCTCCAAACATCCCGTTCCCGAAGACCTGCGCCTGCGGCTGACGCCGGAAACAGCGCCTGTGGAGTTCCGGCTGGAAGGCTTCTTCCCCAGCTACTGGTTCGGCAACGGCATGTGGCGCGGCGTGGTTTCCACCCCTCCCGGCGCGACTCCCGGACGCTATGGTCTGACCGTCGGCTTTCGCGGCGGCGGCGGTTCTCAGAGTTACGACGTCGTCATCTGGCCTGATGCCGCCGCCCAGCAGGCGGGGGCGCTGTCTTTTGTCCGCTCCAGAACCGGGTTGTCCCCTCTGTATCTGGCTCCGGCGCTGGCGCTGGCCGGCGTTGCGGCCGGTCTTCTGACGTGGCTGTCGGGCCGCGCGGCGGCGGCTCTGCTGCGGCGGCACGGTCTGAGCGAAATTTTCCGCATCCAGACAGTGAAAAACGTGCAGGGAACCTTTTATCGTCTCTGGTGTGTGCCGGATATACCGCATACGCCCCTGCCGGAACGGCCAAACAGAGCCACGGATGTCTGGCGCTTCCCCGTGGAGCGGGCCGCCTGTGCGGACAGCCTCGGTCTGGCCGTCTTCTCGGGCCGCAAGGGAGCCTGTATCTCCCTTGATTTACCTGAAGGCGGGCCGGCGCCAGGCGTCGGCGACGTAGTCCGCCTCGGCGGCATTCTGCCCGGTTCGCAGGCTTGAGAAAAATTCGGCACCGGCGTACCATTTACACATACTCCGGCGACGTTTTTCATGACGTCGCCTCACCCTTTGCCAGGAACGGTTTTTCATGTCCGAACTTTGTCCCTGCGGCAGCGGTCTTGCTTATGAGCAGTGCTGTCGTCCCTACATCGAAGGCGAAAAATGGCCTGAAACGGCCGAAGCTCTTGTCCGCTCCCGCTATACGGCCTACGGCTCCGGGCACTTCGACTATCTGGTGGAAACCACGCACCCCGATTACCGGGAAGGCATAACCGCCGAACAGCTGGCCCAGTCCGCCGAAGGCGTGCACTGGCATCGTCTGGACATCGTCGGCACGGCCGACAATGTCCCTGCCGGAGAAAACGGCGAACGCTACGACGTGGTCGATTTCTATGCCTTCTACGAACTGGACGGTGTGCTGCGCCAGATCGGCGAAAAGAGCTTCTTTGATCGCAAGGACGACAAGCTCTATTATGTGGACGGCGTGCCCCTGCGCGGCGAGACCTATCACCGGCCGGAACCCAAGGTGGGACGCAACGATCCCTGTCCCTGCGGCAGCGGCAAAAAATACAAGAAGTGCTGCGGCGCTTCGGCCTAACGGCACTGCACGGGCCTCATGGCAAACACGTCTTCCATAGCCTGCATACGCCGTTTCTGTCTTGACTGTCAGGGCGGCTCATCCCGCGCCGTGCGCGAATGCCCCGACGAGGACTGCTGTCTGCACGGCTGGCGGCTGGCGGCTCCCGAAGGCGTCAGCGGCGAAGCCGCCGCCCGGGAGGCCCGTCGCGCCGTCCGTCGGCACTGCCTGCTCTGCGCCGGAGGCCGGAGCGACGTACGCCGCTGCACGGCGCGCGACGACTGCCCTCTCTGGCATTACCGCTTCGGCGTGCGTCCGCAGACCTACAAACAGGTACGACGGCGCTTTTTTGCTCCCCGCCCTCTCAGCCTTCTGCCCGGCCTCGCGCCTCCGGGGAGTATTCGCTAGGGCCTGTTCACCCCCTCCCTTCTCCAGCGCGTTTTCAACGGGAAGATGCCTGCACGGATTCTTTCCTTGCGGCATCCGTTCCCGAAAGCGCGCCGGGGAAGCGGAGGACATATCATCCTTCATTTCATACGGCCGGCTGTGCCACTCGATATGGATGTGAACACGCCCTGAAAACGCTCCGGGAGAGGATCGACCCGCCTTCTGTACGGCAACGAAAGCAAGCCCGCGCCCTGTTCCGGGGCGGGCAGTTCATACCGAGAAAGAGAGGTACGCCCCATGTCTCACAGTATTGAATGGTCCCAGGCCTACACCGGCAGGCTCTCCCCCGATGCAACGGCGCCCTTCACCGCCCGCGCTTCCGAGCTGGCGCAGCGTCTGCAACGCGAATGCGCCGCCGGAACTCTTCCCTTTCTGACATTTCCCTTTGTTCCCGCGCTGCGGGAAAGCCTGCCCCCCCTGCTGCCCCGTATCCGTTCCCGCAAGCATATGCTGGTGCTGGGCATCGGCGGTTCCGCTCTGGGCGCGCGCGCCATTCAGCGCGCCTTTGCGCCGGGACAGGACGGCCCCGGACATGACGGCCCCTGCCTCTGGATTGCCGACAACGTCAGCCCGACCATTTTTGAAAGCTGGCTTTCCTCGCTGTCGCCCAGCGACACCACGGTGGTCTGCATCAGCAAATCCGGCGGCACCATCGAAACGGTGACCCAGTATTTCCTTGCCCGTCGCTGGCTCCGGGAAGCCCTCGGCTCCCGCTGGACGGATCACATGATCGTGGTGACCGACATTGCCAAGGGCTTTCTGCGGCAGGAAGCGCAGCAGCACGGGCTGGACTCGCTGGAAGTGCCCGATCATCTCGGCGGCCGCTATTCCGCTCTTTCCGCCGTCGGCCTGCTGCCCGCCGCCTTTCTCGGCATTGACTGGGAAGCCCTGCTGAACGGCGCGGCGGATGTGGCCCGTCCGCTGGCGGACGGCAACACGCCGCTGGAGAGCCACCCCGCCTTCCGTCTCGCCTGCTGGGCCAACGCCCTTGAAGCCGCCGGTTACAGCCAGCTGATCTTCTTCTGCTACATCCCTCTGTGGGCCACGTACGGCCCCTGGTTTGCCCAGCTCTGGGCGGAAAGTCTGGGCAAGGAAGGCAAGGGCCTGCAACCCGTGCCCGCTGTGGGCGTTACGGATCAGCATTCCGTCAATCAGATGTTCCTGGACGGCCGGCGCGACAAGGGCTGCATCTTTGTCACCTGCGCCGACGACGGCCCCGGGCGCAATCTGCCCGACGACCTGCCCGAGAACTGGGCCTGGCTGCGCGGCAAGCCCTTCGGCGATCTTCTGACCGCCGAAGCCCTCGGCACGCGCATGGCGCTGGGCAGCAGTCAGGTGCCGCTGGTGAACCTGCATATGGAAAATACCGGCCCCCGCGCCGCAGGGGCCATGATGGCCCTGCTGGAAGCCGCGACGCTTCTCACCGGCTGGCTCATGAACATCAATCCGCTCGATCAGCCCGCCGTGGAGCTGGGCAAGCGGATTGCCAACTCCCGTCTCGGCGCTCCCGGCTATGCCGAAGAAAGCGCGGCTCTGGCCTCCTTCCTGTCCCGCAGCCGTGACGTGCAGAGCTTCTAAATGTCCGTAGTCACTTCGTCTGCCGCGCCGATCCCGGAAAAGGACCTGCCCCTCAGCTATGCGCGAACGCTCTCCTGGCTGTCCTTTGTGGTCATCCTGCTCACGAGTCTGGGGCTGTCGTTCTTCATTTCCAATTCGGCGCGGCAGACGCTGCTTACACGGCAGGAGGACTTTGCCCATCTGCTGGCGCAGAACCTCAACCACCAGATCTATCAGCGCTTTGCCCTGCCGACCCTGCTGGCCTACGGGCGCATAGCCCTGCGGCAGAATACGCAGTACCGGCGGCTGGACGAAGTGGTGGTGTCCGTCATTCACGGGCTTTCCGTTCAGCGTCTGCGCATCTACGACTTTTCGCGCGTCGTCGCCTATTCCACGGACAAGGCCGAGATCGGACGTCCCGGCCTTGCCCCCGCCAATGTGGAGGAGGTGCTGCGCGGGCACAGCGTCAAGCCGGAGATCATCGCGGCCATCCCCGACTGGCAGACGCCCTTTCATCTGCCCCTCCAGCCCGGCACCTTTGTACTGCGCGTGCTCTACCCCCTGCGCGGAGAAGCCCTGCGCCCGGGGCAGGACCCGCCCATCATGGGCGCGCTGGAGCTGACACAGGACATTACCGGCGACTATGAACAGGTGCTGGCCTTTCAGGGCATCATCATCGTCATGTGTCTGCTGTCGTCCGTGATCATGTTCGGGCTGCTGCTCATGCTCATTCAGCGCGCGGAACGCGTGCTGGCCGAACGCATGCAGAAAAACCGTCTGCTGGAAAACGAACTGCACAGCAACGAAAAGCTCGTCAGCATGGGCCGCGTGGTTGCCAGCATCGCCCACGAAATCCGCAATCCTCTCGGCATCATCCGCTCCAGCGCCGAACTGCTCCAGCGCCGCGCGGACAAGACCGATACCGGCACACGCCGCATCCTCGACGCCATCTATGACGAGGCCGTGCGGCTGTCACAGACCGTCAACGACTTCCTCGACTACGCACGTCCCCGCAAGCCCCGGCAGGACCTCGTGGACGTGCAGCTCGTGCTGGATCAGGTGCTGGCCTTTCTGGAAGGGGAAATGAAGCGCGTTTCCGTAGGCATAGAACGCGGCGACGCCCCCGGCTCCCCCGTCTGGCCCGCGCCCATCGTTGCCGAAAAAACGCCCCTCTGGGTGCGCGGCGACAAGGACCTTCTCTATCGGGCCTTCTACAATATTCTGGTGAACGGACAGCAGGCGCTCGACGGACCGGGCATTCTCACCATCAATGCCTGGCAGGAAAACGACGTCATCTCCATTGCCGTGCGCGACACCGGGCCGGGCATCGATCCCGCGCTTCTGCCCAGCCTGCTTGACCCCTTCTTTACCACCAAGGACGGCGGCACGGGGCTGGGCCTGCCCATTGTCAATTCCATCATCTCCAGCCACGGCGGGCATATCGAGCTGGACAACGCCCCGGAAGGAGGCGCGGTCGTCCGCCTGAGCCTGCCCGCCGCCGAAGGCGAGGTTCCCGCACCCGAAGAACGGGAAACGCCCCCCGAAACGGGCGGGGATCAGAACGCGTAAGTTTTTTCTACGGCCTGTCGTTTCGCGGAAAAAACGCGTTTTTTTCCGCTCACTCCTTCACGTTTTGCCTTTTTCAATGGTAAAGCGTTCTACCTCCCGAAGTCGCAGGACACCGGACGTCCCCCCGTACCGTCTGCTTCCTGTCCCAAGCCGGAGCCGCCATGAGCGAACAATCGCATATCCTGATTATTGACGACGAAAAAAACTATCTGCTGGTCCTGCAGACCCTGCTGGAGGACGAGGGCTATACCGTCACCGCCCTGAACGACCCCGAAACGGCGCTTGCCTTTCTCAGTGAAAGCGAAGTCGACGTGGTCGTGACGGACATGAAGATGCCCAAGGTCAGCGGCCGCGAAGTGCTGCAGCAGGTCAAAAAGAACTGGCCTCATATTCCCGTGCTGATCATGACGGCCTTCGGCTCCATCGAAAGCGCCGTGGAAGCCATGAAATATGGCGCGTTCGACTATATCACCAAGCCCTTTTCCAACGACGAGCTGCTGCTCTCCGTGCACAATGCCACGGAACTGGCGCGCGCTCACCGGCAGTATCGTCTGCTTCAGGAATCCATGGAGGAGCGCTACGGCGTCCACAAAATCGTGGGCCGCAGCCATGCCATCCGCACGGTGCTTGCCATGGTGGAGCGGGCCGCGCCCAGCCGCGCCACGGTGCTTATTTCCGGCGAATCCGGCACCGGCAAGGAGCTTGTGGCCCGCGCCATTCACTATTCCAGTCCGCGCAAGGACAAGCCCTTCATTTCCGTGAACTGCATGGCGCTCAATCCCGGCGTGCTTGAGAGCGAGCTCTTCGGCCATGAAAAAGGCAGCTTCACCGGCGCGGTCGCCATGCGCCGGGGGCGTTTTGAGCAGGCCGACGGCGGCACGCTCTTTCTCGACGAAATTGCCGAGCTGACCCCGGAGCTTCAGGTCAAGCTGCTGCGCGTCCTTCAGGAACGCAAATTCGAGCGCGTGGGCGGCGGCGCGGAAATTGAGGTCGATATCCGCGTGGTGGCCGCCACCAACAAGGATCTTGCCGAGCTGGTGGAAAGGGGAGCCTTCCGCGACGATCTTTATTACCGCCTCAATGTGGTGCAAATCCCCCTGCCTGCCCTGCGCGAACGCCGCGAGGACATTCCCTCGCTGGTGGCGCACTTCATGGAAAAGGTGACGGCGGAAAACAACATGCCCCCCAAGACCTTCAGCACCGAAGCCCTCAACTACCTTACCGGCTACGAATGGCCCGGCAATATCCGGCAGCTGGAAAACGTGGTGGAATCCTGCATGGTGCTCGTCCCCGGCAATGTCATCAACGTTGACGATCTGCCTGCGGAAATCCGCGACGAAGACGCACAGTTCAAAAGCGCCGTGGACCTCCTGCCCGTACAGCTCGATCTCGCCGATACTCTGGAAAAAATCGAGGCCGCCCTCATCCGGCGCGCCCTTGTCCGCGCCGATCTCGTGCAGGTCAAAGCCGCGGAATACCTCGGCATCTCCAAAAGCCTGCTCCAGTACAAGCTGAAAAAATACGGCATTACAGGGCATTAGGCGGAGGTATTTTTCCGGGGGAAGGGAGAGGCCCTTTTTCAAAAG
>DXFI01000090.1 GCA_019114565.1 Candidatus Desulfovibrio intestinigallinarum | reverse complement strand
GTTATTATTATGATATAATAAAGCCATACAAGTCTTCAGTGTTATTGAAAAAAATTTTTTCAGCAGGTAGAGAGCAGGAAAGAGCTTGCTTTTGGCTTGGGAAAAAGTTCGCAATTTTGCATGAGCTGTGCGAATCGGCAGAAGTAAAAACGTACTTTTTCCATGCTGCGCTGCCTGTCTGAAAAACTGCTCTTTTTAAGATCGGTAATAAAAACATTTATTACCATATGAAAAAAGTAAAAGAGTGTTTTTACGGCGGCGTACTCGTGAAAGCTGGTATCGGCAGTGTCTGAGTGTGTCCGGCTTTCCGAAATGACAAGAGATTGTGCATTTCTGTTCAATCTCTTCGGCGGTTTTTTGCCAGGGCGTCAGAATGGCGGGCTCTTCAGGTTTCTTGTGAGTCGAGTTGTTTCCCGAAAGGGGGTTTTCCCCGTGAGGGTATGTCCGCCGCTTTGCGGTCAACAGGTTTTCGTGCAGAGGAGCGCGCCATGAAAGTTATCGATTTTCGCTTCAGGCCCAATACGCCTGAAATCATCAATGGCATCAAGAACAGCACCATGTTCAAGGCCGCATGCGAGGTCATCGGCTTCGAGGCGCGCAAGCCTCAGAGCCTGCCGGAGATTGTGGAGCATCTTGACGCCGTCGGCGTTGAGCTGGGCGTCATCACCGGACGCGACGCGGAAACGACGTACGGTTTTCCCGCCAACAACAACAGCGTGCTGGAATTCTGCCGGGCCTATCCCAACAAGTTCGTGGGTTTCTGGGGCATTGATCCTCACAAGAAAATGGCCGCCGTGCGCGAGATCGTGAAGGCCGTGGAAGAATACGGCATGAAGGGCATCGCCATCGATCCCTATCTGGCCCATATCCCCGCTTCCGAAGCCCGCTTCTATCCTCTGTATACCAAGTGCGCGGAACTGGGCATTCCGGTGTTCATCACCATGGCCCCCCCGCCGCAGGTTCCCGGCGCCATCATGGAGTACGCCGATCCGCGCGACGTGGACAAGGTGGCCCGCGACTTCCCCGAACTGACCCTGATCATGAGCCACGGCGGCTATCCGTATGTGAACGAATGCATTTACGCCTGCCTGCGCAATGCCAACGTTTATATGGACTTCTCGGAATATGAGCGCGCGCCCATGCGCGACGTTTTTGTGGATGCCATGTGTCATACCATTTCCGACAAGGTTCTTTTCGCCAGCGCGCATCCCTTCATTGAGCTGGACGACGCCCTTGACGCCTATGCCGGCTTCCCGCTGCCCGACGATGTGCGCGCCAAGGTCATGTACGAAAACGCCCGCAAGGTCCTCAAGCTGTCGTAAGGAGCTTCCATGAGCAATACTGCGAATTCTCAGTTCTGCGGCGCAAATCTCCGCCGCGTGGTCGTCTCCTCCCTGATAGGCGCCGTCATTGAATGGTATGACTTCTTTCTCTACGGCGTCGTCGCGGGCATCGTGTTCAACAAGATTTATTTCCCCACGACGGACCCGACCGTGGGCACGGTTCTGGCCTTTGCCACCTTTGCCGTCGGCTTTATCGCGCGCCCGCTGGGCGGCGTCATTTTCGGGCATTTCGGCGACAAGCTCGGCCGCAAGAAAATGCTGGTGCTGACGCTGGAAATCATGGGCGTCGCCACCGTCGGCATCGGTCTTGTGCCGTCCTACGATACCATCGGTATCTGGGCGCCCATTCTGCTGGTCATCTGCCGTCTGGCGCAGGGCATCGGCATCGGCGGCGAATGGGGCGGCGCCGTGCTTATGGCTTTTGAATCTGCGCCGCCGGAAAAGCGCGCCTTTTACGGCAGCCTGCCGCAGGTGGGTCTTGCTCTCGGCCTGATGCTCGCCTCCGGGGTGATCGGCGTCCTGTCCTTTGCTCTGTCCGACGAGGCCTTCCTCAGCTGGGGCTGGCGCATCGCCTTCCTGCTGAGCGCCATTCTCGTGGCCGTGGGCGCGTATATCCGCCTGTCCGTCACGGAAACGCAGGATTTTGCCGCCGACAAGCAGAAGCGCGACAAGGTCAAGTATCCCATTCTTGCGGCCTTCAAGCATTATCCCAAGACGCTGACCGCCTGCGTGGGCGCGCGTTTCGTGGAAGGCATCGCATTCAACGTGTTCGGCGTTTTCTCCCTGACCTATCTGACGGCATCCTGCGGCGTGGACAAGACGCACAGCCTCTTCATCATCGTGGGCGCCGCCGCCGTCATGGCCGTGGCCATTCCCTTCTGGGGCATGAAGGCCGACAAGCTGGGGCGGATGCGCATCTTCGCCATCGCGGCGCTGCTGCTGGGCATCACGGCCTACCCGACCTTCTGGGTGCTGCATAACTTCAGCCAGAACCTGCTGCTGGTCTTCCTGGCGATTGCCTTCCCCTTCGGCATTATCTACGGCGCGGCATACGCCACCATGTCCAGCATGTTCTCCGGGAGCTTCGAGCCCACGGTGCGATATTCCGCCGTTTCCTTCATCTATCAGTTCTCCGGGATCTTTGCTTCCGGCATCACGCCCATGATTGCGACGCTGCTGGTCAGCTCCAACGGCGGTCAGCCCTGGTATCTCTGCGGCTATCTGCTTGCGGCGGCCGCCATCAGCTTCCTGAGCACGCTGTGGCTTGGCTGCCTCGGCGGCAAGGAAAAGCTGCCGGAGCACGGCGACGATGCCGACAGCTCCTGCGGTGTGCCCGTGGCCGAACAAGGTTAGCTATATCAGAAGTCGTACGGCGGGGAGGATGGAAGCTCCCTTCCTCCCCGGCTGCATACGAGACTCCTTCCGGAGCGTCCTCTGCCTGAGGGCGCTCTTTTTTTTGATATCCCGCCGCTCCACAAACATGGAGAGCGGAACTTGCGCGCTCTCCCATAGCAGTGTATACTATAGGTAGTCTTATGTTACGAGGCAGCGGCTGTAACAGATTTATGAAGGTTGCAGCGCGTCAATGCCGGGAAATTTTGTTGTCGGCTGTATTTTTTGTAGTACAGGCGAGTGCAGGACTGGAGCGTTCCGCACGGCGCCGCCACGTTCAACGGGGGGAAAGGCATGCGCTTTACCGTGACGCTAACGCACAAATATATTTTCAGCATCTTTGCGGCGCTTCTCTTGCTGGGCTGCGTCCTGTTCGGTGTCAGCATCCATTTTATGGGCAATGCCCTCTATGCCAGCATTGAGCAGAGCGTGATGCGCCTGCAGCGGATGGTGGACACCTACAATACGCGCAACGGCAGCGCCTTTGTACGCCTTGCCTCCATGAGCGCGGAGAATCCCGTCATCATCAATGCGCTGCAGGCGGGCGATATTCCCGCCGTGCAGGCCTTTGCCCGTCATCTGCAGGATGTCTCCAAGAGCGACTTCTGCACCATTACCGATGCCCGCGGCAAGGTCATGGGGCGCGGCCATTCCGACAGACACAGCGACGATGTTACAAAGCAGGAAACCGTCGTGCGCGCTCTGGGCGGCACGGCTACCGTAGATATAGTCGTAGGGACCGTCGTTCCCTTTACTCTGAGAGCCTCCGCGCCCGTGCGCGATGCGCAGGGTAAGGTCATCGGCAGCATTTCCATCGGGAGAGCCCTTTCCGAACCTGCCTATGTGGAAGACCTCAAGGCGCTGACCGGCCTTGACGCCACTGTTTTCAAGGGCGATACCCGCGTGCAGACCACGCTGGTGCAGGCTGACGGGTCCCGCGGTATCGGCACCAAGGTGACGGATCAGGCCGTGCTGGACGCCATCTTCAAGAAGGGAACCAATTTCTTTACGCTCAACGAGCTGTTCGGGCAGAAGTACGCCTCCTGCTACTGGCCCCTGCGCAGCAACAAGGGGGAAACCGTGGGTATGTGGTTCATCGGCGCGCCGGTGACCAAGATTTTCAAGCTGCGTGACGATGCCGTGCGCAATACGTTGCTGGCGACCTGTCTTGTGCTGGCGTTCCAGCTTGTACTGTCGCTGATTATCGGTATCCGCATCGGGCGTCCCGTCAAGCAGATCACCCGCTACGCCGGTATTGTGGCGGAAAATCCCATGAGCAAGGAAGAACTCCCTGTTCGCGGCAATGACGACATGGGGCTGCTGGCCGATTCGCTGCGTTCCATGATCGACCGTCTGCAGAAGAACATCACGCTGGCCGAGAACAAGACCGCCGAAGCCGACGCCAAGACGCAGGAAGCGCGTCAGGCCATGGAAGAAGCCAGTCTTGCCAGAGAAAAGGCCGAACGCGCCCAGCGCGAAGGCATGCTGGCGGCGGCCGCGCAGATCGAGGGCGTCGTCAAGAATATCAACGAGGCCCTGGCCAATCTGACGGAGCAGGTGCAGGTTTCCAATGCGGGCGCTGAACAGTCCGCCTCCCGTCTGTCCGAAACGGCGACGGCCATGGAGCAGATGAACGCCACCGTGCTGGAAGTGGCCAACAATGCCGATACGGCGTCCACTGCCTCCAGCCAGACGCGCGACAAGGCCAACAGCGGCGAAGTCGTCGTCCAGAAGGCCGTCACGGCCATTCAGACCGTGCATGATCAGACGCGTCAGCTCAAGGATGATATGAATATTCTTGGCGAACAGGCGCAGGCCATCAATCGCATCATGGCCGTGATTTCCGATATTGCGGATCAGACAAACCTGCTGGCCCTTAACGCTGCCATCGAAGCGGCCCGTGCCGGCGAAGCCGGGCGCGGTTTTGCCGTGGTTGCCGATGAAGTGCGCAAGCTGGCAGAAAAGACCATGGCCTCCACGGCCGATGTGGGCAACGCCATCCGCGCCATTCAGGACAGCACCCACAAGAGCCGCGAGCAGGTGGACAAGTCCGTGGATATCATTGCCGAGGCAACGGAGCTTGCCAACCTGTCCGGCCAGGCGCTTCAGGAGATCGTGCAGATGGTGGACGGCTCCGCCGATCAGGTCCGGGCCATTGCCACCGCCAGCGAGGAGCAGTCTGCGGCTTCCGATGAAATCAACCGTTCCATCATGGAAGTGAACCAGCTTTCCGCCCGCACCTCCGAAGCCATGCATACGGCTATGGCGGCGCTGGATCAGCTGCAGCAGCAGGCGGACGCGCTGACGCATCTGCTTACCGACATGAAGAATCCGGCCTAAGGCCTGTTCTCGATTCGTAGATTGTTGGGGGAAGGGAAACCCCTCTGCTAGCGCGAGAGGTGTTTCCCTTCCCCAGCGCGCTTTTTCGAAGAGATTTTGGGGGGATATAGCTGCAAGCTCTATGTAGCTGAAAAATGTAAAATTTGTGTCGTACGGTCTGACCGGACCGTGCCACACGTGCCTTTTCCGGGGGAAGGGAAAACTCTCTCAAACAGAGGGGTTTCCCTTCCCCCGTTTTTTACTGAAAGGATAGGAGAGGCTCTGCTTTCTGCCGTTTCCGGCAGCCTGCGAGCGGTCGCAGGCCGGGCCCATTGCGACGACAGCAGAGGTCTGGTTTTTCTTTCCTCCTGCAACATCTGTGTCTTGTGCAGCGTAAGGGGATAGAGCGCTTTTTTGTCTTTTTGTGTGCCGCCGCACAGCGCGGCGGGAAAGAGTCTGGCACAAGGAGAGGGCCGCGCACGAGGCGCGGCAGGAGAGCCTTGCGCCATGAATTCGTATTTGAAGAAGATGCGGGGTGGCGAACAGTCGCCGCCCCGGGCGGCCCTTTCGGAGATAGCCGTTGCCTGGGCGGGAAGCTGTCTCGCTATTGCCCTGATAGCTCTGCTGGAGCGGCTGGTAACGAGTTCCGCCGGTTTCCCGCTGCTGATTGGTTCATTCGGGGCGTCGGCGGTTCTGGCCTTCGGAGCCATTGAAAGCCCGCTGGCACAGCCGCGCAATCTTGTGGGCGGGCATGTGGTATCCGCTCTGGCCGGTGTGAGCTGCGCCCTGCTTGTACCGGGCGCGACATGGCTTGCGGCCTGCCTTGCCGTGGCTACGGCCATTGCCTGCATGCACTTCACCAAGACCCTGCACCCTCCGGGCGGAGCTACCGCGCTGATTGCCGTCATGGGCGGCGACGGCATCCGGGAGCTTGGCTACGGTTATGTTTTTGTTCCGTGCCTGGCGGGCGCGCTGCTGATGCTGGGCATTGCGCTGGTTGTCAACAATATTCCCGCAAACCGGCGTTACCCGCGCTACTGGTGGTAGAGCGTTTCTCCTTTGAAAAACTGCCACGCGAGGCGGCACGGCCCAAAGCGAGCGGAAAAACCGCGTTTTTTCCGCGAAACGACAGGCCGTATGGTTTGAAACGTATAGCATTTCAAACTGAAAATGCTCCAGGATGTTATGAAAAGTTTCTTTGTACCCGTCCACAGTGTGCGGGTTTTGGGGAGGATGGGGGAGTTTGAGGGGGAAGGAACCCCTTTTTGCCGCGAGCAGCGACCCAACGGGCGGCCGAAGGCCGTGTCCGTTAGGCGACGCAGGAGCCTT
>DXFI01000089.1 GCA_019114565.1 Candidatus Desulfovibrio intestinigallinarum | reverse complement strand
TTAATGTGGCCCGCAATCTGAATACGCATTACGCCAACCTGGCGACCAGTACGGAGCGTCTTTCGTCCGGCATGCGTATCAATTCCGCCGCGGACGATGCCGCGGGGCTTGCCATCCGGGAATTGCAGCGGGCGGATATTGCCGCATTGATGCAGGGAGCGCGCAATGCCAATGATGCCATATCGCTGATACAGGTGGCGGACGGCGCGCTCAGCATCATTGATGAAAAGCTGATCCGCATGCGCGAACTGGCCGAACAGGCCGCCACCGGCACGTATTCTTCCACACAGCGCATGCTGATTGATTCGGAATATCAGCAGATGGCCTCGGAAATCACCCGCATTGCCAATGCCACGGATTTCAACGGCACCAAGCTGCTGGACGGAAGCCTGAGCGGTCCCCACGACGGGAGCCAGCGCGTTTCCTCCGGCGCGCTCAAGGTGCATTTCGGCACCGGCAACGATTCGGCTGAGGACTACTATTACATTCAGATTGGCGACTGCACCGCTGCGGCCATGGGCGTGGGCAATACCGCCTTTGAACTTGTCGGGCCGCGCGTGGGCGAGCTGACTCCCGAATACTATGAGGAACTGCGGGATGCCAGCGCCGAGAAGATGTATCAGAATACCTATGCGGAAGTGTATCCCGGTTTTTACACGGCCATTTACAACAAGCTCGTTACCGGTACTCCGGCAACGGGTGGCGAGGGGATTCCGGCCGAGGAGGCCAGCAAGAAGGCGGCAGAGGAAGCACAGCGCCTTGCCGACGAATACGCTTCCCAGGATCGGGAAATGGCCAAGGCCGTCATGGACAAGATCTACGAGGACGCCTTCCTGCCGGCTTATGAAGATGCCTATACCGCGGCCATCACCGAAGGGCAGCTTCATGCCGAGGCGGACGCCGCCGCAAGCAAGACCGCTACCGAAGCCGCTATTAAGGAAGTTCTGGCCAGGTCCGAGACGGTCATCAATGATCAGAATATCAGCAGTCTGACCACGCCTCCCGACGACATTATGCCGCCCCGCAACAGAGAGGGAGCGGACGCCTTTATCGATCAGATCGGAACACAGGCCTATGAAGCCGTGTACGAAAAGATCTATGACGAACTCTTCACGGATGCGGCAACAAAGGCCCGGGCGGCGCTTGGCGGCGGCATTGCGGGCATTGCGCTGAATGCCGATCAGGTGCTGGCCATTCACAATGCGGTTGATGCCGAGGCAAGGACAAAGGCGACGGAACTTCGCACGCGCGTTGAGAACGCCATGCGCGGCGTCTATTCGAGCAAGTATGACGGCGACGGCGTTACCACAGGCTTTGAGGCCTATTACAATCAGGAGCTTGCCGCGGGCAATCCGCCGGTGGTCGCGCAGCATCTGGCAGAGAAGAAGGCCAGCGACGAAGGCTGGCAGGCCATGATTGACGCCATGCAGGCAGCGGCGGCAAGCGGTACGCCCTTCGGCATCGCCGCAGGCACCGGCACGGGGTCCGACGAGCTTGATGACGACGATCTGAAGTTCACCGCCGGCAGCTTCTCCATTGACAACATCCCCGACCTCAAGGGGGGATTCCTTGCGCCCATTGAACCGGAATATACGGCAACGGCCGATGATGTGACGAATATTTACAAGTCCATAGGCGGCGGAGGCCAGACCTGGATGGACAATCACGGTCTGCTGGGAAGCGAAAAGGGTATGGTGGATACCGCGACCCACTATGTGCAGACCTTTGAGGACGATACGCGCACCGAATGGGTTCCCGCCGCGGGCAACAACCTCACGACTCAGGAAAATGCGCAGCGGGCTGTTGTCGCCATTGCCGACGCCATTGTCTACAAGGACAAGATCCGCGCGCATCTCGGGGCCCTGCAGAACCGGTTTGAAAACACCGTTACCAATCTGAACATTCAGGCCGAGAACCTGCAGCAGGCGGAATCCCGTATTTCCGATGTGGATGTGGCCACGGAAATGACGCAGTTTGTCCGGCAGCAGATTCTCTCACAATCGGCCATCGCCATGCTGGCGCAGGCAAATGCCCTGCCGCAGATGGCCATGCAGCTTATCGGCGGATAAGGTGCGAAAGGCCGTCTCCCCCGCAGACCTTTGGACGCGGGCGGGAGGTTCCCGTACAGGATAGCATACAATAGCCGGGGCGTGCCGGGCAGGAAAAACGTGCACGCCTCCGGCGCAGATAGAGCATTTCAAACTGAATTTGCTCTAATATTCAGGAGAAAGCCATGATCACTTCGATAAACGGTCTTTATGCGGCCCTTGATCCTCGTTTTCAGGAACTGGAACGGAATGCGGCGGCGCTGCCGTCCACGCCCGTGCAGGGGACGGGCGATGAAGTTTCCATTCACACGCCCGTGCTGCTGACGGACGAGGAGGCAGCCGAGGCCATGTCCTCCGTCAGCCGGGCTACGCAGGAAAGCCCGGCCGAGGCGCTGAGCGTACATCGCGGTCTGACCTACGATCGCGTCATGCAGCTGCTGGAAGGTCTGTAAGCCTTCGCAGCCCGCAGAACGGCCCGTTGGAGCGTTTCAGCCTTGAAAAAGGTGAAACGCGAGGCGGCGACAGCGCTTCAAACTGAAAATGTTCTCATGAGAAGGCGCTCTCCGGACAGGAGAGTGCCTTTTGCTTTCGGGCATCAGGTTGTCTTGATAAAGGTCAGCAGCTGTCTGAAAATCTCCGTAAGATAGGGGATATTCATGCTGACGATGGATTGTATCGTCCAGGCGAGCATACCGATAATGACAGTACCGCCGATGAAGAAACCGAGTCCGCGGGCAATGCCGATCATGAAATTTCTGATGAATATTTGTGATGTTGTGAGCGGCGGAATAATGACTGTGGAGAGCGTTCCGCACTTTTCCATGCTGCTCAGGGTGGATTGCGCTTCCGGCGGCAGATCTTCGCGCGGGCAGTGAATTGTGATCATGACTTTTTGCGGCATAGTTCACCTTTTTATGGAAAGCAGAAGTCCTTTCAGCTGTTTTACAACAAAGGAAGTGTCCGGCAGAGAGGCGAGAGCGTTTTCCACGCAGGGCACGAGTATGTGCAGGAGCAGCAGGGTAAAGAGAAAAACCATTGCCGAATAGTAGAGCAGCTCTCTCAGGAAAATTTTTACCGGATGGAGGGCAGGACGTTCGATAATGGTGAAGATGCCCAGTCCCTGAAGCTGCTGCTGCATGCTTCTGACGTGGGGAATCGTTTTTTCACTGTCGTTGAAGATGATATCGCGCAGGAAGCGCAGCGGCATGGCATGGACCTCTTCTGACAGGTTTTCTCATGCGCTGATCTGCCGGAAGGCAGACAGAGAGCGGCAGGGGAAAAGAAATCCGGGGCGTCGTACCGCCCGGCCTCTCTTATATAACATTTTTCAGTTTGAAACACTTCGCGTTTCAAACCATACGCTCTGTCGTTTCGCGGAAAAAGCGCGGTTTTTCCGCTCACTTTGGCCGCGTGGCGCTGTTCGTGGTCTCGCGTTCTGTCCTTTCCAAGGGCGAAACGTTCCGGCAAAAAAAGAAAAGGCCGGTTGAGGATTTCTCCTCACCGGCCTTTCGGGGTCTTTTTCTGGTCGGGATGAAAGGATTTGAACCTTCGACCCCTTGAACCCCATTCAAGTGCGCTCCCAGACTGCGCTACATCCCGACGCAGGGATGTATTTAGACAATTCCGGGCGCACTGTCAACCCAAAAAGGAGAAAGACTTTGTATCCGACTGTTGCGGCAGCGGACGCCGGACCCGGCAGGCGCGGAAGACCGGGCCGCTGATCCGGGCAGCAGGCGGCGGCATCAGCGGGCCATGTTCACCAGGCGCATGACCTGATATACGAACAGGATGTCCTCCTCCCTCGCATTGCCCAGAAATGCCTCGACGTAGCCTCTGGCATATTCGGGAGAGACTTCCTTGAGCTGCCGCAGCATGTATTCATCGGATGATGCCCCTATGCTCAGTGAGAGATCAAGAAGAAACTTGTCTCTTTGCTCCGATACACAATCCTTGTCCATCCTGTTCTCCTTTGGAGAGCGTTTCCGCCTTTAGAGCATTTTTGTCTTTGAAAAAGATAAAACGCGAAGCGGGGCACAGCGCCGCCCGGCCCAAAGTGAGCGGAAACGCAAAGCGTTTCAGACTGAAAATGCTCTATGCCCGGCGATACCTTGAAAGGGCTTTGACGCAGTGTCTCCGGCTGTCGGCAGGGCCGCGGCACAGGCGTGCGGTTCGGACAGAATAGGCGCGCACAGTGAGACGTTCCTCCGCAACCCTGTAGTGCGAAAAAGAGTTTTTTTGCGGACGCGAGACGCGTGTGCCGTCCTGAAAACACCTGCCTTTTGCCGGATAGACACGGAGTCACCCTAACCTTTTTCGTCTGTCAGGAACAGGGGCTTAATATTTATATGAATTTGTAAAAATAAAATGCGGAGGCCGGGCGGCGCTGTGCCCCGCTTCGCGTTTCGCTTTTTTCAATGGCAAAACGCTTTAAAAAAGGCTGCCCTGCTGATGATCCAGCGAGGACAGCCCCTTTGAACTCCGGTCAGAAATGAGGATGCGCGGAAACGAAGGTTGTTTCGCTCACTTTAGGCCGGGCGGCGACGTGCCGCCGCCTCGCGTTTTATCTTTTTCAAAGGTAAAGCGCTCTGATGGAAGCAATGGAATAAAATATCTGTTATGATAGATGTATTATGTAAAATAATCAACTATAAAGGATGATTTGTTTGTCGTTTTATCCGGGCGGGGGAACCATGTGTGCGGATGTCGGGATGTCCCTCAGGCCGTTTTCAGGAAGAGGGAAGGGCGCGTGAGTTCGCGTGGCGGCGTTACCGGAAGTTGACGGTACGCGCGGGGGATAAAGGCGTCCGGAGAGATTTTTCCCACGAAAAAAGCCGGTCAGAGAATTTCCTCTAACCGGCTTCCGAACAGACTTTTTGCTGGTCGGGATGAAAGGATTTGAACCTTCGACCCCTTGAACCCCATTCAAGTGCGCTCCCAGACTGCGCTACATCCCGACAGCAGAGTGCTTTTAGACAATATCGCGCTCCCTGTCAAGAACGCAAAGCGTTGCAACCTGAAAATGCTCTGGAGCGTTTCACCTTTGAAAATGGTGGAACGCGAGGCGGCGGCACGTCGCCACCCGGCCAAAAGTAAGCGGAAAAACTGCGCTTTTTCCGCGAAACGACAGGCCGTATGGTTTGAAATGCGAAGCATTTCAAACTGAAAATACTCTAAAAAGTATAGGAGATTTGCAGCATGCCTCCGATGCTGTCGTAGACGCCGGTTGCGCCCTGTAATCCCAGTTCAACGGCAAGCGCGCCCTGACCGGGGCGGAAGATAACGCCCAGTTCTCCGCGACCCGTGTCGCCTCTGAGCGACGGGGCATCGGGAATATCAAAGCCATACGTCGTACCGGTAAGCTTTCCGGAAAATTCATGTTCATAGGCTGCGCCCGCAAACAGGGAAACGGCGGGCGTCGGCGTATAGGTGACTCTGGTTCCGGTACGGAGACGCCGGGAGTCGGCGGCGTCAAAGGAAAAGGGATCGCCGGCAACATGGGCGTCGCCGCTTCCGAGATGCGTCCAGAAATATTTTCCGTACACGTCTATCTGCACGCTGTCGCCCAGAGTCCAGATATACCCCAGCCCTGCATGCGCGCCATAGTAGGGGACACGCAAATCATAATCGGCGGAAACGCCGTAGGCATCGCGCAGATCATCCGTGGCAAAATTGAAATAGCTCTGTCCGGCCCGGAAAGACGCTTCCACATACGGCCCGGACAGCAGCTCAAGGCGCCCCGCCAGACCTGCGCCGAGATAGTTTGTATATCCCTTTCCGGAAATATCGCGCAGCCCCTGAAAGTCGCTCTTGTTCCAGTAGGAGCCGAATCCCGCCTCGCCAAAGACGGCAAGAAGGAAATCCCCGGCAGAGAAATCAAAGCTGCGGGCAAAGCCTGCCAGCAGGTTCAGACTGTTCAGCGTGACATCCGAACCGGAATCGATGCGCGACGTTGCCGAAGACAGGGCCGCAAAGGCTGCCCAGGGAGCTTCGGGCGCTGTATTGCGCGCGGCGGCGCGGGCTTTTTCCATACCCGATGCCGTCAGCAGATCGGCCCCCTGATTGATCAGGGACAGTGCGGCCACACGGCCCTCCAGCAGGGAGGCTACCTGGGGATTGACGCGCACGGCCTGACCGTTGTCGCCCGTGTTGCCGCCACTTTCGCCGCCGGAATCACCTCCATCGCCATCACCGCTGCTTCCCCCATCACCGCCGCTGCCGGAATCTCCGCCATCGCCGGTGTTGCCACCGTCGCCGCCCGAGCTTCCTCCATCTCCGCCGGTGCCTCCATCTCCGCCGCCCTGCACGTCGGTCACTTCAACTTTAAGAGCGTTTTTGTCGTCGTTGAAGACCAGAGCGAACGTATAATCAAGAGATATCCCCTGTCGTCCGTTTATGTAATCGGGAATATCGTCGGCAATTTCAGAATCTGTAAAGTCGATGCCGCTCTCATTGTGGATAAGGGTGATGGAATCTCCCTTGTTCAGGACAGGCCCCCCTCCCTTGAGCCCGACGCCGATAGTACTCTTCTGCATATCCGTCTGTGCGCCGCCGGTAACGGTAAGGATCGTGTCGTTTGCTTTGACTGTCTCCGGGAGAAGAAAATAGTAGTTCTCGAAATTGACGATTTCCCGCACGCTTCCAACATATCCGTCGAGCAGCAGCGTATTGCCTGTGCGGATATCGCCGGGGCCGCCGACGTGTGAACCGCCGAAGAGTCCCGCTTTGGACACATCCGCGCCCTCGCGCAGAATGATGGTGTTATTCATCGCGGCATTATTTTCGCCGGAGCCGCCATAGGCGTTGCCTGTAAACGTGCCTGCGATGTCAATCGTATTGTTTGATGCCGTCCTGATGAAGGAATAACCGCCGTACAAGGTCCCGTTAACGGTGCTTCCCTTATGCAGAACAATCCGGTTTCCCGTGGCGTCGCCATTACCGGTAGACCCGCCATAGATGGAGCCTTCCACCGTTCCCCACGTTTCAACGAGGTTGTTCTCAACCGGGCGGCTGCTTGTCTGTCCTCCGTACACATCGCCCTTGACGTGGCCCGTCCGCCCGATAGTGACGCTGTTGCCGCGGGCTGCTCCACTGGAATTGGCGAAGCCCCCGTGGACCCTGCCGTCCACTGTTCCGTCGACGATGACGCTATTGTCGCTCGCTTCGTAGTTAAAGGCGCCGTGCCATCCTCCGTAGACGTCGCCTCCTACCGTTACATTCTCCTTGATGGTCACGGTATTACTGGAGACTTTGCTCCAGGGAGACTCGGTGATCCCGCCGTAAACATCGCCGGAAACAGCAGCCCCGACAGTAACGCTGTTGCCGGAAAAGGAGCTGGACGAAAACAGGCTGTTTGCTTTGTCTGTTCCCGGGGCGGTTGCCAGCGCCCCCCCCGTATAGTTGATGACTTCACCCGCATGAACCGGAGACGCGCCGCAGGGCACAAGGGCCAGAAGCGCCCAGCAAAGCAGGGGAAGCGCAATCTTGCGGGTATGCGGGCGCTGCGAGATATTTTTTCTTTTCTTTTGTGACATGCTGTATCCTTCGGCTGCGCAGTCCGGGCAGAGTAAAAACAGACCGCGGGACGGTATGTCCCGCGGAACATCAGCTCTGCGATGGGGCCGGCAGCCTTTTTTACTGTTCGCCCAAGGTATTAGAGCTCTTCACCTTTGAAAAAGGTGAAGCGCGAGGCGGCGGCCCAGCGCCGCCCGGCCCAAAGTGAGCGGAAAAACCGCGTTTTGCCGCGAAACGACAGGCCGTATGGTTTGAAATGCAAAGCATTTCAAACTGAAATTGCTCTAAGATTTATATCGGCAGATCTGCCGTTATTGATTGCGGTGTTTTCTGATGTTTTTAGAGCGTGTTATCTTTGAAAAGGTAACACGCGAGACAGCGGCACAGCGCCGCCCGGCCCGAAGAGAGCGGAAAAAACGCGCTTTTTCCGCAAAACGACGGGCCGTATGGTTTTATGGGCCTGCGGGAATTCGCCCGCGCAAACGCCATAAAAAAGGCCGATCAGGCTGGCGCCTGATCGGCCTTTTCGTCATTGTGTACTGGTCGGGATGAAAGGATTTGAACCTTCGACCCCTTGAACCCCATTCAAGTGCGCTCCCAGACTGCGCTACATCCCGACACAGGAGTCTGTTTAGATGCTATAACTTCTGCTGTCAATAAGTTTTTTCAGCGGATTGACATGGTCGCAAAACGCCGGACGTGCTGTCTCAGCGCAGGTGGTTTTCCTTGAGATAGTTGACGACAACGTCGGGGAAATCGGAAAAGATGCCGTCCAGCTTCAAATCCTTGAAGCAGAAATCCATGACTTCCTTTGTCGTCTTGAAGCCCTTGGGCATGGAATCGACGCGGAAGGTCCACGTATGCAGCTTCATGCCCGCCTTGCGGGCACGATCCCCGAGATCGCTTCTGGTGTAGCTCTTGCCGTCCTGCGAAGGCACGGCAAGAAGGGCAAAGTCGGGAGCATAAATCGTGGCGTAGCGGGCCAGCTCCTTGAGACCTTCATCGGTCTGCAGCCAGCCATGCACGGCGGCGTCATCCTTCTGGCCCTGTCCGTCGGCTTCCACCAGCATGGCAAGGGGACCCTTCCAGCCCAGTTCCCGCGCCTTCTTGACGGCGTCATAGTCAAAGATTTGCAGGATGGCCCGGGAATCGGGGGTGTTGTAGCCGTAGCGGGTCAGCATGTCGATGGTGGCCTCAAGAATGGGCAGACCCTGCTTTGTAAAGAAATCCGGCTCCTTCACTTCGACATAAACGCCGATATTGTGGCCCGTCGACTTGTTGAGGCCCTGCACCTGCTGGAACTCTTCTTCAAGGAAGGGCACGCGATATTCGATGGTCGTGTTCAGGGGAAAACGCCCGGGGAAGATGGCCTTGCCCGTCTTAGGATTAAAACGCTCGCTGACGCGCAGACTGCGGATTTCATCCGCGGTAAAATCGCAGGCGTAATAGCGTCCGTCTTTGCGTTTACGATCAGGGAAGCGTTTGGCCACATCGGTGGTGGTATCAAGATAAACGTCGTGCATGACCATGAGCTTTTTGTCCTTGGTCATGACGACATCCTGCTCGATATAGTCCACGCCCATGGCATAGGCCAGAGACTTTGCCTCAAGCGTATGTTCGGGCATATAGCCGCTGGCGCCGCGATGCGCCGCCACTTCGGGATGGTACTGCGATGCCGCCATGCCGGGAACGGTCACGGCAAGCATGCAGGCCGCACAAAACAGGGAAAGACTCTTTCGCGCCATACGAGACTCCTTTTTCAGTGTTTTTCCCGAACAGGGGCGCAGAGCGCCGCCCGGCCCGCAGCGAGCGGAAAAAAAGCGTTTTTTCGCTCGCTCCTCCTGAATGCGTAAAAGGATACAGTCTCTTCTCCCGTCACGGCAAGGGCTTTTTGTTCCTGAAAATCTTCTGTCACAGTCAGCCCGTGACAGACGGGAGAAGGACAGCTCGGATGCGTCACTCCTGCCCGGCGGCGTTCAGTTCGTCCAGCGCGCGGCGGGCAAAGTCCAGAGAGGCATCCAGCGACAGCGCCGTGCTCAGGCACTCCCGCGCTTCGTCATTCCTGCCGCTGCGCTTGCGGCACATGCCGAGATTTGCCCAGTCCATGGCGGAACCCTTGTCGATGCGAAGCACGCGGGAGAAGTAGTCGGCGGCTTCCTCGTAGCGTTCCAGCTTGAAGAGCGCCACACCGGCAAGATTTCCGTATTCCTTCATGCCGGGGCAGCGTTTGAAGGCCGCTTCCAGAGAGGGGAGGGCCTCCTGCCAGCGCCCGTCAAGCGTCAGAACATACCCGGCATAGAAGGATGCCAGCGCAAAGGCGTCGTCGTCCGGCTGCAGGGGGGCCGCTTCAGAAAACAGCGCATGGGCTGCGGCATTGTCGCCGCACCGCATGGCCAGCATGCCCTTGAAGAAGGGCAGATAGTGCGCCTGAGGGCAGCATTCCTCCAGCACGGCAAGACCGGCCGCCGCCTCGGCCTCGTCGGCCTCTTCCGCCAGCTTGCGGCCGACGAAAAGACCGAGACTCTGATTGCGATCCCGCTCCCGGAAATCCAGACCGGGCACAATGGTGTAGTGGGCGGGGATGTTCAGTTCTGGATGCGTCGTTTCCACGGCGTAGACCTGAAGCGGCGACAGACCGGCAATGGCGGCAAGCAGTTCATCCCTGATGTCGTCGTGTTCCACGCTCGGCAGAGAGCGCAGCGGCACAACAGGGCCCCGCAGCAGCCAGTCAATGTCTTCCAGCCGCTCGAACTTGGAAAGACCGGAGGCCTCGTAGCAGGCATGCGTGCAGAAATCCCCGCCCAGCTGCGCAATCTCCGTTACGGCCCGCACGGCGGCCTTGGCCGGAGTGGCAGCCGTGCCCGCCGTAAAGACAATTTCCGAAGATTCCGGGAACGTTGCAGGGTCCCAGGCAACGGCGCCCACCGTAGGCAGCGGCATGCCCAGGGAGAAATCCTTGAGAATCAGTTTAACGCCGTTGCGTGCAAAGGCATCCAGCAGCGAGCGCAAGACGGGGTCGTCGTCTTCCTGTATTTCTATGGTGGGCGTTTCCCGGCGTTCTCTGTCCACATGGCAGCAGACATGGCGCTCGATCAGTTCGGACAGACCCTGTAACAGAGATTCTTCCGTGCTGTTGCCGGAAGAGGTGCCGTTGAATTCGCCCAGCAGCTTGAACCAGTCCAGCGGAACCCAGACTGTCGCGCCGTCGGTCAGACGGGTAGCAGGGAAGAACTGCCAGCGGCGCAGATTCAGCAGGCGGCGGGCCACGGCCGGATCGCTCTGATCGTGGACGGAGCGGAGAATCTCCTCAACGGGCAGCAGATCGGCGCCGAACGCCGCTTCGGCTTCGCTCCAGGTGGCCTCCCTGAAACAGGGGCGGCGTTCCCAGAAGGTAAAGAAGGCGTAGCGTTCCATCAGCTCCATCAGGGCCGAGGCCTGCGCCTGTGCCGGGGAAGATCCCTTGCCCATCTGCTTGCGCGTGGGCATGACGCGTCGCGCGTCCGCGCCGCAGACGCTGAGATAGACAGGGATACCCAGACGGCCGACATCGACGCGGCGGGTTTCGGCCAGAATATCGGCCTGTGCCGCCTCAAGCCGGGCGCGTACCCGGCGTACGGTTTCTTCCGGCGCGATGGCCTTGTCGAGATCGTGCGTATATCCCTTGGGACAGGAAGAAAGGCTGATATGCGGAAGGCTCATGGACGCTCCAGAACAAGAATATCGTAGAGGCGGTGCTGTTCCTGACCTTCGGCGTCATGGCTGGTAAGTCCGATGCGCCGTTCCGTGGTCTTGAAGTATTTGGCGGCGTTCTTGGCAAAACGCGGTTTGGCGCGCCCGGTGTCTGTGCAGAAGACGGCCTTGCCCCCTTTGGCCAGATGCCGGGAACAGAATTTCATGAGCGGGCGGTGCAGCTCGTCAAGATAGAGAATTTCCGAAGCCGCAATAATGTCCACTCCTCCGGCGAAGCGTTCATTGACGCCGGGAGCGGCAACATCGACCTGCGCCACGTCAATGATGTCTTCCAGCCCGTTACGCCAGACGTTGGCCTGCGCGAACTGGAGAGCTTCGGGCACAATGTCGCTCACGGTAATGTGGCGAAAACCGTAACGGGCGGCCACAAGTCCCAGGACGCCGCAGCCGGCGCCGATTTCCAGCAGGGTCTTGCCTTCGGGCTCGAAATGCCGTAGCAGCCGCCCGAGCAGGAAGGAGCCGGGCCAGACCTTGGCCCAGAGCGGCAGGTCCTTGAGCGGGTTGTGAATGGCTTTGCGCGCCAGCAGGGAATCCAGATGCTGGGGCATGTTGCGGACGGTCAGCAGATGCAGCGTCTGGCCGTCAATATCAAGAGGATCAAAGTCCGCGTCAAAGGTCGTGCGGATTTCCGCCAGCAGGGTGGCGAGTCGGGCGTCGTTGCTCATGGTTGGCCTTTCGTAAAGTGGCGTTGTAAGGGCATGATATATACAGCCCCGAAGCCGGGAAGGCAAGGAAGCTTGACACTCCCCGGTCCGCGGGGAATAGTCGCGGCAGTAACACTGTCACCCGCCGAAGCGGCAAAAGGGACCCGATGAAACAGATTTACCGTCTTGAAATTGTGGCGCAGGAAGAAGACTACGATCGCGTATGCGGGCTGCTGGCGCTGGAAGTCAGCTTCGGCTGGGAAGAGGAAAATCTTCCTTCCGGGGAAACCCGTTTCCGTATCCACTGCGAGCAGGAAGACTATCTGCAGGCCTTGCAGGAGCGCGTCCGGCACGCCGTGCCCGAAGCGCGGCAGACATTGTCCGCCATTGAGGAAAAGGACTGGGTGGACGCCTGGAAGCAGTTTTTTACGCCGGTATGCTGCGGCTCCCGTTTTGTCGTCCTGCCTCCCTGGCTGGCCGACAAACCGGAGTTTGCGGACAGAACGCCCATTGTCATTGAGCCGAAAAGTGCGTTCGGCACCGGGCATCATGCCACGACGGCCCTTTGTCTGCGGGTGATCAGCGACCTGCTGGACGAGGGCCGCATTGCCGCCGGACAGCGTTTCCTCGATCTGGGAACAGGCTCCGGCGTTCTGGGCATCGGCTGCTGCAAGTACGGGCTTCAGGGCGCGGGACTGGATATCGACAGCCTTGCCGTGGACAATGCGCTGGAAAACAGGGAGCTCAACAGCATTGCCCCGGAAGCCTTCAGCATCGGCGCGGGCAGCATTGAGGCCGTGAAAGGGCAGACCTTCGATCTGGTTCTGGCCAATATTCTTGCGCGTCCCCTGACGGAAATGGCCGCCGACATCGCCGCGGCACGCAAGCCGCAGGGCGCGCTTGTGCTTTCCGGCCTGCTGGTCATTCAGGCGGATGGCGTCGAAGCCGCCTATCGCGCCCAGGGGCTGCCGCAGGCCCGCCGCGTCATTGACGGCGAATGGTGCGCGCTGGTCTGGGCATAGACTCATTATGTTTTTTTGAGGGGGAAGGAACCCCTTTTGCTTGCGGCAAAAAGGTGTTCCTTCCCCCTCAAGCTCCCCCTTCTTCCCCAAAACCCGCACATACTAGAGCTTTTTCAATTTGAAATGCAACGCGTTTCAAATTGAAAAGGTTCTAGGCGACGTAGGAGCCTTGCGGGCATCGACAGCAGAGATGAGGGGGCCTTCCCTCCAAACAATTTACGAATAGAGCGTTTCACCTTTTTTCAAAGGTGAAACGCTCTACAACTGTCCGGTATGTACTCTCGGCGCTGCCGGGAGACAGACGTAAACAGGAAAACCGCTGCGCGGCCGGGTTGCCTGTTGTTCAGAGAAAAAGTTTTCGAGAGTGGGATGGGGGGCAGGGGGAAGGGAGGGAACCCTTTTTCAAAAG
>DXFI01000007.1 GCA_019114565.1 Candidatus Desulfovibrio intestinigallinarum | reverse complement strand
TTGACACACCCTTGAACGACCTCATGATATATAAAAGAAATGCTCAATAAATATACAAACATTCGCACTGTTGGAATACGCTTTATCCTATACTCATTTATAGGAGTCTCCGGTGTTGCCATTGACTTTATCTTATTCTACATTCTTGTTTCCATCATAGGAATACACTATATTCCCGCGAATATAATCAGTATCTTTTCTGGAGCAACAAATAATTTCATCCTTAATGCAAGGCTCAATTTCAAAGTACATGACAAAAAAAATTATACGCTACATCTCATTTCTATCTATTGCATGCGTTGGCATGCTCTGCTCATCAACCGTTATCTTTATCTGCGTCTCCCAATTCGGACTTTCGGCTACTACAGGAAAAATAGCATCAATATTGATTGTCACCCTAATCCAGTTCACACTGAACACATTAATAACTTTCAGGAGAAAGCAATGAAAAAGGAGCTCGGCCTTGTAGTTCCCGTATATAACGAATCTGGAGCCATAAAGGAAGTTATTCAATCATGGAGACTGTTCTCAGCGGGCTGAATATAAATTTTGACATTCATATTTACAATGACGGTTCAAAAGATAATACATTAAAAATTCTCACTGCGGAAGCTGAAAACTATGATAATCTCTTTATCCATGATAAGAAAAATTCAGGGCACGGCCCTACAATCCTTCTTGGATATAACGAAAATGTAAATAACTATGAATGGCTATTTCAAATTGATTCAGACAATGAAATGTCGCCGAATGATTTTTCCCAGCTCTGGGAAAAAAGAGCCGCATATGACTTTTTGGTTGGCCGGCGCGATCACAGAGTCCAGCCTGTCTCCCGCCGTATAGTAAGCCAGATTTCACGGCTGGCTATTCGGATACTATTCGGAAAAACAATATGAGATGTCAATTCTCCCTATCGTCTGATGCGGGCATCTTCCTTCAGCTCCATTTATAAAATAATCCCTGCGGATACCCTGGCTCCCAACCTGCTTGTTTCAGGGCTCGCAGGGAAAAATAACCTGCGTCTGTATGAAGTGCCTGTACGGCATCATTGCAGAACCACGGGAGAAGTCTCCATCCAGAAATGGAAACTGTTCAAATTCTCCCTGCGCTCTTTTCTACAGACGTTCTCTTTCCGCTTACTGATAAAATAATTACTGCACGGATGTTCAGATATAAGCGCTGTATGACGAGTCTGCGACCGGAGGCTTTCCGCGCGTCATCGCTCTGTCCGTAAAAAGCCCGTCCCTTCCGGGACGGGCTTTTTACACTCTCCCGCCTTGCCCGCAGGTAGACTTTCATGCTAGCATCGCAGGACTTTCCGCAGCGTGCGAAAGGGGTTGCACGCTGCCGTCACCCCTTGCCGGAGTCTTATCATGGATCCTTTCAATGCGGGCGCTCTTTCCCTGCTGCCGCCCATCATCGCCATCACCCTGGCTCTCTGGACAAAGGAAGTCTTTTCTTCCCTCATGATCGGCATCTTGAGCGGCTCGCTCATCTACACTGTCGGCATGGGGCAGGACTTCGTCATTGTCCGCACCATCGAAACGGCCTTTGCCGTCATGGTCAAAAAGGTCGATTTCAACATCATCATCTTCTGTACCCTGCTGGGTTCGCTGGTCTACGTCATCTCGCTGGCCGGCGGAACCCGCGCCTACGGCAAGTGGGCCACCCGACGCATCAAGGGCAAGACCAGCGCCCTGCTCTCCACCAGCGCCCTTGGCGCGTTCATCTTTATTGACGACTATTTCAACTGCCTTACCGTAGGCACCGTCATGCGCCCGGTAACGGACAGTTATAAAATCTCCCGTGCCAAGCTGGCCTATATCATCGACGCCACGGCCGCTCCCATCTGCATCATCGCGCCCATCTCCAGCTGGGCCGCAGCCGTCGGCAGCAATCTGAAGGCAACAGGGGCCTTTGAAAGCGATCTGGCAGCCTTTGTGGCGACCATTCCCTGGAATTTCTACGCGCTGCTCTCCATCATCATGGTGGTGCTGATCAGCTCCTGCAACTTCGACTTCGGCCCCATGCGCAAAGCGGAGCTGCGCGCTCAGGCCGGCGACGTGGGCGAAAGCGACAAGAAGGACGATGAGCACAAGCAGCCCGAATCCAGCATGCGCGGCCATGTTCTCGACATGCTGATCCCCATTGCCGCCCTCATCGTCTTTGCCATCATGGCCCTGCTCTTCAATGGCGGCTACTGGGGCAGCGATCCCGCGTATCACACCCTCGCGGCCGCCTTCGGCAACTGCACGGCGGCTCCGGCTCTGGCGCTCGCCTCCTTTGCGGCCCTGCTCGTGGCCTTCATCCAGTTTGTGCCCCGCGGCGTCCTGTCCCTCAAGGCGTTCATGGACGGCTGCATGCAGGGCATGAAGGCCATGATGCCCGCCAACACCATTCTGGTGCTGGCCTGGGCCATCAGCGGCGTCTGCCGCGACCTGCTGCAAACCCCTGTCTTCGTCAAGTCGCTTGTGGAAGCCGACGGCGGCCTTACCGGCGGCCTTCTCCCCGCCGTCATCTTCATTCTGGCGTGCTTCCTCAGCTTCTCCACCGGCACTGCCTGGGGAACCTTCGGCATCCTGATCCCCATTGTCGTGCCCGTGGCGCAGGTCATCGACCCCAACGGCAGCCTGGTGCTGATCTCCCTGTCCGCCACCCTTGCGGGCAGCGTCTTCGGCGACCACTGTTCGCCCATTTCGGACACCACCATTCTGTCCAGCGCCGGCGCGGCCTGTACGCATATCGAACACGTCTCCACGCAGATGCCCTATGCCTGCGTTGTTGCCGTCAGCAGCCTTGTCGGCTATATCGTGGCAGGCTTCAGCCAGAGCCTGCCCGTCAGCTTCGGGGCCGGTCTTGTCGTCATGGTGCTAACCCTGCTCTACTTCCGCAGCCGAGTCCGCAGCCGCGAAGCGGCCGCCTAAAAAACACCGCGCGCAACATACAAGAGAGGAAAGCTCCTTTGCCCCGGCGAGAGAGCTTTCCTCTCTTTATCTCCACAGGTATACGCGGCCATCTCTTTCCGGCGACAGGCCCGCGCATTCCCCATCTTCCTGAAAGGACTCTCTTATGAAACTTCGTTCCGCTCTGTTGTCTCTTTGCTGTGCAGCCGCGCTTGCCCTTCCGCTCCCGCTCCATGCCGAGGAACGCTGGGGCTTTGACCTTGGGCTGGGAGGCTCCGTCATCACCTCCGAATACAAGGACGTGTACAGCGCCGGAGCCACGCTGCCGCTGCTGGGCTATGAAGGCGAGCATTTCTATCTGCGCGGCATCAGCGGCGGCCTGCATCTGTTCAAAAACGAAATGCACGAAATAAACGTACAGCTCTCCTATCTGCCGCAACGCTATCTGGCGAGCTGGAGCTCTGACCATGCCATGAAACAGCTGGACGACCGCTATTCCTCCATGCTGGCCGGTCTCAATTATCGTCTGCTTTCCCCCTACGGCATTCTGCAGGCCACCGTCTCCGCCGATATCCTCGGCTACAGCAACGGTTTCATCGCGCAGGCTTCCTACAGCTACCCCGTCACTCTGGGATTTATAACGCTCATGCCCTCCGTGGGCATCAAATGGACCAGCTGCGAATATAACGACTATTACTACGGCATCGACAGCGACGAATCCCGCGCCAGCGGCCTTTCCGAATACAAGCCCGGCAGCGCCCTGTCTCCCAATGCGGGTATCACCGCCCGTGTGGGCCTGAGCGAGAACTGGAGCATCTTTGCCAATGGGAATCTTGAATTTCTCAATCAGGAAATTTACGACAGCCCCATGGTTGAAAACGCCACCAAGCTCTCTGTGGGCGCGGGACTGCTCTACAGATTTTAGAGCATTTTCAGTTTGAAACGCGTTAAGCTTCAGACCGGGCTGCGCTGTGCCGCTCCTCATGCCTTACCTTTTTTCAAAGGTAAGGCATGAGGAGCCTGTTAACACAAATTTACAATTTATTTCAAACAAATAGCAACATCTGACACGCCTGTTCCCTCTGAAAAGGCGCGCCGGGGAAGGGGCAGCCTTTTCACGGTGCAGCGAAAAAAAGCGCTCTCGTAGTCCTCTCGCGCAAGAGGATTTTCCCTTCCCCCGGACAACTTACGAATAGCGGTAACAGGCTCTAACCAAACGCGGCAAGAACGCGCCCCTGCTTGAGCGCCACCCGGCCCAGAGGCAGATTACGCCACCACAAAGCCGCCTCCGTTCCCGCAAGCCCGGTGCGGCGGCTCTGCCCGTTGAGCAGGGCCGTAATATCGTCCACATCCTCCAGCACAAGGGCGGCGTCGCCGGCCGGGGCATCTCCCGCCGCGCCGGGCAGATACAGACGCAGCCTCGGGGCAGGCACAAAGCCGCGCTTGCCGATCCGGCCGAGCAGCCCCCCCTGCCAGCGGCAGGCGGCGGGAATGACCTCCGCCTGCGGCGGCACAAGGCGCAGCTGATCCCCGAAGAGCATCACGTCGCCGGGGGGCAGCAAATCAGGATCAAAACAGGGACCGCGCAGGCGTTCGCGGGCAAAGGGTCTTCCTGTGGCGCGCCAGTCGGCGGCAGCTCGTGCCCTTCCCTCCGCGGCCTCGTCGCGGACATCTTCGCAGGATGTCGCAGTGTCCCGGGTGAACAGCGCCACATAAAAGCCCTGCGCCCCGGATTTCTCTCCGTCCACCCGCAGGGTTCCCTCGCCGCCGGGGCGATTTTCCCACACAAAACCGTCAAAAGGCGTCAGCGGCAGACGGCGCAGCCCCAGCTCCTCCTCGGCATAACGCACCTGCGCCTCGTTTTCCTCGTCGTTGGTGGTGCAGGTGGAATAGACCAGCCGCCCGCCGGGGCGCAGCAGGCGCGCGGCATGCGCCAGCAGCATCTGCTGCAGTCCCACCAGCGTCTTCACCTTGTCGCCCTGCCAGAGGGTCAGCACCTGCGGATTCTTTTCCACGGTCCCCCAGCCGGAGCAGGGCGGATCGAGCAGAATCCAGTCCCAGCTTTCCGGAGTCAGCGGCAGAGCCTGCCCTTCATAGGAGCAGGT
The DNA here is from genome assembly GCA_019114565.1 of Candidatus Desulfovibrio intestinigallinarum. Taxonomy (GTDB): domain Bacteria; phylum Desulfobacterota; class Desulfovibrionia; order Desulfovibrionales; family Desulfovibrionaceae; genus Desulfovibrio; species Desulfovibrio intestinigallinarum. Next base: position 2,265 of record DXFI01000007.1, on the reverse strand, counting down.
CGCGGCATGGGGCCAGTTGCAGGCGTGCAGATTGGCGCGCAGCGTGGCCAGACGCGCGCGGGAAGGTTCGTTGCCGAGCACGAAGCCCCCGGGCCCCACAAGCTGGGCAAGAAAGCCCGTCTTGCTGCCGGGGCTGGCGCACATGTCCAGAACGGCCGCCCCCTCCGCGGGCGCAAGCGCCAGCGGCGGCAGCATGGAAGATCGATCCTGAATGTAGATATAGCCGAAAAAGGCGGCCAGCGACGCTCCCAGAGGACGCGGCTCCGTAAGCAGACGCCGGCACCAGGGCGAAAAGGGTTCCGGTTCAAACTCGTAGCCCTGCGCGTGCAGCAGCTCCTCCACCTGCGGAATACGGCAGGCCGGACAAACCAGACGAAACGACCGCCCCGCGGGAGCGGCGGAAGAAGAATTGTTATCGCTTTTCATGCCCTGTGCATAGCCGCAAGCGCGGCGGGTCGCAAGCCCTCGAAAGTTGCGAGTGTCGGGAAGTGTCGCTATAGTGCGGAAGCGCCCTCTCCGACACGCGGCGGGGACAACCAAGGAGAAAAATACCTATGAAAGTAACAATGCGACTGACCGTTGCGGTATGCCTCATGCTGCTTCTGGCATTGCAGGCCAGCGCCGCTCTCGCGGCCAAAAGCTTTGTGGTGCTGCCGTTTCAGGTAAACGCGCCGCAGAGCTACGCCTATCTCGGCAAGGCCCTGCCTGCGACCCTGCAGGCCAAACTGACTCGCCCCGGCCAGACGGAAGGCCGCGTGGGCTCCACCGTGGCAACTTCCTCCAGTCAGGCACGCGGCCTGCTGGGCGGCGCGGATTACGCCATCTGGGGCACCATCGCCGTCACCGGCACGGAATGCACCGTCACGCTTAACAGCGTGGACAAGGCCGGCAAGACCTGGAGCAAGAGCCAGTCCGGACAGGTGAGCGTCCTTACCGGCACCATTTCCAGCCTCAGCAGCGCCCTTGGCGCTGAAGTGCTGGGTATCGGCGGCAGTTCGCCCCGTACGGCGGGGCGCAATAACGATATCATCATGAACGAAACGGGTAATCAGCAGTCCCGTACCTACCTGAACCCGCAGTTCCGCTATCAGGGCGCCAGCGAATCCGACGGCTCCCGCCTGCGCACGCAGCGCATCAAGGAAAAGATGGTGGACATGGCCGTAGGCGACTTCAACGGCGACGGCAGAAACGAAGTGGCCGTCCTCACGGATCATGAGCTCATGATATTCACGTGGAATGAGCGCAACGGCCTCCAGCCCCTCGGGCAGATGCGTCTGCCCAGCTCCAACGATACCTATTCCATGCGGGCCATCGACCTGAACCGCGACCGTGCGGACGATCTGGTCGTCGCCACCTTCGATCCCGACAACAACCGTCCCTACACCTACTTCTTCAGCTTCAAGGGCAACAAGTTCAAGGAAGTCGCCGAACGCGTGCCCTACTTTGCCAGCGTCATGCGCCTGCCTCCCAACTATGCTCCCACGCTCGTGGGCCAGCGCTGGGACTCCGTCAAGCTCTTTGCCCCCGGCGTCCATATCATGGTCAGGCAGGGCAAGACCTATGAACTCGGAGGCCGGATCTCCCTGCCCGCCGGCGCCACGGTCTTCAACTGCGTCTGGATGCCCGCCAGCCGCAGCAACCCCAGCGAACAGCTCATCATGCTGACCGAAGATGAAAAGCTGAAGGTCTTCCAAGGCGTCAGCCAGAGCCTGATCCATACGACCATGGAGCGTTATTCCGGCTCCTCCACGGGTATGGACTTCTACAAGAGCATGCCCGGCCTCGGTGTGAACAAGACCTACCAGCTCCCCAGCAAGTTCTTTGCGCCCATGCGCCTTATTGCGGCCGATATCGGCCATACCGGCGAATACACGCTGCTCATCAACAAGCCCGTGTCCACGGCGGCCCAGCTCTTTGACCGCTACCGCTACTTCCCGCAGGGCGAAATCCATGCGCTCTACTGGGACGGCGTGGGCCTCGGCCTCAAGTGGAAGACCCGCCGCATCCGCGGTTCCGTGGCCGAAATCGACCTTGCCGACGTCAACAACGACGGCGTGCTCGATCTGGTGGTGGGCATCAATACCTCCTCCGATCTGGGCATCGGCAGCCGCCAGAGCATGATCACCGCCTATCCTCTGGATGTGTCCAAGACCGATCCCAATACTCCGGCGGATCTGAGCGACTTCGAAGTCAACCCCAACTAAATCTGTTCAGATACTTTATGGGGGAGGGGAACCCCTCTGCTGACGCGAGAGGGGTTCCACT
>DXFI01000088.1 GCA_019114565.1 Candidatus Desulfovibrio intestinigallinarum | reverse complement strand
TGCCGTCTTTGTTCTTCCGGGGGACGGTTGCTGATGGAAAGCGCCAACGTTGCCGCAGCGTTTCATTTTCCAGATAAAAGCGCGCTGGGGAAGGGATGGGGGGCTTGGGGGGAAGGGAAACCACTCTCGCGCTAGCAGCGACCGGATGGCGGCCGCAGGCCGTGCCCGTTGCGACGAAGGAAGCTACGGGCATCGACAGCAGAGATGAGGGGTTTCCCTTCCCCCCATCTCTCCCCCAAAATTCCCGACTATTTCTGATGTTTGCGATCCAGTTCTTCCTGAAGCCGGGTATGGGCGACGGACATGAAGAGCTTTACGCGGTTGAGCTGATTGGCGAGGCTGCTGCCGGGGTCATAGTCCACGGCCATGAGGTTTGCCCTGGGGCGTTGCCGCTTGAGTTCCTTCATGACGCCCTTGCCGGTGATATGGTTGGGCAGGCAGCCGAAGGGCTGAAGGCAGAGGACGTTATTGACGCCGTGATCGATGAATTCCAGCATTTCCGCGGTCAGCAGCCAGCCTTCGCCGGCCTGATTGCCGCAGGAGATGATGCCTTCGATGCTGTGAGCGAGATCGGAAATCCGCGCCAGAGGCAGGAAGGGGCTCCCTTCCAGAGCCTTGCGCATGTGGCGGCGCAGTGATTCCACGCGTTTGATAATGAACCAGCTGCTCAGGGCGGGCAGGAACTTGCCGCCCAGGTGACGCCAGCTGTAGACCGGGTCCAGGAAGCAGTAGAGGAAGAAATCGGCAAGATCGGTGGAAACGGGTTCGCCGCCTTCTTCCATGATGCTGCGCGCCACATTGTTATTGGCGTCGGGGTGATACTTGAGCAGAATTTCGCCTACGATGCCGACCTTGGGACGCGGCACACCGTCCAGCGGGACGGCGGCAAAGTCCTGAACGATGTCGTGCATATGGCGCTTGAACTGACCGATATCACCGGCGGCGACAACGGTGCGGGCCCGGGCTATCCAGTCCGAGAGCAGATCGTCGGCCGTACCGCGACGCGCCTCGTTGGCGCGCACGTGCATGCTGACGCGCTGCAGGATGTCGCCGTAGAGGCAGGAGACAATGAGTTTCTGGAAGAGGCCCAACGACATTTTGAAGCCCGGCTGCTCCGTGGCGGAACCGCTGGTCAGAGCCAGCACCGGCACATTGGGGAAACCGGCTTCGCGCAGGGCCTTGCGCAGCAGCGCCGTATAGTTGCTGGCACGACAGGGGCCGCAGGTCTGCGCCAGCATGAGGGCTGTCCGCCCGGGATCGTAGTCGCCGCTGCGCAGGGCTTCCAGAAGCTGCCCGATAACGACAATGGCGGGATAGCAGGCGTCATTGTGCACATAGGCAAGGCCCGTTTCGATGGCCTGCGGACTGACGGTCGGCAGGACGGCAAGGCGGTAGCCTTCGCTGGTAAAGGCGCTTTCGATAATGCGGAAGTGCAGGGGAGCCATCTGCGGGGCCAGGATGGTGTAGCTTTCGCGCATGCTGCCCGTAAAGATGGGAACTCGCGGACTCGCGGAGTGCGCGGAGGGCTGAAGGCCGTTTTCTTCCCGGCGTTCACGCACGGCGGCCAGCAGGGAGCGGATGCGGATGCGGGCCGCGCCCAGCGACGCGCCTTCGTCGATTTTGATCAGCGTGTGCAGCCGGTTCCCTTCGGCCAGCGTTTCGGCCACCTGATCCGCGGTAATGGCGTCCAGCCCGCAGCCGAACGAGGTCAGCTGTACCAGTTCCAGCAGGGGATTGTTGCGCACGAGAGCGGCGGCCCGATACAGGCGGGAGTGATAGCGCCACTGATTCACGACGCGCAGGGGCTCGTCCAGCGAGCCCAGATGAGCAATACTGTCCTCGCTCAGGACGGCCGCGCCCAGTGAGGCGATATATTCAGGCAGGCCGTGATGCACCGCGGGGTCCACATGGTAGGGGCGGCCGCAGAGGACGATGCCGAGGCCTCCTGTGCGTTCAACCTCCGCCAGTACGCGCTCGCCTTCGGCATGGAGGGCTGCCCGGTAGTTCTGCTGTTCCTGCTCCGCCGCCTTGACGGCGGCGCGCAGTTCGTTTTTGGGAATATCCAGCAGCTCATGCAGCACCTGCACCAGCTTGTCCGGCGCTGCCAGCGACACAAAGGGCGTGTAGAGTTCCGTGCCGCTTTCCCGCAGTTCGTCGGTGTTCAGGCGGATGACTTCGGGATAGCCGGAAACAACAGGGCAGTTGTAGCGGCTGTCTTCAGAAAGACTTTCGCGCGGCAGACAGGGGTAGAAAATGCGCTTGACGCCCTGCCGGATCAATGCCGTGACGTGTCCGTGAGCCATCTTGGCCGGATAGCAGACCGTCTGCGAGGGCATGGAGGAAAGGCCGAGGTCAAAGACCTCCTTGCCCGATGTGGGCGACAGCTCCACGCGAAAGCCCAGCGTCGTGAACAGCGTAAACCAGTAGGGATAGTGCTCATACATGTTGAGCACACGCGGAATGCCGATACGGCCGCGCGGCGCGTCTTCTTCCGGCAGCGGCGTGTAGTCGAACAGGCGCTGATTTTTCCATGCGTACATATTGGGCATGGGTTCCGCATGGTGCCCGTCCGGCTGCTCATAGTGCGCGCCGCCGCGCTCGCAGCGATTGCCCGAAACGAATTTACGCCCGTTGGAAAATGTGTGCAGCGTCAGACGGCAGTGATTGCCGCAGCCGCGACAGCGCAGCTGCCGCGTGGTTGCCGACAGAGAACGCAGCGTAGCGGACTGCAGAGGGAGCGGCGCTTCGCCCTCCCCGCGTTCGTGGCGGCGCAGCGCCAGCAGGGCCGCGCCGTAAGCGCCCATGAGACCGGCAATATCGGGACGGAAAACCTCGCGATCAAGCAGGCGCTCCATGACGCGCAGCAGGGCGTCGTTCATGAAGGAACCGCCCTGCACGAGCACCTTGTCCCCCAGTTCTTCGGGGCTGCGCAGACGCAGCACCTTGTAGAGCGCATTGCGAATGACGGAATAGCACAGGCCCGCGGCGATGTCGCCGATTTCCGCGCCTTCCTTCTGTGCCTGCTTGACCTTGGAATTCATGAAGACCGTGCAGCGGGAGCCGAGATCGACGGGATGCCGGGCAAAAAGGGCGGCCTGCACAAAGTCGTTCATGCTCAGATTGAGGCTCTGGGCAAAGGTTTCGAGAAACGCGCCGCAACCGGCGGAGCAGGCTTCGTTGAGCGTCACGCCGGCAATGCAGCCGTTATGGGCTTTCAGACATTTCATGTCCTGCCCGCCGATATCAATGACATAGGTGGCGTCGGGCACAAGACGGCAGGCCGCCTTGAGGTGGGCGACGGTTTCCACTTCGGTCAGATCCGCGCCGAGAGCGGCGCGGGCCAGTCCCGCGCCATAGCCCGTGGCGGCGCAGCGTTCAATCCAGGCGGCGGGGCTGCCGTCTTCGTTGCGGGGCAGCGAATCCACAAGATCGGCCACATAGGGCAGCAGTCCGGCAAGCGGATCGCCCTGATTACGGCGATACCAGGTGTCGAGCACCGCGCCGTCGGCATCCGTCAGCACGGCCTTGATGGTGGTGGAACCAAGGTCGACGCCCAGAAAGAGCGGGCCGCGCGCGTCTTCCCGCTTCCGGCGGGGCACGGCGTCGCCCTCGTGACGCAGCCGGAACAGATCATATTCCGACTTGCTGCTGAAAAGCGGCGGCAGGGCCGGGGCGCGTTCATCTTCGGCCCGGCGCGTGCGGGCCCGTTCCGTGAGTTCGTCCAGAGAAAGCAGAGGGGATGCCACGGGGCGGGGCAGATGCGGCAGCTGCAGCAGACTCAGCGCCGTGCCCCTGGCCACGATATAGTGGGCGTCGGGAATATCCACCACCTCGTCGGGCGCAAGGGCCAGCGTTTCGATGAAGCGGGCGCGCAGTTCGGGCAGAAAATGCAGAGGCCCTCCGAGGAAGGCCACGTTTCCCTTGATGGGATGCCCGCAGGCAAGGCCGCTGATGGTCTGTTCCACTACGGCCTGAAAGATGGAGGCCGCCAGATCTTCCCGGGCGGCTCCCTCATTGAGCAGGGGAACCACGTCGGTTTTGGCGAACACGCCGCAGCGGGAGGCAATGGGATAAATCTGCGTATGTTTGGCGGCAAGGTTGTTGAGCCCCGCGGCGTTGGTGTGCAGCAGAACGGCCATCTGATCAATGAAGGCGCCCGTGCCGCCGGCGCAGGCTTCGTTCATGCGCAGGTTGTCCGCGCCGTCCTTGAAATAGAGAATCTTGGCGTCTTCGCCGCCCAGTTCCACGGCCACGTCGGTTTGCGGGGCCATGAAGGAGATGGCGCGGGAAGTTGCCAGAACTTCCTGCACGAAGGGCAGTTCCAGTGCGTGGGCAAGGTTCAGGGCTGCGGAGCCGGTCATGGCGGCGCGCACTTTCAGGCCCGGATGGCGTTCCTGCAGGCCTTCCAGCAGGGTGAGCAGGGTTGAACGCACTGCGGCCCCGTGCCGCATGTACTGGGCGTCAAGCAATGTGCCCTTGCTGTCGATGAGCGCCAGCTTTACGGTGGTCGAGCCTGCGTCCAGCCCCAGGAACAACGCTTCTTCCATCCTTGCAACTTCTCCTGTTTTTTGTCCTTGGCCGCTTCCTCTGCTGCCGGATAAGGGCACGGCGGGGTGCGTCGTGCAAAAGCGCGCGTTTCAAAGCATACAGCCTGTCGTTTCGCGGAAAAAGTGCGCTTTTCCGCTCACTTCGGGCCGGGCGGCGCTGCGCCGCCGCCTCGTGTCATCCGCTGCGCGGCAGAAGGCCTCTCTCTTGAAGTTCCCAGTATACGTTTTTTTCCACTCAGGGGGAAGGCCGGAACAGGATGCTCCTGCGGACTGTTCCGGCCGGTGCGTTTTAGCGGTGAATCTTTTGCAGAATGGTCTCTTCCGGGAGGCCGTGCAGGTGGCGCACCCGGCAGAGATAGCAGACGGCGCCAAAGCTCAGGGCCGCAATATAGGCAATCCAGAAGCCCTGCGCGCCCATGGCCGGAACAATCCAGTCCGTGCGGGAAAGCACGAAGCCCAGAGGCAGGCCGATGATGCAGTAGGCCGAAAAGCAGATAAGGGAAATGATGCGCGTATCGTTGTAGCCGCGCAGAATACCGATGCTGATGGTCTGCAGGGCGTCCACCACCTGATAGACGGCGGCCAGCAGCAGAAGGTGGGCCGCCAGCGTCACCACGGCGGGATCGTTATTATAGATGGCCACAATGCCGTAGCGCGCCGTCACCGTGAGCAAGGCCGTCACCACGGCCGTGCCCGCTCCCAGCATGAGCACCGTCCGGGCGGCCATGTGCGCCCGCCAGATGCGCGTGCCGCCCAGCAGATGCCCGACCCGGATGGTGGCTGTGATGTTGAGCGACATGGGAACCATGAAAATGAGCGCGCTGTAACTGAGCGCAATCTGATGCCCGGCCACGACGACATCCCCCAGCGGCGCAAGCAGCAGCGCCGTAAGGGCAAAGAGCGAGACTTCAAAGAAAATGGCCAGCGCGCCGGGAAAGCCGATGCGGAAAATGCGCAGGATCAGGGCCGGATCAAAGCGCGAATCCCTGTGTTCGGGTTTGCAGGTCGTGTGCGGCAGCAGCAGAGGCAGGAAGAGAGGCCCGATATCCCGGGTCAGCCTGTCGCGGCGCGTATAGAAAATGATGCACAGGGCCATGAACCAGTAGCAGAGGCTTGTGGCCACGCCGCAGCCTACGGCTCCCAGCCGGGGCAGCCCCCAGACACCGTAAATGAAGCCGTAGTTGCAGGGCACGTTGAGCGCCAGTCCCAGCAGACCGATGACCATAGCCGGACGTGTTCGGGAAAAGCCTTCGAGAAAGCTCCGCACATTGACGAAGAGCATGAAGCCGGGCAGGCCCCAGAGCATGGCCCGCAGATAGCCCCCCGCCAGATCGGCAAGCTGAGGCTCCAGACCGAACACATCAATATTGTAGGAAATGATCTGGAACAGCACCATGAGTACGGCCGCCAGAATGCAGGTCAGCCAGATACCCTGACGCAGAAGATGCGCCGCCTCGCCGCGCTCGCCGCCGCCCACGAGATGGGCGGACATGGGAGACAGCGCCAGCAGACAGCCGACGCCCAGCAGGGAGAGCGGGGCCCAGATGGAACCGGCCACGGCCACGGCGGCCATGTCCGCGGTGGCGTACTGGCCGGTCATGGCTGTGTCCACAAACGTCATGCCCGTCTGTGAAAGCTGAGCCACAAAGACGGGCAGTCCCAGAGAAAGAAGGCGGCGGGCTTCCGCCGCCGAAAAAAGAGGTTCGGACATAATGTGCGGTATCCGTGGGTTGCAGCTGCGGGATCGCGGATGTTTCCGCTTCCGGCGGTTGGGAGGCGGCTGCCTCCGGGCCATTCGCGCGCATGCGGGGACGTCTGTCGCAAGAGCGTTTCAAACTGAAAATGCTCTGAAGACGTCCCCGCATGCTCCGGTGTTTTCGTTATGATCGGTTCAAGGGAAAGACAGGACGGCGCGTCTGCCCTGTTTACAAGGCAGTTGTGTTACGGACGGCCTGTGTCTGCGTTTTGCCTTGGGCCTGCGAATATAAATTTACAGTTTATTTCAAATGAATAGCAAAGGCTGGCGCTCCTGTCCCTTTTGAAAAAGCGCGTTGGGGGAGATGCTGCCTTTCCCGATACCGGCAGCCTGCGCGATCTCACTGACGGAAATGGTCTGGAGATTTTTGTTCTCTAAAAGC
>DXFI01000087.1 GCA_019114565.1 Candidatus Desulfovibrio intestinigallinarum | reverse complement strand
GCCCCCCATCCCTTCCCCAGCGCGCTTTTATCGGGGAAAAGTCAGGAAGACGAGGCGACCCCGCCACCAAAAATAAGTGGCGTGTGTACAGCCTGTTTATCCTATCTATTGAAATTATTTGTAAAATTTATACTAACAGGCCCTGGAGCATTTCAAACTGAAATGCTCTGGAAAGGGAGACAGCCGGCGAGGCTTTCCGCATTCCCGGCATGTTGCCGGAAAGGAACGGTATGGACGCATCCCGGAACACGCCTCATCGCTCCCGGCGCGGCACACGCGCGGAACGCGGCCTGACCCTGCGGGAGCAGCGCCTTCTGACGCTGATCACGGCATGGGAAGCCGCCTATGCCGCCGGAATGCGCCCGGAAGAACGGGAAGAGCCTCCGCGCATTGTCTCGCTGGGCCTGCCCTTTGTGGGACGCCCGCCGCGCTCTCCCGTCTCCTGACAGGCTCCCCCGCATACGTTCGCAGAGATACGACGGAACGTCAGGACTTCCGCAGCAGCCGGATACGCCCGGTTTCCGGCGGCGGCAGCGGAGAATGCCGCCGGATATAGGCCTCCACCAGTTCCTGATCCTTCAGGGAACACGTCCGCAGCAGCCTGCCTTCCTTCAACATCTGAAAGCCGTCGCCTCCCTGAGTCAGATACTCTCCCAGCACGACCACATAAAGGGCCTGCGGATCAAGGGGACAGGTCCTTCCCTCTTCATTCACTATATCTACAGAGAGCAACCGGCTGCCCGCGGGACGGCTGACGTCGGCCTCATAGCGCAAACCGGCTACCTGCAGGAGATGCGGCCCTGCTCCGTTCTTCCCGGCAAGACCATGCTCCAGCGCCTGCCGGAGCTGTTCCCCCGTATATTCCCGAATCTGCGCCTCCCCGCCAAAAGGATAGGCCGTCAAAACATCCCCGCGAGAAATGGAGCCGGGAGGCAGCGCCGCACGCACGCCGCCGCTGTTGTACAGAGCCACGGCAGCCCCCTCCGGCCTGCCGTATTCCAGCATGGCGTCCACAAGCACCATACCGGCGAAACATTCACCCGCGCGACACTGCTCCATGCCATCGGGCATGCGGACAGCATGCCGCCCGATGACCGCCGTACGATACGTCTCCAGCTCTCCGGCGGCATCGGCCACCACGCGTTCCACGTCTTCGGCCACCGGCAACGACGGCGTCAGTTCCCGTGCCTCGCCGCTCCAGCGCCGGGCTACGCCGGCGGCATCAAAAACGACCGTCAGATCTCCCAGCAGGCGCGCCGCCCGCCCCGCCGTCACCACCAGCACGGGCGAACCGTCAGGCGCATGTTCCACAACAGGATAGGGCCCTTCCGGCGAAGTTTTACCAAGATAGGAGTGCGAATGGCCGCCCACAATGACATCCACGCCTGAAACGGCCCGCGCCAGTGCGCGATCCCGTTCCAGCCCCAGATGCGTCAGGACAATGATATGCCGGATGCCCTGCGCCTCCAGCTCACGGACACAGGCGTCCAGCGTCGCCTGCGCATCTGAAACCGCCGTTTGCGGGCAGGTCGCAGGCAGCCTGCCGATCCCGTCATTGGCCAGGCCGACAATCCCCACACGGACGCCGCGAATCTCCCGGATCACATAGGGCCGGATGCGTGAGCCAGACAGCGGACACCCCTTACCCGGCTTCAGATTTGCCGCCACCACCGGCAGCGGCTGCGCAGCCAGAAACGACGCCAGCGCCGCGCAGCCGTCGTCAAATTCATGATTCCCCAATGTCATGGCATCATAGGGCATGAGCCTGTCAACGGCGGCAATGACAGGCCACTTGTCGATGCTGTAGAACAGCGTTCCCTGAAACTGATCCCCGGCATCCAGCGCAATGACATTATCCTGCTCCGCCCGGGCCTGCCGGATGGCGGCAGCAATACGCCCCAGACCGCCCCGGCATGCCTCCGACGCAAAACAGGCATTGCCTCCGGCATCACTCCCGGCCAGAAAGGCATGCGTGTCATTGACATGCAGCAGGCGCAGTTCCAGTTCGCCGGACTGCGCCATGCCGGGCACGAGAACGCAGCACAGGCCCGCGACGGCCAGCGCGGCGCGCGCCAGCTTCCGCCAGCGGACACGCAGCGCCGTTTTCATACATTGTTCTTTCATGCAACCTCTCTTTCAAAAAGTTCCGATGAGTAATAAATCTTTTCTAGGTGTAGACCATCTTCAGTTTGAAATGCTGTGCGTTCCAAACCATACGCCCTGACGTTTCGTGGAAAAAACGCGGTCTTGCCGCTCTCTTCGGGCCGGGCCGCGCTGCACCCGCCTCGCGTTCCGCCTTTTTCAAAGGCAAAACGCCCTGATGACGGCCCATCTGATACCACAGAGCCCGAACGCTCAAAAGAAACTTTCCCGGGCACAGGCCGCGTCCCTGCCGCCGTGTGGAAAAAGCGCGACGCCATCAGTTTACAAGCATGCCCCGATGGGCTACCCTCAACAAGACCGTGCGCTCCCTGCGGAGCGCCTTTTCGAAACAGTAACCAAAGGAGTCAGCCTTGGACGGCAGTCCTGACGGTCATAGTACCATCTGGTCGCGTATCGGAAAAATTTTCGGACGCGATGACGAAGAATCTCTTGAGAAAACCATTATTGAAGCCAGCGCCGAAGGAGAAGTGGAACCCGACGAGGAGTCCATGCTCCTGGGCATTTTGCGCTTCAGCGACCTGCAGGTGCAGGATACCATGACTCCCCGCACCGATATCGACTGCGTTCCCGAAGATTCGCCGCTGTCGGAAGCGGCGCGGGTCATTGTCGATTCCGGTCACACCCGCATTCCCGTCTACCGGGAAACCCGCGACAACATGGTGGGCATCCTGCATGCCAAGGATGTGCTGCGCTCGCTGCTGGAACCCGACGGCGGTTCGCGCGCGGCCGGCACCATCATGCGCGATCTCTTCTTTGTTCCTGAAACAAAGCCCATCCGCACGCTGTTGCAGGAGTTTCGCGCCCGTAAGCAGCACATGGCCATCGCGCTCGACGAATACGGCGGCACTTCCGGCCTGATCACCATCGAGGACGTTCTGGAAGAAATCGTGGGCGATATCGAGGATGAACACGATGCCCCCCGCGAAGAGGACATCCGTCCCCTCGGTAACGAAACCTACGAACTGACGGGCCGGGCCCTGCTGGAAGACCTCGAGGATATCGGCGTCACGCTGTCCTCCGACGAAGTGGACACCATCGGCGGCTACCTCAGCATGGAAGCCGGTCGCGTGCCTGCCGCCGGAGAAGCCTTTACGCTGGAAGGCTGGCGTTTCACCGTCCTTGATGCGGACAAGAAGCTCATCCGCAAATTGCGCATGGAGCCTGCTTCCGCGCCCGAAGCGGATCAGGCCGTCGCCTGATCCTCAGTGCATTTTTAGTTTTGAAACGCTGTGCGTTTCAAACCATACGGCCTGTCGTTTTGCGGAAAAAGCATGCTTTTCCGTTCACTTCCGGCCGGGCGGCGCTGTACCGCCGCCTTGCGTTTTATCTTTTTCAAAGGAAAACGCTCTGTCTGTCCGGCTTCCGCCCGTCCAGTGCGACGGCCCCGGACGGATGCTATTTTTCCCCGGAGCGCTTTGCCGCAAAAACCGCAAGGCGCTCCTTTTCTGTTCACTCAGCAAGGAAAGCCATGTCGTTGCAGCCGTCTCTCCTGCCATCCCCTCCCGAATTCTGCCGGACCGCGCGCGGAGCCTTCCTGACAGGCGTGCCGGGTGCGCTGGCCCTCTGGGCAGGCTTTGCCAATGATGCCGTCTCACTTCCGCCGCTGGTGCTGCTCTACCCCCTGTGCCTTGCCCTGCTGGGCGTGTCTGCCGCCAGTCGCGGCGCTGCGCTGCGCCGGGGCTGGCTCTGCGCCTGGGCCGGGCATGCGGCGGCCCTCTACTGGCTGGCGCTGCCGGTGCACAATGTGGGCGGTCTGCCCTGGCCTCTGGCCGTTCCCTGCGCTCTGTTCGTTTCGGCCTGTCTGGCGGCCGCGGGAGGGCTGTTTTCTCTGGCGGCCTTTCACCTGCGGCAGCGCACGGCCCTGATGTTCATAACGGGCCTTGCCGCGACATGGTATTCCCTGGAATGGCTCTTCGCCGTTGTGGCCGGTTTTCCCTGGCTGCCGCTTGCCGGAGCGCTGACGGCCTGGCCCATACTGACGCAGGCGGCGGACAGCGTCGGGGCCTGCATGGTCGGCGCGCTCTGGACAGCCGCCGCTCTGGCTCTCTGCTGGCCCGGCAAAGCCGCCCGCCGGCGCGGCGCCGGTCTGCTGCTCATCGTCCTGCTGCTGGGTTATGGCGCATGGCGTCTGCGGGAAACGCCCGCCGACGCGGCCCCCTCGGGGCCGGATACCTTTTCCGTCCTCTTTGTGGAAGGCAAT
>DXFI01000086.1 GCA_019114565.1 Candidatus Desulfovibrio intestinigallinarum | reverse complement strand
CACGGCCTGCGGCCGCCCGTCGGGTCGCTGCTCGCGGCAAAAAGGGCCCAGCCTTTCCGCAGCGAAGCGTGGAAAGGCGTTCCACTGGTTTCCCCCTCAAACTCCCCATCCTCCCCCAAACCCGCGCACCGTGTCTGACGGGTAAAAATGGACTTTTTTTGTAACATGTAATGATATTTTATTTTTTTTCATATCCTTACATGGATGAATATCCCGGAAAATCGACACCTGATAATGAGTCCTGATCCTAATGGACGAGCGCGGGGAAAAAGCCTATAATCACCACTGTGAGCGCGGCTTTTTCCTGCCGGCAGGCGTCAGGAAAGTCCGCCGATTTCTTTTTCTTCGTGACAACGGCGTTCCGCTCGTACGGCGGAGCGCGTGAAGGAGGCCCCAGTGGCGATAGACGGTATCCTTTATTCCGGGATCGGCATCATCGTGTGTATTTATGTCATCTATCTGATGTGCCGCAAGCGCCGCTAGCCGTCCGAAAAAATTTACGGAATGGATTTTTCTGCTTGACGGTCAGGAGTCTGTTCTGTAGATTACCTTTGTTCCTTTCGCCGGGATGGTGGAATTGGTAGACGCAGCGGACTCAAAATCCGCCGGGTTCACGCCCTTGCGAGTTCAAGTCTCGCTCCCGGTACCAGAATATCAGGCAGTTACGGAAACGTAGCTGCCTTTTTTCGTTTACGGCGGGCGGCTTTTCCTTTTTCCAAAAGTTGTGCCTTTTGCATCGCTGTCCTGTCCGGCTTGCGCCGCTCTGTGGAGGTTACTACAGGTAACAGAGGCGTCCGTTCGCCGTGGCGAGTTCCTGCCTGCCTTTTCAATAGCAAAGCGCTCAGATGCGGAGGGCGACTATGTTCAGGAAGATAGCGGTGTCTGTTTTTCTTTTTTCAGCGATTGCCGTCAGCGCAGGCGCGCAGGAAAGCGGTATCGGGCCGCGGGATACCCGCAGCGATCTTTATGAGCTGTATGCGCAGGGTAGAAGCGTCAAGGAGCTGCAACCAGAATACAGGGCCGGTCTTTTTGCCGAACTGCTTGCAAAGCTCAGTCCTCAGGAAAGAGCCGTATCTTTTCGGAATATGGTTTATTTGCAGGCGAAAGCGGACAGGCTGCGAGAACGACGGCAGTATTCAGAGGCGTCCACTCGCTACTATGAGGCCGCCTTGTATATTCCCCGGGCTTTGCTGCTTCTTAAATCCGCCGAGGCAAGACTGGAAGATGATTTGACGCGACAGTATCTTTACCCCATCGATATACGATTTCTTCTGGATGACAGCTATCAGCTGGCTGTGGAATTCAGTCGTTATGAGAAGCCGGAGGAGGGTTCTCTGTCCGGGGCCTGTCTGGATGCCGTGAAAAGAAAGATTGCCTGTCTCCAGTCGCTGTGCCGCGAGCTGCGGGATACGCCTCTTAACATGGAAGACGTCCGGCAGTGTCACGCTCTTGCACCAGATATCTTTCGTTATGAAAGGGTCTGCAAGTAAATACTGTTTCCGTTTTTTGCACAGCCCCGCTCCGGCGGGGCTCTCATGCCTCCGCGCGACGGCATGTAGACGCTGCGGATAAATCCGTGTAGGAGTAAAGAAATATATCAAGTTATCCATGCGGGCTTTTACGCTTCAAGGAGACGCCATGAGCGCCACATTCTGGCTTATATCCGCTCTGATTTTCGGCATTGTGGAAGCATGCTTCCCCATTGCCGTTTTTCTTTTTTTTGCTCTGGGGGCGCTGGTAACGGCGCTTGCGGCTCTGGCCGTTCAGGAGCCGCTCTGGCAGGCCGTCTGTTTCGTGTCCATGTCCCTGCTGAGCCTTGTCGTTGCGCGTCGGCGCTGGCGCAGGATCTTCGGGGGAACGGCGGTTGCCGCCGGAGAAAGTCCGGAACATCCCCTCGAAGGCCGGCGGGGGCGGCTGTGCGAAGAGATTTCCGGGAATCAGCCGGGAGTTGTGGAGGTTGGCGGTTCCTTCTGGCGGGCCGTGGCGGAAACGCCCGGAGAATATCTGCCGGGCGGAACGCCTGTCGTCATTCTGGGAGCTCTGCCGGGAGACGGCCTTGTGCTGCAGGTTCGCGCGCTGAAAGAAGATGAAAATGGCGCGGCGACCCTGTAGAGCGGAAAAACAGCGCTTTTTTCGCGGAAAGACAGGCCAAGAAGCTCTGGTACGAAAACATTCGGGAGGTAACTATGTACGGGGACTCTATGGGATGGGGTATGTATCTTCTTCAGTCCTGGGGGCTGATCATTTTTCTGATTTGTCTGGGCGTGATTCTTCTGATGCGCGCCCTTATCATCGTGCCCAACCGTTCCGCCTATGTGGTGGAGCGGCTGGGCAAATTCCGCGGCGTGCTGCACGCGGGTTTTCATGTGCTTATTCCCTTTTTTGATCGCGTGGCCTACAAGCGCTCTCTCAAGGAGCAGGTGCTGGACGTTCCCAAGCAGACCTGCATCACGCGCGACAACGTGAGCGTTGATATTGACGGCGTGCTTTATCTGCAAATCATTACGCCGGAAAAGTCCGCCTACGGCATTTCCGATTATGAATGGGGCGCTATTCAGCTGGCGCAGACGGCTCTGCGTTCGGCCATCGGCAAGCTGGAGCTGGACAAAACCTTTGAAGAGCGCACACGAATCAATCAGGAAGTGGTGGAAGCGCTGGATGCCGCGACATCGCCCTGGGGCGTCAAGGTGCTGCGCTATGAAATCCGGGATATTACGCCGCCGAGCAGCGTCATGCAGGCCATGGAAAAGCAGATGCGCGCCGAACGTGAAAAGCGCGCCGTCATCGCGCAGTCCGAAGGCGAAAAGCAGTCGCAGATCAATCTGGCCGAAGGCTCCAAGGCTGCGGCCATTGCCGAATCCGAGGGCCGGAAGCAGGCCATGATCAATATGGCGGAAGGGGAAGCGGCACAGATTCGCGCCGTGGCGCAGGCCACGGCGGAAGGTCTGGCCCTGGTGGCTCAGCAGCTCGGAACGGGCAACGGCATTTCCGCCGCCCAGCTGCGCCTTGCCGAAGCCTACGTGGAAAAGTTCGGCGCGCTGGCCCAGAACGGGACGACGACCATTATTCCGGCCAACGTCGGCGATGTGGCGGGCATGGTCGCCACCATGACAAAGATTCTGCATCCCGACGAAGGCCTTGCCGCGGCGTCTCAACCCCAGAATAAGAAATAAACAAGGACGGCCGCATGATTCTTCAGGATTTTATTCGCACTGTTCCCGATACGCCCAAGCCGGGCATTCTCTTTTACGATATTTCGCCCCTGCTGGGCAACGGGCAGGCCTTTGCGCAGGCTGTCCGGCAGATGTACGAGGCGGTCCTGCCGCTTGCGCCCACAAAGATTCTTGCTCCGGAAGCGCGCGGCTTCCTCTTTGCCGCGCCGCTGGCCTGTCAGCTGGGCATCGGTCTGGTGCCTGTGCGCAAGCCCGGCAAACTGCCGTGCGCCTGCCATACGGTTGCCTATGATCTGGAATACGGCTCCAACAGCCTCTGCATGCACACGGACGCCCTTTCTCCGGACGATCGCGTGCTTGTGGTGGATGATGTCCTTGCCACTGGCGGAACCCTGAAAGCCATGCTGCAACTTGCGGGCCTGTGCGGCGCGTCCGTGGTCGGCAGCTGCTTCCTTCTGGAGCTGGATGCGCTGGGCGGGCGGGCCGTACTCGGCGATCTCCCCCTGACCGTACTGCTTCACGTTTAATCCGCTGCTTATCCGGGGGGAAGGAAATCCCCTTAGCTGGCGCGCAAGGGGCCAGCCTTTCCAAAGGAAAGGCGTTAGTTCTTCCCCCCGGGCTCCCCATTCTTCCCCCAACGCGCTTTTTCAGAGCGTTTCACCTTTGAAAAAGGTGAAACGCGAGGCGGCGGCACTGCGCCGCAAAAGTAATCAGATGCGCTCCCCTGCCCTGCCGGATTTTCAGGAGGAAATAGCATCGGCCGGATTTTGGCACAAAAAAACCCCGGAGCCTTACGGCTTCGGGGTTATTGCTTTCTGGTAGCAAGGGAGGGATTTGAACCCCCGACACTGCGGGTATGAACCGCATGCTCTGACCAACTGAGCTACCTTGCCATGTTTCGTTGCTCTCAGCAACGAAAGAGAGATATACGCAAGAGATGCGTTCTGGTCAAGTAAAAATTTGGCGAATTTGCTTTTTTAGAGCGTTTCACCTTTGAAAAAAGTGAAACGCGAGGCGGCGGCACTGCGCCGCCCGGCCCGAACTGAGCGGAAAAACTGCGCTTTTTCCGCGAAACGACAGGCCGTATGGTTTGAAATGCAAAGCATTTCAAACTGGAAAATGCTCTAAGTCTCTCCCCTGCTCTGCCGGATTTTCAGGCGGAAATAGCATCGGCCGGATTTTGGCACAAAAAACCCCGGAGCCTTGCGGGCTTCGGGGCTGTTGTTTTCTGGTAGCAAGGGAGGGATTTGAACCCCCGACACTGCGGGTATGAACCGCATGCTCTGACCAACTGAGCTACCTTGCCATGTATCGCTCATCAGCGACAGGGAGGTATATAGCGAACGTTGCGCCGCTTGGCAAGTATTTTTTTTAGTTCACCATAAAAATATACACCAGCGGCGCAAGAATCAGCCGATAGATGGCGAAGGGAATCAGCGTCATGCGGCTTACCAGCGCGATAAATACCTTGATGGCCAGCAGCGCCGAGAGGAAGGAACCGATCATGCCGATGGCAAAGAAAGGCGCGTCCGCGGCGCTGAGCAGATGCCAGCTTTTCAGCAAATCGTAGCCCGTGGCGGCAACCATGATGGGCACGGCTGCAATGAAGGAATATTCGGCGGCCAGCGAACGCTTTGCGCCCAGCAGCATGCCGCCCATGATGGTGGAAGCGGAGCGGGAAAAGCCGGGCCACAGGGCAAGGCACTGGAAGCAGCCGATACCAAGAGCCAGTTTGGGCGTCATTTCGTCAAGCGTGATATAACGCGGCGTGTGCGGGCGCTTTTCCACCACAATCATGGTGACGGCCCCTACGGCCAGCGCACACAGCACGGAAAAGGGCGTGAACAGGTGCTTGATGGTGGAATGCAGCAGCAGGCCCAGAACGCAGGCCGGCAGAGAGGTCAGCATAAGCAGACCGATGCCGCGCAGGCCGGAAAAGGCAACGCCGGGCGTCGGCTTGAGCAGGCCCCAGAAGCGTTTCCAGTACAGGACGACCACGGCCATGATGGCCCCCAGCTGGATGACGACCTGAAAGGTGGCCGCCTTATCGCCGGAAAAGCCGAGCAGATCGCCCGCAAGAATGAGATGCCCGGACGAAGAGACGGGCAGAAACTCCGTCAGTCCTTCCACAATGCTGAGAATAACGGCTGTCAACCATGAATCCATAGTTCTGTTCCTTGGGAGTCCTTTGCGTCTGCGGCGGCGATTGCCAAAAAAGGGCGCTTCGCCTACCCTTGAACAACGTCTTACAGCGTTGTGCCTTTGAAAAAGACAGAACGCGAGGCGCACAGCGCCGTCCGGCCCGAAGTGAGCGGAAAAACCTTTTCAGCGAAACGACAGGCCGTATGGTTTGAAGCGCACAGCGTTTCAAACTGAAGAGGCTCTATTCACAGGT
>DXFI01000006.1 GCA_019114565.1 Candidatus Desulfovibrio intestinigallinarum | reverse complement strand
CGCGTCCCCCCGCAGGTCTTCCGGCAGCAGAGCTTCCAGCTTCGCGGCATCGGGCGGAACATCCAGCGGCAGAAAACAACGCCGTCCCGCGTCATCCCCGGCGCACATGCCGCGCAGCGCGTCCCAGCGGGCCGCGTCCACGCCGTGTCTGTCCAGCAGGGCGCGCACGTCCGGGGGCAGCGCGTCCAGCGTCTGATCCGCCGCCTTCCCGAGAGAACGCGACAGCCACAGACCGCAGGCCTCCCGGCCCAGTTCCGTAATCCAGTCAAGGCCCGTCCAGCGGAGCCGCCACTGCCGCGCATGCTGAATGAAACCGACCGCATGCGCGCCGGTATCCCAGCCTCCCGCCAGACTGTCCGTCAGGGCGTCAAGAAAATCCGCGGCCTGCCCGGCAGCGGCGCGCCGCGCCGCTTCGTCCTCCCAGTTTTCAAGATAGCGCAGAACGCTTTCCCCGACGGCCTGCGGCCATGTTCCGCCGTCGCAACGAAGCCTTCGCGCCCTGGAAAAAGCGTCCTCCAGAGGGCGCATCTGTTTCCTGCCGAGCTGCTCCAGCGTGCGGCCGACGCGCAGCAGAGAGGCCGCCTTTCCCCGCCGGGGAAAGACGCATTCCCGCCCCTCGCCCGCCAGCGCGTCCAGCAGCGTCACCGCAAGGCCGCCGGTCGGGCCGTCGGCATCGCGCATCATGGCGGCGTCCAGTTCCCGGCATTGCTTCCGCCGCGCCGCCGGATCGAGCGCCGGATCGGCCTGAATGCGCGCGCTTTCCTCGGCAAGCAGCCCCCGCACGGTCGCTTCCGGGTTCGGCCCCAGCCGCTCCATGAGCGCGACCGCCCGAGCCATGCGCTCAAGAAAAAGCAGCACGGCGTCAAACAGATTGCCCGCGCCGAAGCGGTCATTGTAGGCGACGGCATCCCGGCCGCTCCTGAAGAACAGCAGGCGGCAGTGTTCCGGCGCGGCGATTGCGCCGCCGGAACCGGCAAGAAAGGGATTCCCGCCCAGAGTCAGCACCGCGTGCATGCCGGAAAGCACGTCCCGCACCCTGTCGGCATCGGCGGCATCCCGGCCGAAGGTGCGTTCCGTGTCCAGCAGGGGCAGCAGCTCCCTCTGCCAGACTTCCGGCCCGGCCCTGAACAACTTTTCCGCGTCGTGCAGCAACGGCGTCCAGCCGTGAAGAAAGGGCATGTCGCCGCCGGCCAGCACAAAACGCTGCCGCGCCTCGTCCGCATATGCGCCGATGATGTCCGCCGCTTTCCGCGCCTGCGGCTCCGTTGCGGCGTCCTGCTCGCACAGGGCCGTCAGCACGGCATCGTGAAAGGCCTTGTCGCCGCGCATCAGCCGCAGCACGCCGCCCCTGCCCATATCGTCCGCGTCGATGCCGTCCAGATGCCGCGTCAGCGGATCGGCCCACGCGGCAAAGATTGCGCGCCAGCGTTCCCCCACGGGCTCCCCCGCCCGCGCGGACGGACCGCCCGCCAGCAGCGCCGTCACACCGTCGAGAAAGGACGCTCCCCCGGCCTGGGCGCCGCGAATATCCCGCAGGGCTTCGTCCCGGCGCACGGCGGCCAGCATGAAGCGCCGCTCCTTCAGGCTCGCGCGCCGCGCGGCCTCCCCTTCCTGCCCGACGGCGTCCGCCATGTCCGCCGCCACGTCTTCCGTTACGCCCGATGGTTCGATCATGTCCGCTCCTTTAGGCTCAGGACTCATTATGTTTTTTTGAGGGGGAAGGAACCCCTTTTGCTCGCGGCAAAAAGGGGTTCCTTCCCCCTCAAACTCCCCCATCCTCCCCAAAACCCGCGCACCGGGTCTGACTGGGAAAGATGGATTTTTCTGTAACCTGCGATGATGTTTTATTTTCATATCATGAATAGGGAAATATGCCGGGGATTCTACATCTGATAATGAGTCCTGACCCTAAGGAGCCGGAGGTTCCGGGATACTCAAAACGCCGAGAGCAATTGACAGGAACGACGGCGTCTGACAGACTGAAATCAGTCTTATGACTGGCCCCGTTATCGCCCGCCGGGTGTGAGATCAAAATCCCCCGGCCGGTATCTTCATCCTCGTTGACCGCCGGGATGGAGGACGCGACACGGGGCTTTTTTGGTGGAAAATACCTGCCCTCGTTGGCGCGCTCCCGCATGCAGATTGACGCCCGCGCCTTCCTCTGCCAGAGTGGAAGACACGGGAGAGGCCGCGCCCTCTGCCCGTATGGGCGGCTCCGAAACCCCAGTATTTGAGTCTGCTGGTAACGATGACGAGCCGCCCTTTCTTGTTCTCCCCCTTCAATAGAGCAATTTCAGCTTGAAATGCTCCGCCCCCTGCCACCTGTATCCGGGAACTACTTTTTCCGGGCCTCGCTGCCCGGAACCCCGGCAAGGCCGTCTTCCGTGCGGGCCGCCGTCTCTCCGGCATCAACCGCGCCCCGCTTCTCCACGTCCGCCAGACGCTGCCGCAGGCTCTCGTCCTGTCCGGCAAGCGCTCCGGCTTCCGCCTGTCGCGCCGCCTCCGGCGTCATACGCGACGGAGCCGGAGGTTCAGCGGCGGTCGAAATGTCGGGGACTGTGCCGTTGACAGGAACGGTGGCGTCTGACAGACTGAAACCAGTCATATGACTGGCCCCGTTATCGCCCACAACGTGTGAAATTGTAATCCCGTTGTTGGTATCTTCGTTTTGGAGACCCCCGAAACGAAGGATGCGATGCGGGGCTTTTTTTGCAGAAAAAACCTGCCCTCGTTGGTGCGCCCCGCATACAGGTTGACGCCCGCGTCTACCCCTGTCATCTGCCCACCTGTATCCGGGAACTACTTTTTCCGAGCCTCGCTGCCCGGCCCCCCGGCAAGGCCGTCT
>DXFI01000085.1 GCA_019114565.1 Candidatus Desulfovibrio intestinigallinarum | reverse complement strand
CCCCCCGAAAAAAACATCACTTCCTGTTCCGGCCGGAGATGGCGAGGAGGGCGTCGAGGATGCTCCACGGGCTGGGGGGGCAGCCGGGGACGTAGAGATCCACGGGCAGGTGGGTGGGAACGCCGTCGCCGCATTCGGGCGAGGGCTGGAAGAGGCCGCCGGAGATGGCGCAGCTGCCCACGGCGATGACGATTTTTGGCTCGGCTACGGCGGCGTAGGTATCGAGCAGGGCGGCGCGCATGTTGCGGCTGACGGGCCCGGTGACGAGCACGCCGTCGGCATGGCGCGGCGACGCGGCAAAACCGATGCCGAAGCGGCCGAGGTCATAGGTCAGAGTCCCGAGCACGTTGGTGTCGGCTTCGCAGGCATTGCAGCCCGCGGCGCTGACTTCGCGCAGGGAGAGGGAGCGGCGATAGAGTCCGTAATCGCGCTGCGGCGTGCCGACGCCGGAAAAGGGCTTTTCCGGGGTGATCAGCAGGTCTTCGCGATTGAAGGCGGCCACCCGGTAATCGCGGCTGAAGGCAATGGCCTCCTGCGGGCAGACATCGCGGCAGGCGCCGCAGAACAGACAGCGCCCCATGTCGAGCTGCGGGCCGCCCTCGGGACGGGGGGTAATGGCCCCGGAAGGACAGACGCGGGCGCAGGCGGTGCAGGAACCGCAATCCACGGCACGCAGCCGGGGCACGCCCAGATAGCGGGCGGGCAGGGTCGGATCTGCCTTGGGGTAGAGGGCCGTACGGTATTTCTGCCGGAAACGTTCGGCGATGATGCGGAACATGGGCATCCCTTTTTCTGAAATTTTTTCAACCTGTCGCGGGAGAGGGGGAATGGCCTCTAAAGGTCAAAGCCGCAATAGGACAGATTGAAACTCTTGTTGCAGAGGGGAAAATCGGAGATTTGCTGCCCGCGCAGGGCCATAGCCAGCCCCTGCCAGTTGTGGAAGGAAGGATCAATGGCCTTGAAGAAGGCCGGTCGTCCTGTGGCATCCGTCATGAGCAGGTGGCATATTTCGCCGCGCCAGCCTTCTACCTGTGCCACGGCCAGATGGAGCGGCGGCAGGGCGTCGGGCAGTTCGGCCTGTACGGGCGAGGGGCTTTCGGCGGCAAGGGCCTTGAGATCCGCCGTGGCCTGAGCCGTGGAAACATCCAGTTCGCGGCTGCGGACGAGCGTGCGGGCCAGAACGTCCCCGCTGCGTTCCACCACGGGGGCGGCTGCCTCCTGCGGTTCAGGGCCCAGAGGCTGGGTGAAGCGGGCGTCCACGGGCAGGCCGCAGGCGCGGGCCGCCATGCCGACAAGACCGAGAGAACGGGCCGTTTCCGGGCTGACCGGGCCGGTTCCTTCCAGACGATCGTGGACGCTGGGGCTGGACAGCATGACGTCCACGGAGGCGCGGGCGTCGCGATAGGCCGCCTGAAGACGGGCGAGGGCGTCGGCGCATTCGTCGGCGGAAAGGTCCTGACGCACGCCGCCGGGGCAGAGGAGATTCCGGCCGAAGCGGTTCCCGCAGAGAACGGCGGTGGTATTGAGCACGTCGCCGCGGATGCGGCCGTTCCATGCCGAGGAGGGAAGAAAGCCGGTATCGCCGCCGATGGCTCCCAGATCGCCTATGTGATTGGCAAGACGCTCCAGTTCCAGAGCCACGCGCCGGAGAAGACGGGCGCGGGGCGGCACGACGATGCCCGCGAGGCGTTCGAGGGCCGTGCAGTAGGCGGTGGCATGGCCGATGCTGGTGTCGCCCGCAAGACATTCCACCAGCGACATCCGTCGGCGCGGGGCGGCGCGCAGAAAGAGGTTTTCAGCGCCGCGATGCTGGAAACCGAGACATATCTCCAGATGGAGCACGGTTTCGCCGAGGCACTGGAAACGGAAGTGCCCGGGTTCGATGATGCCCGCATGCACGGGGCCCACGGCGACTTCGTGGATTTCCGCGCCTTCCACGCGGAAGAAATCGTTTTCCGCCGGGCCGGGGCGGCGTTCGGCGGCATCGGCGGGCCAGGGGGCATTGAAGCGCACGGGCTTGAGCCACGGATGCCCGGCGGGCATGACGCCGGAACGTTCGCAGAGTTCCCGCTCGAAAAGGTGCGCCTGCGGATACTGGGGCGTCAGGGACGCGTAACCGGAAAGGGGCTCGCTGCGCAGAATGTGCAGGCTGCCGTCCTCGTCGTGACAGAGGAGGCTGCACAGACTTTTGCGCGCATCGTCGGGGCTTTCGCCCGGCAGCGCGAAGAGCGCCAGCAGACGGCAGCCCGCGTCAAGGAGCGCGCCCGTCTCTTCCCGCCAGCGCGCGCCGCGCAGCTCTTCCACTTCGGCAATATTGACACTCCGGGTATAGGGAAAACGCATGGCCTAGCCTCCGATGCTGCGCGCGGCCTGTGCCAGAACATGCCGCAGCCCCTGCGGCACATACAGACCAAGAAGGAGAACGGTCAGACCCAGCGCCAGAGGGGGCAGGACGCTGAGCAGCGGTTCACGGGTGGCGCGGGGCACGTCCGGCGGACGGGAGCCCTGTATCATGCGCAGCACCGGGACGCTCATGCCCACGAAGATGACGGCCAGCAGCACCAGATAGAGGGTGCCGACGAGCCACTGTCCCTGTGCCAGCGCGCCCTTGAAGATCCAGAGTTCGCTGACGAACAGCCCGAAGGGCGGGGAGCCGACAATGGCGAGGAAACCGCCTGCCCAGAGAACTGTGGTAAAGGGCATGGACCAGCGCATGCCCCGCACGTCGTAACTGGAAAGGGTATGGTAGCGGGTGAGGATGTTGCCCGCCAGCAGGAAGAGCATGCACTTTGTCAGGGAGTGGCAGAGGGCATGGAGCATGGCCCCCTGAACGGCCACGCCGCCAAGGCCGATGCCGAAGGCAAGAATGCCCATGTGCTCCACGCTGGAATAAGCGAGCAGACGCTTGTAGTGGCCCTGTCCCACAATGAAGATGGCGGCCGTAATCAGCGACAGCAGGCCGAAAAAGAGCAGCAGGCGGGCGCTGAATCCCCCCAGACCGGCGGCCAGCAGAATCTGATGGCCGCGCAGGATACCGAGCAGCGCGCAGTTGAGCAGCGCGCCGGAAAGCAGGGCGGACACCAGCGAGGGGGCCTGACTGTGGGCGTCGGGCAGCCAGTTGTGCAGGGGGGCAAGGCCCATCTTGGTACCGTAGCCCACCAGAAAGAAAATGAAGGCCGCCTTGAGCCAGGGCACGGCCGGATCGCCGGGCGTGACGCCGTGTGCGAGCTTCTGAAGGACGGAGAGCTGATCCGCGGCTTCGTTGGCGCTTTCCAGCCCGTTGCCGGCAAAGGCCAGCGAGAGCAGGAGGTTGCCGATCAGGGCCAGAGCAATGCCCACGGAGCAGATGATCAGATATTTCCATGTGGCTTCGAGAGATTCCCGATGCCGGTGGAAATAGATCAGCGGCGCGGAAGCCAGCGTGGTCGCCTCGATACCGACCCAGAGCGCGCCGAGATGGCGCGTGCAGGTGACAAGCGTCATGGCCGAGAGAAAGATGCACAGGCAGGCCGTGAAGCGGCGTTCCGGCGCGTTGGTAAAGCGTTCGCCGGTCTTCATGTGGGCGCGTTCGCCGAGCCCTTCCTCCGCCTTGAGGTAGCCGACGGCATAGATGGAGGACACGAGGAAGAGGGCCGAGGCAATGCCGAGGAAAAGACCGCCCAGCATATCGGGGGCGAGCAGGCCGCCGAAGGCCGACGGCGCGTTTCCTTCGATGATGCGGCGCAGCACGGCGGCGGTCAGCACGGCGTGCAGGATGGCGGCGGCCACAAGCAGCGTGCGGCCCGTGGCGGCTCTGGTAATGATCATCATCAGCGCCGCCGCCAGCAGCGGCAGAATCAGCAGGGCTTCTAGCATGGCGATCAATCCCTGAGGCTGCGGAAGCGGCCTACGTCTATGGTTTCAAATTTGCTGGAAATATGGTTGATGGCAATGCCCATGACAAAGACGGCTACAAAGAGGTCGAGCAGCAGAGTCAGCTCAAACCAGACGGCCCCGGCGCTCATGAGGGGCGTGCCCAGCAGGAAGATGCCGTTTTCCGTCACCAGATAGCCCATGACCTGCGAGAGGGCCGACGCCCGGCCGATGACGAGCAGCAGGCCGCAGAACAGCGTGCCCAGCGCCGTGGCCAGCAGGAAGGGCGGGAAAAAGCCCTGCGGCAGGGGGAGCTGCTTTTCCAGCCAGAGGGCAAAGACAAGGCCGATCATGCCCGCCAGTACCGCGGCGGCATAGGGCAGGTGCGGCGGCACGGACGAAGGCGCGCCAATGCGCAAATGCGTGCGGCGCAGCAGCAGCGGCAGGCCTACGCCCTTGATCAGCAGGATTGCCACGCCGATCAGCAGGTGATCAAGGCTGATGAGCAGCGCCGCCAGCAGGCACCCCTGGACGGCAACCAGTTTGTTCATGCCGGCCAGACGATCCGTTCCCAGCAGGAGCAGATTGTTCAGCAGCAGCAAAAAGAGCAGCAGAAGCAGGACGGACATAACATTTCCTTGTCAGGCATATCTGAGGCCGTTTTTTGCGGGCAGTTTTTTCTCTCCGGGGGACGGCAGGTCTACGGAAAGCCCTCGCGTCCCCACGCCTTTCATTCTTCTGATAAAAGCGCGCTGGGGAAGGGATAGGGGGCTTGGGGGGAAGGGAAACACCTCTCGCGCTAGCAGAGGGGTTTCCCTTCCCCCCAAAACTTCAATTCCCTAACGCACATGACTCAGAATCAGGGTCAGGGCGGCCAGGGCCCCCGCGCCGCCGATGAGCCGGGGGACGCGCACCAGCCGCAGGCGGGCCATGACGGATTCCACAAGCCCCACGAGCGCGGCCAGTACGAACATGGTCACGAGGTGGCAGAGCAGGCCGGGCCAGAAGGGCAGGGCGGGCAGGAGGATACCTGCCGTCAGCCCGGCGAAGAGCCAGAGCTTGAGCGCCGCCCCGTAGAGAATCAGGGCCAGATTGGGGCCGGAATGATCCAGGATCATGGCCTCGTGAATCATGGTCAGTTCCAGATGCGTGGTGGGGTCATCCGCAGGGATGCGGCAGTTTTCCACCAGCAGCAGGGCAAAGAGGGCCACGGGGATCAGCGCCAGCTCGGCGCGACCGGAGAGCCAGGCGGCGGGAGCCTGCCCCGCGAACATGGAAGAGAGGCTGAGGGAGGGGGCGTCCGCCGTGCCGCCTGCCGCGCCTATGGCGATGTTGGCCAGCGTCAGGAAGCAGAGGAAGAGCGCCGGTTCGGCCAGCGCGGAAAAGCAGGCTTCGCGGCTGGCTCCCATGCCCTCGAAGGGCGAGGCCGTGTCCAGCGCCGCAAGGATCATGGCAAAGCGGCCGAGCCCGAGCAGATAGGCGGCCAGAAAGAAATCCCCCTGAAAGCGCAGGGGCGAGGCCGCGCCGCCCAGAGGCAGCAGCGCCAGCGCGCAGAGCGTCGCCGCAAGACCGATTCCGGGAGCCACGGCAAAGACCCATGTGCTGCTGGTGCTGCGGGCTTCGCCGCGCCGCAGCAGCTTGAAGAGGTCGTAATAGAGTTGCAGCAGGGGCTTGCCGTGCCGTCCGGCCACTTTGGCTTTGACGCGGTTGATGATGCCCGTAAAGAGCGGAGCCAGCAGCAGCGCCAGTGCCAGATGAAGGAAGTATACGCCGTTCATTGGTTCAGCCCCCACACGAGCAGCGCCACCGTAGTGACGAAGATGTAGAGAATATAAAGATGGATTTTGCCGTGCTGAATGATTTTGCAGGCATTGCACAAACGCTCAATAGCGGCAAAGAGCGGCGAAAAGAGACCGCTGCGCAGACGATCCGGCGCGCTGATCTGCACCGATGAACCGTGCGGGAACAGGGCGGCCTCGTCATGCCGGAGGCGGACCTTCAGTCCCATGATGGGCCCGAAGAGACGGGACAGCGGCTCGCTGAAGGAACTGTCCGTATACTGGATGCGGGCGTTGCCGTACTGATAGCCGCAGCCCCAGGTGGGCACACTGCTGACGCGACCGCGCAGAAGCTGACGGCGCACGGCCAGCGCCGCGACGGTCAGCAGGAGCAGCAGCCAGCCGGCCATCGTAGCCGTGGCCAGACTGGCGCGCGCACCTTCCAGCGCGCCCGCGGGCGTGCCTCCGGCCGGGACGAGCTGCTGCGCCAGCTGCCGGGCGGCAGGCGCTATGGCGTCATGCAGCAGAGGACCGGCCAGCCCCCCGGCAATGCAGGCCAGAGCGGGCAGGGCCAGCGGCCAGAGAGAGCGGGCGGACGGCGCGTGCGGCGAACGGGCAATGTCGCTGCGCGGTTCGCCAAGAAAGGTGATGCCGTAGACCTTGGCAAAGGCGACGAGAGCAAGGCCGCTGATAAAGGTCACGGCCACCAGCGAAAAGAGCAGACCGAGCGAGGTCTCGGGGACGGGCGTGCGCGCGCCGTCCAGCAGGGCCAGCACCAGAGAAAATTCGCCCATGAAGCCGTTGAAGGGCGGCAGACAGGCAATGGAGGCTGCACCCAGCGCAAAGGCCGCGCCGACCAGCGGCATACGCTTCTGCAGGCCGCCCATCTGCTCCATGCGCACGGAGCCGGTGGCGTGCAGAACTTCGCCGGCGCAGAGGAAGAGCAGCCCCTTGAAGGAGGCGTGATTGAGCATGTGCATCAGGCAGGCGGCAAAGCCCAGAGCCGTCAGCCCGGCGTTGCCCTGCTGCGCGCCCACAAGGACCGTGCCGAAGCCGATCAGCATGATGCCCATGTTTTCCACGCTGGAATAGGCCAGCATCCGCTTGATGTTGCTCTGGGCCAGAGACTTGAGGATGCCCACGCAGCCGGTGGCGATACCCATGATCAGCACCAGCCAGCCCCACCAGCCCGGGGTTTCCGGCAGAGGACCGAAGAAGTCCAGACTGCGAATCATGCCGTACAGCCCGGCGTTGATCATGGCCCCGGAGAGCAGGGCGGAAATATGGCTGGGGGCCGCGGGATGGGCCTCCGGCAGCCAGACGTGCAGGGGCATCAGACCGGCCTTGGCGCCGAAGCCGGCCAGCGAGAGCAGAAAGAGCGTGCTCAGAAGCGGCAGACCGAGCTGTGCGCCCACGCCCGCCAGCGCGGCAAAGTCCGTGGCTCCGCCCTGCTGCCAGAGGAAGGCCCAGAAGGCCATGAGCGGCACGACGCCCAGATGCGCCGCCACCAGATAGACCCAGGCCGCATCGCGGACGTTGCCGTCCTCGTCGTTGAAATCAATGAGAAAAAAGGGCGACAGGGACATGATTTCCCAGGCCACCAGAAAGAGCACGGCGTCGCGGGCGCTCATGACCAGCGCCATGCCGAACAGCAGCAGCAGGAAGAAGAACCAGTGCGCGGGCTGATTATGTTCGGCCGCCGGAACATGGCGCAGGGCGATATGCCCGGAGCAGGCGCAGGTCAGGCCGAGGCCGAAGACGGGCAGAAGAAAAAGGGCGCTCAGGCCGTCAAGGCCGACGATGCCGCTGCCGAAGGGCAGCCCCCACGGCACGGCGGCCGTGACGGGCTCCTGTCCCAGCTGAAAAAGCACGCCGGCAAGGCCGGCCAGCGAAGCCAGGACCGCTCCCCCGGCCCCCGCGAGGCGCGCCCAGCGCGCCCGCTCGTCCGTCAGCGGCAGCAGGGCCAGAATGCCGGTCAGCGTCGCACTGCACAACAAGATGACAAGAGCGGCAAGAAAACTGTTCATGGCGGTTCTGCACAGGCTAGAAGTTCCCGTAACGCGCCGTGCGGCGGCACGACGCGTGCCGATTGTGCGACCTTTTGGCGGAAAAGGCAAAGGAAAGTTTAAGGTAATGCGGTCGTGCCGCCCGGTGTCGCCCTCTGTCGGAAGGCCGCGGGCAAAAAACGGGGGCCTCACAAGAAAACCGCCCGGGAAACGGAATGTTTCCCGGGCGGCGGAAGTCGCAAAAACGGGGGAGCTGAGCGTCAGGATGCGGACGATTTTTGATCCTGCGTTACGCAGCGGCCCCGCAGGGCGTGATTAGAGCATTTCAACTTTGAAAAAGGTGAAACGCGAGGCGGCGGCACAGCGCCGCCCGGCCAAAAATGAGCGGAAAAACTGCGTTTTTTCCGCGAAACGACAGGCCGTATGGTTTGAAATGCAAAGCATTTCAAACTGAAATTGCTCTAGAAGGAAGAGGGGAAGAGCTTGGCGTCGTCGGACTTGAAGTTTTCGTTCAGCAGCTTCTTGCCGCTGTCGAGCGTGGAGCCCAGAACGGTGATGACGCTGCCGACCTTGCCGTTGGAGCCGAAGTAGCTGACGCCCTTGGCGGGACCCTTGGAAAATTCGCCGACATAGAAGTCGCCCACGGCCTTGGGTTCGGTGGTCTTGAAGCCGCCCGTCTTCATATTGTTAAGGGTCTGGGTGGCAAGCTCCTTGGCCGGGAGGGAAACGGGCGTGATCGTCACGCTCACGGCGGTTCTGTCTTTGGTGTTCACCACAATGGTGGCGGTAGCGCCGTTGGCCTTCTGCGTGGGCTTGGGCTGTTTCCAGTCGCCAGGAAGGGTGAGGGTGAAATATTCGGTCTTGGCTTCGGCAGCCGAAGACACGGAAGCGCAGAGCATCATGCCCAGACAGGCAACCGCCACAAACGTCAGCACTTTTTTCATAAAAAAAGCTCCTTAGGGATTTTTCTGGGAAGGTACAGCCATTTTCCCCGGCAGGCAAGTCCGGAACAGGGGGCGAAGTATTTTTTCCTTGAGAGACGCAGCATCACCGCCGCACAGGGCGGTGACTTCCGGGAGCGCGCGGGAAGGGCCGGGCCTGTGCGGCGTTCTCCGTCGTTGCGCCGGGCTTGTGCCCTCTTTCTCAAATTTTTGCCTTTTATATGCGGGAAAATAGAACTTGCGGCAACGGCTTCGTATGCTGCCCTTCAGGACCCTGCCGGAAGCGGGAGGGGCCGCGCTTGTTCAGAGGGGCTTCCGGCGCGGGACGCGGAGACGTGCCGGAGGCGGTGCCGCGTTGCGGCGGCGCTGTCCGGGGTCATACAGGAGGTGCGCATGACGTCGCAGGTTTCGGAATCCCGTTTCGGGAACTATTTTTGTGAAAATCTTCGTAAAACCGGGAAGAAACCCTGCCGGGTCCTGACCGGCTTCTTTCTTGCGTGGTGTCTCTTCTTCCTGTTCTGGACCGTGCTGGAACCCTTCCCCGGCCTGACGCATAACGGCATGGCCGTGCTGGGGATTGTGCTCTGGGCCAGCATCATGTGGGTCAGCGACGCCATGCCCGTGGGCATCACGGGGATTTCCATTCCCACCCTGCTGCTGGTGACGCAGGCCATCCCCTGGCAGGGGGGCAAGCCGCCCATGGCAATCATCTTTGCCGGCTTTACGAATCACGTCATCTGGCTGTGTCTTTTTGCCTTTCTGATTGGCGCGGTCATGCAGCTTGTGGGGCTGGACCGGCGCATTGCTCTGGGCATTCTGGCGCGCTTTCGCGCCTCCAGCGTATGCCGCGTCATCTGGGGCATGTTCTTTGTCAATATTGTGCTGGGCTTTCTCGTGCCGGCGGCCAATGCGCGTGCGGCAACGCTGCTTCCCGTAGTGCAGGGCGTCTGCAATCTGCTGGGCAATACGCCGGAGGAGCGCGAGGCCAAGAAGGCCATTGTGATTCAGTCGCTGGTCTACGGCTCCATGATTTGCGGCATGTTCATCATGACGGCCCATCTGCCCAATATGATTCTTATCGGCATTTTTGAAAAAGGCGGCTACGCGAACGTCAACTATCTGAACTGGATGCTTTTGCAGGTTCCTTATCTCGGCATGTTCGTGCTGACGCAGTTCTGGCTGCGCCGCTGCTTCCATACGGACGGGGTACGCATTGCGGGCGGCGTGGAGTCGCTGCGTCGGGCCTGCGCGGAACTGGGCCCCATGACCATGCCGGAAAAGGTCCTGCTGGGGATTTTTGCCGTGGCCGGGCTGCTGTTCGTCACCGGCAAGGGGAGCTTTATCTGTGAGCTGCATCACTGGCCGCTGGGCGTGATCGGCCTGCTGGGCATGCTGCTGCTGTTCGCGCCGGGGATGATGCCCTGTTCCTGGAAGGCCGTGCAGGAAAAGACCATCTGGGGAACCTTCCTGCTGCTGGGCGGAGCCATGACCATGACGACCGCCATGAGTCAGTCCGGGCTTGCCCAGTGGCTGGCGGATCACATTCACGCCTGGGTCGTGGGCATGAACTGGTGGCAGACGATTCTGGCCATGATGGCGGGCACGCATATCATCCGGCTGGGCATGCTTTCCAATGTGGCGGCCGTGGCCATGCTGGCCCCCGTCGTCTTTGCCATGGCCCCGCAGCTGGGCCTGCATCCCGTGGCCTTTACCATGCTGGTCTGCGATACCGACACCTTTGCCTACATCCTGCCGACGCAGATCACGGCGGCCGTTATCGCGCACGGCACGGATACCTTCTCGTCGGGCGACTATGCCCGCGCCGGGATTGTTTCCGTCCTGATTGCCATGCTGTACGGCGTCTGCGTCATGGCTCCCTGGTATGCCCTCTGGGGACTGCCCGTCTGGGATGCGTCCGCGCCCTGGCCGTTCTGAAAACAGGTCGCTTTAGAGCGTTTCACCTTTTCTGTCTGAATGTCACACAACCTCAACATACGGGGAACGGAGAAAATTATGACTGTCAATGCCGTTTCGCATACGCGCGCCTTTGCGCCCGCGTCGCTGGACGATGTGGAAACCGTTTTCGTTGATGCGGATCTGCTCATTATCGGCGGCGGCAATGCCGGCTGTTTTGTGGCCGTGGAGGCCGGGAAGCTGCGGCCGGATGCCCGCGTCGTCATCGTGGAAAAGGCGGAGATTCATCGTTCCGGCGCCTGTTCCGCCGGAATGGACGCCATCAATACCTATATTCCCCCGGACAAGACGCCGGAAGATCTGGTGCGCTGGAGCCGCGCGCAGGTGGGCGGCGGCCCTCTGCGCGAGGATCTGGCCCTGTCCAATGCCCGTGAGCTCAACGAGGCCGTGGAAGACCTGGAACGCTGGGGCGTGCCTTTTCTGCGGGACGAGCAGGGCAACGTGCGCTATCGCGGCAAGTGGGACATTTCCATTCACGGCGAGCAGCTCAAGCCCATCATGGCGGAGCAGGCCATCAAATCCGGGGCGCAGGTCTACAATCGCATAGCCGTCACGGCGCTGCTGATGCGCGACGGCAAATGCTGCGGCGCCGTCGGCTTCGGCGTGCGCGACGGCAAGTGCTATGTGTTCCGCGCCGGAGCAACCGTCATCAGCACGGGCGGCGCGGGCACGCTGTACAAGTCCTATACGGCGGACTCCACGGACAGCGGCGCGCAGATCTGGATGTGCCCGTATTGCGTGGGAAGCGGCTATGCCATGGGCTTTCGCTGCGGCGCGGAGCTGACGAGTCTGGAGCAGCGCTGGGTAGCCACGCGCACCAAGGATTTCTGCGGTCCGGTGGATACCATTTCCGTCGGCTACGGCGCGCCCATCATCAATGCGGAGGGCGATCGCGTCATGAGCCGCTATGAGGACCTGGGCGGCGATGCCGCGCCGCGCTACATCCGTGCCAACGCGCCCATGGAGGAATGGCTCGCGGGCCGCGGCCCCTGCTATTGCGATACCACCCATCTGAGCCCGGAAAAGGCACGGGCCATGATGGAGGACTATCTGAACGAGCGCCCCTCCTTCGTGCTGTTCCTTGCCAGCCGCGGGCAGGATGTCACCCGGGAGCCCATAGAGATTTTCGGTTCTGATCCCTACATCCTCGGCGGGCATACCGGCGGCGGCTTCTGGGTGGACATGCAGCGCATGACGACCCTGCCGGGGCTGTTCGCCGCCGGGGAAGCCGCGGGCGGCAACCCCAACAAGTTCGTCGGCGGATGCTGCGTCGAAGGCAAGCTCGCGGCGCGCGGGGCCCTTGCCTATCTGGAGAAAAATGCGGCGCTGCCGGAAGTGGATATGGAAGCCGTGGAACGGGAAAAGGCCCGGATATACGCGCCGCTGCTGGCGCGCGACAAGGACGGCGTGCGGCCCGTGGAAATGAAGGAGCGCCTGCAGCGTCTTATGGACGAGTATGCGGGCGGCGTCAGCCAGTTCTACCGCACCAGCCAGGCCAGACTGGAATACGCGCTGCGGCATATCAAGATGCTGCAATCCCAGTTCCAGTTCCTGCGGGCGGCGGATCTGCATGAACTCATGAGCGCGCACGAAACCATGGACAGGGTGGATGTGGCCGAAGCCGTGGTACATCACCTCATGGCCCGCAAGGAAACCCGCTGGGCCGGCTGGCAGACCCGGACGGACTACCCTGAACGCAACGACGCAGAATTTGACTGCTTTATCGAATCGCGGCGCGACCCGGAAACAGGAGAAGTTTCGACCTTCACCCGCCCCTATGAGCAGCTTCTGCCGGGAGATCGCTACAGGGGATAAGCCCGAGCGGCGTGTCTGGTCGCGCGTCCGCGGGACGCCCGGCCGTGCTGTTTCAGTCTGTGAACCTATTTTCGGCGTATGGCCGGACGTTGCCGGCCTGCGCCTTCAGGAGATGAGCGTATGCCTCCCAGAATAGATGTACATCGGTGCAATGCCTGTTCCGGCAGAAGCGAAACCCGTTGCGAGGAAGCCTGTCCCGGCGATCTGATGGCGCTGGATCAGGAACGTCAGAAAGCGTACTGTCGGGCCGTCAACGAGTGCTGGGACTGCATGTCCTGCGTCAAGGCCTGCCCCGCAGGGGCCATTTCGACGAAGATGCCCTATCAGCTGGGCTACTTTTCCGCGAGCCTGCGTCCTGTCATGGGGAAAAATTCCATTACATGGATCTGTCGGGATATTTACGGCAATGAGCAGCGGTATCATTATATAAATCGTCTGCCCGCGGCAGAGGGCGACGAAGGCGGAGCCGGGCGGAAACGCTGAGGCGCGGCGTCGGGGCGCGGACAGGTACAAACCGCGCCCGGCGCCCTTTTGTTCTCTTTTGGCGCGGGGCGCTGCCGAAGATATGGCGCGCACCCGCGCCCTGTGCCTGTCGAAAACATGCGGGCCGGCAGGAGGCGGTGATGGAAAATTTGTGGTTTTTACGCAGGGAGTCCTTTTTCGCCGATCTGCCGGAGCTGGAAGCCCTGTTCACAGCGCGCGCCCGGCGGCTCGAGGTCCGCAAGGGCGACATCATCTTTTTTGAGGGAGAGGCCGGAGACTGCTGCTATTATCTGCAGTCCGGCCTTGTCCAGATCTTCGGCACCACCGATTCCGGCAAGGAAGCCGTCTTTTTTCTGCGTACCGCGGGGGAGGTCTTCGGTCTTTCCGAAGTGCTGGCCGCCTCCGCACGCACGGCCAACGCGCAGGCCCTGAGCCCCTGCGTCATCCATGCGCTGGCACACGAACCCTTCGAGGAACTGCTGGCCTCCAATTATCAGCTTGCGCGGCGTGTCATCACCATTCTCGGGCGTCGTCTGCGCTATATGGGAAGCTGCCTTCGCAGTCAGAGCGGCGACGTGCAGCACCGTCTCTGTCGTCTGCTCATTGCGCTGGCGTACGACACGCTGGAAAATGCCGAGGACTGGTCCTGTCCCTGCGCCCTGCCGCACCCGCTTTCGCAGGAACGCATGGCGGCCATGATCGGGTCCACTCAGCCCAGCGTGAGCGCCGCGTTGCGGCTGCTGCGGGATGAAGGGCTTGTCAGTCTGCACGGCAGGAAGATCAGGCTGGAGGACCCCCTGCGTCTGCTGCTGCGTCTGGAAACGCCTGTGCGGGACGATCTGGCCTGAGAAACTCCCGCACGCCACGGGCAGGGAGCAGACCGGCAGCGGCAACAGGTTCTGGATCGTTTTTCTTTTGAAAAAGGCAAAGCGCGAGGCGGCAGCACAGCGCCGCCTCGCGCTTCTCTTTTTTCAAGGTTGAAACGCTCTAGGGCCTGTTAACACAAATTTTAAAAATAATTTCAATAGATAAGATAAATAGGCTGTAC
>DXFI01000005.1 GCA_019114565.1 Candidatus Desulfovibrio intestinigallinarum | reverse complement strand
CTTGCGCGCCAGCCAAGGGGGTTTCCTTCCCCCCAGAAGAACGTTTTAGTGTTAATACGTCCTAGTTCAGAAAAAGACCGTCGGCAGGCAGGGTCTTGCCGAGTTTTTCGGCGGCGCGGCTGACGATGCGTTCAATGGCGCTGCGCCCGTCCGGGCCGAGATCGCGGCTGAATTCCGTCACAAAAGTTTTGATGTGCGCCTGCGTCACCTCGTCGGAAAGTTCCTGCGCGCAGGCGCGGATATAGTCGCGGGAAGCGGCGGGATTGGCGTTGGCGTAGTCCAGGCTGTGCCGGATGGCTTCCTGCACGGCGCTGGCCGTGGCGGCGGGCACGTCCCGGCGCACGACGATGGCCCCCAGCGGCAGGGGAGCCTTGTAGACGGATTCCCACCACTGACCGAGATCCAGCAACTTCACGAGGCCGTGCTCGCCATAGGTGAAACGCCCTTCATGGATGATGACGCCGATATCCGCCTTGCCGGAGATGACGGCCTCCATGACGTCGCTGAACAGCATGTCCTGCCGGGGGCCCTGAAAACCGCCGTGCAGATCCAGCAGCAGATTCGCCGTGGTCATCAGGCCGGGAATAGCCACGCGGGCATGCTTCCAGTCGCTTTCCCTGAGCTGTTCCCGCGCCACCACCAGCGGGCCGCAGCCCCAGCCCAGCGCCGCGCCGCTGGAAAGGATGGCGTAATCATCCATAATATACGGAATGACGCCCAGAGAAATTTTGCTGACGGGCAGGCGCTTCTGCCGGGCAAGGCCGTTGAGTTCCTCCACATCGGCCATATGCGGCTCGGGAGAGAAGGGGGCGGGCACAAGACCGTGCAGCAGGGCATGGAAGATATAGGTATCGTTGGGGCAGGACGACAGTCCGATGGTCATGGTCTCGGCGGACATGGCAAAACCTCCGGCGGCAGGGCCGCAAAAAGGAATGGAATTTGACAGCGGGAGCTCCGCAGGCATATCTTGGGGCGCTGCGCTTGGCGGAGACGCGCAGTTTTGCGCCGGGAGTCATGTTGCGCACGCAACAGGACATGGCCCGGCAGCTGCGCCGGGAAATCGGCGGAGCCTGTATTTTGCAGGCTTCGGCGAAGCCGGCTCCTCATCGTCCGGAAGATTCCCGGAGAACGCCAAAGCCAGACTTTTGCCCAAGGAAGTGAGCCTGATGCTAGATGCCTCGTATTACGCCGCGCTCGGCCTGTCGTCCATCCGCGACAAGGTGCTGGAAGGCGAGCGGCTGAGCGCCGCCGACGGGCTGGCGCTGTTTGCCTGCCCGGATATTACCGCCGTGGGCGCGCTGGCGCACCATGTGCGTTGCCGCATGCATGGCGACGTTGCCTCGTATGTGGTCAACCGTCAAATAAATTATACCAATGTTTGCGTCAACGGCTGTGTGTTTTGCGCCTTTCGCCGGGACAGCGAAGATGAACCCGGCGCCTTTGTCCTGAGCAAGGAGGACGTGCTGCAGCGCCTGCGGGCCGCTGATGCGACGCCCCTGAAGCTGGACGAGCTGCATATCGTGGGCGGCTGCCATCCCACGCGGCGTCTGGACTGGTTCATTGACGTGTTCCGGGCTGCCCGGGCCCAGTGCCCCACGCTGCCCATCAAGGCCTTTACCTGCGTGGAGATTGAGCATTTTTCCAGAATGGAAGGCATTTCCACGCTGGAAGTGCTGCAGCGTCTCAAGGAGGCCGGGCTGGTCATGATGCCCGGCGGCGGCGCGGAAATTTTTGATGAAACACTGCGCGCCAAACTCTGCCCGCACAAGGCTTCCTCCGAAGCGTGGCTGCGTATTGCGGGCGAAGCGCACAGCCTCGGCATCAAGACCAACTGCACCATGCTGTTCGGTCATCTGGAAACCGTCGAGCACCGGGTGGATCATCTCTGTCGTCTGCGCGAGCAGCAGGATCGGAGCGGCGGTTTTACCTGCTTCATCCCTCTGCCTTTCCTGACGGAAAACAGCAAGCTCAAGCTGCCGGAAGACAAGCTCGGCCCGCAGCGCGGGCTGGATCAGCTGCGCACTGTGGCCGTTTCGCGGCTCATGCTCGACAATATCCCCCATATCAAGGCTTACTGGATCATGATGGGAGAAAAGCTGGCTCAGGCGGCCCTCTGGTACGGCGCGGACGATCTCGACGGCACCATTGTGGAAGAACGCATCGGGCATATGGCCGGAGCCAGTTCGGCACAGGGCATGACCATCAGCCAGCTGGAACACATGATCCGCGAGGCGGGCTTTACGCCCCTGCGCCGCAATGCCACTTTCGAGTCCGTGGAGGCCAACGCATGAGCACCCTTTTTGCCCCGGCCCATTCCGCTTTTGAGGAAAGCCCCGAAGTTCTGGAAGCCTCGGCCCGCGCGCTGGCAGGGGAGCGGCTGGATCGCGCCGCCGCGGAAGCTCTCTACTACGGGGCTTCGCTGCATACGCTGGCCCGTCTGGCCCACGCCATGCGCCTGCGCCTGCATCCCGAGCCCATTGTAACCTATGTGGGCGACCGCAACATCAACTATTCCAACGTCTGCGTCTGCGCCTGCCGTTTCTGCGCCTTTTTCCGCGCTCCGGGCGAAGAGGGCGGCTATGTCATCACGCGCGAGGAAATGGCGCGGAAGATCGATGAAACCCTGAAGCTCGGCGGGACGCAAATTCTGCTGCAGGGGGGGCATCATCCCGATCTGCCGCTGGAATGGTATGAGGATTTGCTGCGCTGGATGCGCGCGACATGGCCTTCGCTGCACATTCATGCCTTTTCGCCGCCGGAAATCTTCTTCTGGTCGCGCAAGTTCAATCTGCCTGTCGCCGAGGTGCTGCGCCGTCTTCAGGCGGCGGGGCTGGATTCCGTGCCCGGCGGCGGCGCGGAAATCCTCAGCACCGAAGTGCGCGCGCAGGTTTCGCCCAACAAGTGCACGGCCGAAGAATGGCTTGGCGTTATGGAAGAGGCGCACAAACTGGGCATGAAGACCACGGCGACCATGATGTTCGGCCACGAAGAGGAACCGCGTCATCGTCTGGATCACCTCTTTGCGGTACGCGAGGTGCAGGATCGGACGCACGGCTTTACGGCCTTCATTCCGTGGACCTTCCAGCCGGCGCACACGCGCATTCACGTGCAGCCCCTGCCCGCGCCCGCCTATCTGCGCCTGCTGGCGGTCTCGCGTCTTGTGCTGGACAACGTGCCCAATATTCAGGCCTCCTGGGTCACCATGGGACCGCAGATCGCCCAGCTGGCCCTGTTCTACGGGGCTAACGACTTCGGCTCGCTCATGATTGAGGAAAATGTCGTGGCCGCGGCGGGGGTTTCCTTTCGCATGTCGCGTGCCGACATCCACAAGACCATTCGCGCCGCCGGGTTCACGCCTGTGCAACGGACTATGGACTATCGCCCCGTGGAGCCGCAGCCCGAAGTCTAGGCTCGGGACTTATGACGTTTTATCTTGAGGGGGAAGGAACCCCTTTTGCTTGCGGCAAAAAGGGGTTCCTTCCCCCTCAAACTCCCCCTTCTTCCCCAAAACCCGCGCACAGTGTCTGACGGGTAAAGATGGACACTGTCCGTAACAGGCAATGATATTTTTTCATGCCATAAGTGAGCGGAAAAACCGCGCTTTTTCCGCGAAACGACAGGCCGTATGGTTTGGAATGCGAAGCATTTCAAACTGAAATTGCTCTAATGGGTGAATATGCCGGGGAACAGACATCTGATAATGTGTCCTGCCCCGGGCCGTTTTCGCAGGCTGCTTTTTTCAGGGGGAGGGAATGCCCGGCCCCGGAAGGTCGCGTGATGTTTTTGGGAAAATCGGACGACAGACTGCCGCAAGGAGCGTGTCTTTATGCAGGATTCCGCCAAAGGTCCTCAGTTGCGCATGGGGCGCATCGGCTACTTGAATGTGCTTCCTATTTATCATCCGCTGGAAGCGGGCATCTTGCCTCATGACTACGAAATCATTTCCGGCCCGCCCGCAGTGCTCAACAATATGATGGCGCGCGGGGAACTGCACGTTTCATCCAATTCCTGCTTTGAATATGCGCGTCATCCTGATCAGTATTACATGATCGAGGACCTTTCCATCGGCTCGCGCGGGCCTGTCATGAGCGTCCTGCTGTTGTCGCGGGTGCCGGTGGATCAGCTGGACGGCAAGACCATTCTCATCAGCGGCGAAACGCATACGTCCGTGGCCCTGCTGCGTCTGCTGCTTCAGGATCGCTATCAGATCAATGCCACCTTTGAGACCGGAGCAGTGACTCCGGCCTTGCGTACTCCGGAGCCGCCCGTGGCCTTTCTGGCCATCGGGGACGAAGCCCTGCGTTTGCGTCACCATCCCGACTATCCTGTGCGCGTAGACCTTGCCGAGGCCTGGCGTGACTGGACGGGGCTGCCCTTTATCTTCGGTTTGTGGGTCGTCAGCCGGGCTGCCGCCGATCAGGGCTTTTTCCGGGAAGACCCCGGCGCGCTCATGCGGCGCGCCCGCGACTGGGGCCTTGCCAATATGAACGTCATTCTGGACCTGACCGCGCACGGCTGCCCCCTCTCCCGCGAGGAGCTGGCCTTCTACTATTCCAAAGGGCTGGTATATACCCTGCGCGGCGAAGAGCTGGACGGCCTGCGCCTGTTCTATGACAAGCTGGCCGCCGCAGGCATGATCGAAAAAGCCCCGCCGTTGCGTTTCTTCAAAATGTAGGTATGTCGGGGGGAAGGGGGAACCCCTTTTGGAAAAGGGGTTCCCGGCAGATTGTACTCAGAAAGTTAACAGAGGGCTTGCTCAAAAAAGAAAGCCCCATGACAGTTGTTTTGCACACAATAAACCTCAACAACGAG
>DXFI01000084.1 GCA_019114565.1 Candidatus Desulfovibrio intestinigallinarum | reverse complement strand
GTCGTCAGACGGGGCCGCAGGCTGCGCGGCTTCCTCGACGGCCGGGAAGGCATCGTCGGCCGGAGCGGCAGCGGTCAGATCCAGATTGAGCAGATCGTCGTCAGCCGGGGCCGCGGGCTGCGCGGCTTCTTCGACGGCCGGGAAGGCGTCGTCGGCCGGAGCGGCGGCGGTCATATCCAGATTGAGCAGATCGTCGTCAGCCGGGGCCGCAGGCTGCGCGGCTTCTTCAATATCCGAAGAATCTGCGGTGGCTGCGGCGACGCCCAGGGCGGCCCCGGTCGCAACAGCGGCAGCTGCGGCAACGGGCGCTGTCTCCTGAACTGCTGCCGGTTCCGCTTCGTTTGCCGGCGCGGCCGTCTGGAGCTGAGCAGCCTTGTTCCCGTCCAGATTCAGCGAGGCAGCCAGCGAAGCATCTTTGTTTTCACCCAGAACTGCCGCCAGACCTTCCTCTATAATCTTGCTCAGAGAAATGGGACCGTGCAGGAAGTTTGCGGCCAGAAAACGCAGAGCCGACGCCGTGTCTTCGGAGCCGGATTCCTTCATGGCCGCAATGCAGCTTGCCCAGGCCCGCCAGAATTCGCCGTAGGCAGACAGCATCTTGCTCAGGCGTTCCACGTGGGGCTGGCAGGCGTCAATGCGTCCGCATTTGTGCAGAAGCTCGATGCAGTAAAGCCGGGCCTCCAGAAATTCGGGATGCCGTACAAGACCTCTTTCGATGATCTCGATGGCTTCTTCCGTTTCCCCCTCGTTGGCCAGCATCCGGGCAAGAGGGAAAAAGACCTTGGAGTTGGGTTCCAGCTCCAGAACTTCTTTGTACCACTCGATTTTTTCTGTCATTGTTTGCCTGCCCCCGATGTCGGCGTATGTTTTTCACTGAAAAGATAGAGGATTTCGTTGTCGCGCACATAGTGCAGACGCTGACGAATCATCTTTTCCAGATAATTGGAGTCGGACTGCAGCCAACGGATTTCGTTGCTCAGTTCGGCGTTTTTTCTATCCAGCTCGGCGACCTG
This sequence comes from Candidatus Desulfovibrio intestinigallinarum, assembly GCA_019114565.1. Lineage (GTDB taxonomy): Bacteria > Desulfobacterota > Desulfovibrionia > Desulfovibrionales > Desulfovibrionaceae > Desulfovibrio > Desulfovibrio intestinigallinarum. Next base: position 8,994 of record DXFI01000084.1, on the reverse strand, counting down.
TTCCTGTGCCTCGCGCAGCTGCCGACGCAGATCGGCATATTCCATCAGGCCGGTGCTGCCCCACAGCATGTGGACGAAGAGAACCAGATTGACGAGGCCCAGGGCCACAAGAATAACGACACGCCAGACCATGATTCATTACTGCAACAGGCGCTTGTCGGCAGCCTTGTCGGCGACATGGCGCAATTCCGCAAGAAAGTTGGCCGTGGCCGATTCCAGACGGGCGACATCGTCTTCCACAAGGCTCATGCCGTCAACGCGATCCAGAAAGGCCTTCAGCGTATGAAATTCCCGAAAGAAAATGTGCCCTTCCTCATTGGCGCCGATGGCCGGCTCCAGCTCCAGAATGGTCTGGAGACAGTTCTTGAGACGAATCTGCAAGTTGCTCATGCGGAACGCTATGCTCACTTGTTGGCAGTAGTGCGATAGAAGCCGTAACAGTAGTTGGCGCCGGAAAAGAGGGACAAGGCCAGCGCCACGTACATCAGAGCTTCGCCGATATGCCATAACTCCACACCGCCATAGGGATGATGCAGCATCAGAGGAATGATGGCCGCAATCTGCATGACGGTCTTGGCCTTGCCGAACTTGTCTGCCGCAAGCACGATACCCTCGTCAATGGCCATGGCGCGCAGCCCGGTCACTACAAGTTCGCGGCAGATCATGACGATGGCAACCCATGCCTGCATCCACTCCAGCTCGACGAACATGATCAGTACGGAGCAGATCAGCACCTTGTCGGCCAGCGGGTCAAGAAACTTGCCCATGCTGGTCACAAGGTTGTCGCGCCGGGCGATATACCCGTCGGCCCAGTCCGTAAGCGATGCCAGCGCAAAGGCGGCTGCGGCAAGCAGACAGGTGACGGGCCCTTCAAAATAAAGAAGGATCACCACAACAGGAGTCATGAGGATGCGGGCAAGAGTGATCTTGTTGGCAAGGTTGAGCATGGCCGCCTCGGCTGTGAAAGATATGGCAGAAACAGGAAGGCGGGGAAGCCCGCCTTCCCCGTACTTCTAGGCAGACAGTTTCTTGCCCTTGCCGTTATTGGCGGCATCGGCTACGGCATCCGCCAGCGCGAGAAAGGCGCGTCTGGCCGGGCCGTCATGATCCAGCAGCACCACGGGCTTGCCCTGATCCGCAGCGACAACGGTAGCCGGATCAAGCGGAATGGCTCCGAGGAAGGGGATGTCGTAATGACGCGCCAGCTCCTCTCCCCCGCCCTTCTTGAACAGGTCGATTTCCTTGTGGCAGTGCGGGCATTCAAGGCCGCTCATGTTTTCGACCACGCCCAGCACCGTTGATTCGGCATGCTGGAGGAAGTTGATGGCCTTGCGCACGTCGGCAAGGGAGATTTCCTGCGGGGTCGTGACCACGACGCATTCGGCGTCGGGAATGGTCTTGAGCACGGTCATATGCTCGTCGCCGGTGCCCGGAGGGGAGTCGATGACGAGAAAGTCAAGCTCGCCCCAGCCCACGTCCGACAGGAACTGACGGATAGCCGAGGATTTCTTGGGGCCGCGCCACAGGATGGCCTGATCTCTGTCCTGAAGGAAGGAGTCCATGGAAATGACATGGAGGCGTTCGCTGTAGGCGGCGGGGATCATGGAGTTCGTTTCATCCATTTCGATGCCCGAACCCAGCCCCAGAAGATTGGGGACGCTGGGGCCGTGCATGTCCACGTCAAGGATGCCCACACGATAGCCCTTTTCGGCAAGAGCGGCCGCAAGGTTTACAGTCACGGAGCTCTTGCCCACGCCGCCCTTGCCGCTCATGACGAAAATCTTGTGCTTGATATGTTTCAGACGCTCGGCAATCTGAGCGTCCTGTTTGGCCAGCATGGCTTCAACGCAGTTGCTGCCGCCGGGATTGCCCGCCGACGAACAGGACGAAGCCGATGAACAGGATGAGCAGGAAGACATAGTTACTCCTTGGACTGTGGGCTACCAGCCGTGGCTGCCCACGAGATCGACAAAATTTGCGGGCCCGAGATTTTCCGTAAGGAATCTCCCGGCGCGCCGCCGTACCCGCAGAAGACATTGCGTGCGGGGCCTGTCGCCGACGGGAATGAGCAGAATGCCTCCTTCGGCAAGCTGCTCCAGCAGCGGGTGCGGTATTTCCGGCCCTCCCGCCGTGACGATGATGCGTTCAAAGGGCGCGGCCGCAGGAAGCCCCAGCGTGCCGTCACCCCGTACCATATGAATAGCGCGAAGGGAAAGTTGCTGCAAGAGGTTCCGTGTGACGTGATACAGCTCGGCGAGCCGCTCCACGGTATAGACACGACAGCCCATGACGGCAAGGACCGCGGCCTGATAGCCCGATCCCGTGCCGATCTCCAGCACGCGCATGCCTGGCCGCGCTTCCAGCCGCTGCGTCATGAGCGCGACGGTGGACGGCTGGGAAATGGTCTGCCCGTAGCCTATGGGCAGACGGATGTCTTCATAGGCCTGCACGCGCAGAGCCTCTTCAACAAAGAGATGCCGGGGCACGGTGCCCATGGCCTGCAGCACGGCTTCATCCGTAATGCCGGAGCGCTTCAGTTCCTGTACCATTCGTTGTCGGGAGCGCCGGGGATCAAGCATCCTCGGTGGTAATGATGTTTTTTGAGACGGCCGCATAGCTGCAAGACAAAACAGATTTTCGGGTGCAAGTCAATGTTGCGCGGCCCCGGAGGAGGAAGATACCCTTGCGGGACGGCGGGGAGTATGCGAAGCTGACCGTTGGCGGGGTTTCACGCAGCCGCCGAGCGATAAGGAGACATTCATGCGCAGACAACAGAGAAGAAGTTTTCTGCCCACGCTGCTGGGATTGATAGTCATTGTCGCCCTCGGTTACGGGGGCTATGTTTTCTTCAAGGATCTCGACGGACCGGTCGTGACGATTTCTCCCAAAACGGACCGGGTTTCCCCTTCGTCGGAGCTTGTCGTCGTCATGGAAGACCCCTCCGGGATTCGCTCCCTGTCGGTGGGCATTCGCAAGAACAACGTCGTCAACGAAATTTACCGCAAGCATTTCGACAGCTATGATACGCGGCGGGAAGTGCGCGTTTCCATGGCAAAGGCCGATTTGCGCGAGGGAGCCTTCGAGCTGGAAGTGAAGGCGGCGGACGGTTCGCTGGCCGGATTCGGCCAGGGCAACACCCGCACCCTGACGCTGCCCATGCGCCTTGATACCCAGCCCCCGCGCCTGTCCGTCAAGACGCTGCCTCCCAACGTGCGGCGCGGCGGCGCGGCCGTGGTGCGCTATACGGCCGACGAGGAAATCGTCAACAGCGGCGTTCTGGTGGCCGGATACTTTGTTCCGGGCTTCCGCCAGAAGGACGGCAGCTATATCTGCTTCTTCCCCTTCCCCTATACGATGACGGCGCCGGAGTTCAAAAAGTCCGTGGAGCTGACGGCCACGGACCTTGCGGGCAATGTGACGCGCAGCGGGCTTACGGTCATGGCCTTTGAGCGCAAGTTCAAGAGCGATACGCTCAAGCTTACGGACGCCTTTCTGCAGCGCGTGGGCGACAAGCTCGGCTCCCATGCTCCGGCGGATCTGAATCCGCTGGATCGCTATCTGTACATTAATATGAATCTGCGCGCGTCCAATGCCGAAACGCTGCGCCAGCTGCGTGATCAGACGGCGTCCGCCATGTTGTGGGACGGGGCCTTCAAGCGTATGCCCCGCGCCATGTCCGTTGCCAATTTTGCCGACCGGCGCTCCTGCGTCTATCAGGGCAAGGACGTGGGCGAATACTATCACCTCGGTTTCGATCTGGCCTCGGTCAAGCATGACAATGTGCCGGTAGCCAACAACGGCCGCGTCGTCTTCGTGGGTGATCTCGGTATTTACGGCGGGCTGGTCGTGGTGGATCACGGTCTGGGCCTGATGACGCTCTATGCCCACCTGAGCGAGTTTTCCGTCAAGACGGGCGATGTGGTCAAAAAGGGCGACATCATCGCCAAGACCGGCAGCACCGGTCTTGCCTTCGGCGATCATCTGCACTTCGGCGTGCTGGTCGGCGGCGTGGAAGTGACGCCGCTGGAATGGCTCGATCCCAAGTGGATCAAGGACAACATCACGGATCGTCTGGCCCAGTAGAGCGTTTCAAACTGAAAATGCTTCAGGGCCGGAACGCCTTCCGGCCCGCGGACACAAACAGAGCGGCGCGCCCCGTATGGAGCGCGCCGCTCTGTTTGTGTCTCACAAAAGCCTATTCTTCGTCGTCCTGGGAACGGGCCGGAATTTCCCGGCCTTTCTGTTCCAGCCGTTTCAGGAATTTGTCGCGGCATTCATAGCTGCAAAAGCGGTGTACCGTATCGCCGTCACGCACGGTAATGCCGCCGTCCGTGGAAACATAGGTGCCGCATTCAGGGTCTTTCACCATTTCCCCGGCCGCGATCTTGCGTTCCATGTCTGCGGCATTTTCCTTTTCATCCGCCTTCTTTTTCTTCAGAAAGTCATTGGCGAACATGCGGTACAGCAGATAGGCCGCAAGGGCCAGAACTATCCATTTGATCATGAGCACTCCTTGTCGCGCGGCTGCGGGAACATGCCGCCTTCCTTATGTTCTGGAAACAGGCATAGCACAAGGGGGGCCGCCCGTCACTGGAAAATTCGGTACCCTTCGCAATGCCAGCGCAGCTTTTCCAGATGCCCGGCCGCCGTCCTGCCGTCAATGAGCAGGTCGGGGGCCACATCCCGCAGGGGCAGCAGGACAAAGGCCCGCTGTGTCATGCGCGGATGCGGCAGGGTGCAGAATTCCGTTGCGCGGCGTTCCTCACCATAGAGCAGCAGATCAATATCAATGGCGCGGGGGCCGTAGCGCAGCGCCGGATCCGGGCTGCGCACACGTCCAAGCCGCTGTTCCAGATCCAGCAGGGCCCGCAGCAGCTCCTCCGGCGTCCAGAAGTCGTCGGTCAGCGCAAGCGCCGCTATCTGATTGAGAAACCAGGGCTGATCGGCATAGTCCTGCGGTTCCGTTTCATAGCGGGGCGATACGACGCGCAGCCCGGCATGGGGCAGCCCGCGCAGCCCCTGCAGCGCGGCGTCCATGCGGGCCGCGGCATCCGGCGTATTGGAACCGAGGCAGATGTAAGCCAGAGTGGCGGGCATGGGCACGCTCCTTTTTTCCTGTCCGAGTCTTTTCAGTTTGCAATGCATACGGTCTGTCGTTTCGCGGAAAAAACGCAGTTTTCCCCGGGAGATTGATGCAGCGCGTTTCCCTTTTTCAAAGGCGGCGTGCTTTGAAAACGGCTCTTTCCGGGGAAGGAAGCATAGGATGTCTTTTCAGCGGCTGTCAAAGGGAAAGGGGCGGTGAGGCCGGTTGCCGCAGAAGAAAAAAGAACATACATTAACGCTATGACAGAAGAAAAACATTCCGGGATGCCGGGGCAGCGGGGAAAACTGCGCGCTCTTTCCGGCCGCTGGACCGACGGACTGCTGGCACAGCGCGGACTCTCCCCCAATACCGTGCAGGCCTACGCGCAGGACCTGGACGATTTTCTCCTTTTTCTCGGCGAACTCGGCGACGACGCGCCGCTGGAAGAACGCACCGTCTTTCTTTATCTGGCGTGGCTGCGGTCCCGCGGCTGTACCGGGCGGACGCTGGCCAGACGGCTTTCGGCGCTGCGTTCCTTTTTTGTCTTTGCGCAGGAAGAAGGCGTCGTGACGCGCAATCCTGTGGAGCTGATGGAAAATCCCAGACTGCCTCAGCGCCTGCCGGAAGTTCTGAGCCGGGAAGAGATGGACCGGGTGCTGTCCGCGCCGCGTGCCGACGAAAAAGGCGGCGTACGGGATCGCTGCATGCTGGAACTGCTCTACGCCTGCGGCGTGCGCGTTTCCGAACTGTGCGGGCTGTCCGTGGGCGACGTGGACAGGCAGCGGGGGCTGATTCGCGTCTGGGGCAAGGGCGCCAAGGAACGTCTGGTTCCCCTGCACGGGCTGATGCTGGGACTGCTGGAGCAGTATGTGGCCCACTGGAGACCGCTGTTTCAGCCCGAGGGCGACGCGCTCTTCGTCAACCGTTCCGGACGTGCCATGACGCGGCAATACGTCTGGAAGATGGTCAAGAAGTACGTTGAGCAGGCGGGCATACGCCGGAGCGTCTCGCCGCATACTTTCCGCCATTCCTTTGCTACTCATCTTCTGGAAGGCGGCGCGGATCTGCGTTCCGTGCAGATGCTGCTGGGGCATGCCGACATCAGCGCCACGGAAATCTATACCCATGTGCAGGCGGATCGCCTGCGCGCCATTCACAAAAAATATCATCCCCGGAGCCACGAGTGAACACCGTCGCCGCCGTTCCCACGCTTGTCACCTGCCATGCCAATGCGGATTTTGACGCCTTTGCGGCCATGATTGCCGCGCGGCGTCTGTACCCGGGCTGCTGTCTGCTCTTTCCGGGGACGCAGGATCGCGGCCTTCAGGCCATTGTGCAGGATGAAGCGCTTCGGAAAAAGTACAATTTTGTCGAGCTGACGGATATAGACTTTGCGGCCATCGGCCGTCTGGTGGCTGTGGATACGCGCCAGCGCGAACGCCTGAGCCATGTGGCCCCCCTTCTGGATCGCGAGGACATGCAGGTGGAAGTCTGGGATCATCATCCCGACACGCCCAACGACATACGCTGCACTGCGTCGTATATGGAGATTGTGGGCTCCGTGACCGCCCTGCTCGTCCTGCGTCTGAAGGAAGAGAACATCGCGCTGGAAGCCGAAGAGGCTACCCTGCTGGGACTCGGCATTTACGGGGATACGGGTTCCTTCACCTACAGTTCCACGTCCGCAAAGGATTTCATGGCGGCGGCCTGGCTGCTCTCGCAGGGCATGGACGTCAACCGCATTGACGAACTGGCAGCCCATGAGTTGACAAGTCTGCACGTCCGCGCCCTGAACGCGCTGCTGGAATCTTCCCAGACCTATCTTATCAGCGGCGAATCCGTTGTGGTGGCCGAAGTGGATCTCGAACACTATCTCGGCGATTTTGCCTATCTGGCGCAGCAGGTCATGGAGATGGAAAAGTTCGAGATTCTTTTTGCCATCGGCCGGATGGATGACCGCATTCAGGTTGTGGCGCGCAGTCGCAGCAAGGCTGTGGATGTGGGGGCCGTCTGCGCGGCCATCGGGGGCGGGGGACATGCCTACGCGGCTTCCGCCTCGGTGCGCTCCATGACGCTTGCCGAAGTGCGCGACGCCATTGTGCGCGCCCTCTATTCCCAGACGGAACGCGACAAGGCCGCGCGCGACTATATGTCGTCGCCCGCCGTGGGCATCGAGGCCAACCGCACCATCAGCGAAGCCGATATGCTGATGCTGCATTTCGGACTCAAGGCCGTGCCTGTCTTCGAGCCGGGGACGCGCCGTTGTGTGGGGCTGCTGGATGCCCAGACGGCCTCCCGGGCCGGTGTGCACGGGCTGGGCAACAGTCTGGTGGACGAATACATGGTGCGGCGTATCAGCATGCTGCCCCCGGACGCGCCCCTGAGCAAACTTTCGGCCATCATCGTGGACGGGCGGCAGCGTCTTGTGCCCATTGTGGAAAATGACGCCGTCGTGGGCGTGGTGACGCGTACGGACCTGATCAATCTCTTTGCCAGCGAGCCGGAAAGTCTGCGCGGTTCGTCGTCCGGCGGCAAGACGCGCAACCTTGCCAAGCTCATGCGGGATCGCCTGCCGCGCAATGTGCAGCATTTGCTGGAAACGGCCGGTGCAATCGGCCGCGAGCTGGACATGCGCGTGTATGTGGCCGGGGGCTTCGTGCGGGACCTGCTGCTGGGCAAGCCCAATAACGATGTGGACCTTGTGGCCGAGGGGCGCGGCAACGATATAGGCAGCCGCCTTGCCCATCGTCTTGCCGAAGTGCTGGGCGGCCGTGTGCGCGAGCATCCCAAGTTTCTGACCTGCGTTGTCATCTATGAGGAGGACGGCAAGGAATGCCGCGTTGATGTGGCCACGGCGCGCCTTGAATACTACGAGCATCCGGCGGCCCTGCCCACGGTGGAGGCATCCTCCATCAAGATGGATCTCGTGCGCCGCGATTTTTCCATGAATGCTCTGGCCGTCCGGCTGGATTCCACGCCCTTCGGTCAGCTGGTGGACTTTTTCGGCGGACAGCGGGATTTGCGCGACGGCGTCATCCGCGTTCTGCACACCCTGAGCTTTGTGGAAGACCCGACGCGCTGCCTCCGGGCGGTGCGCTTTGCGCAGCGTTACGGCTTCCGCATCGCGCAGGCATCGGAAAAGCTGATCAAGAATGCGCTGTCGCTCAAGCTCTTCGAACGGCTTTCCCCGGCGCGGCTCTTTCATGAATTCGCCATTATCTGTGAGGAACCTACGGCGACGGAATGTCTGTTCATGCTGGATTCCCTCGGCATTCTTGCGGCCATCCATCCCCTGCTGCAGATGAATCCCGCTCGACGGACCTTTCTGCGCCGGCTCGGAGAGATTTTTTCCTGGTACAGAATGCTGTATTTTGAGGAAGTTGCCGAAGGCTGGATCGTCTTCTTCCTCGGCATGTGCAACAACTTCAATTTCCGCGATGCGTCCGCCTGCTATACGGCGCTGGGCCTTCCGCCCCAGCGCAAGCAGGAGATCATGCAGGGACGCGAAATCATGCGTACTGCGGCCACGGGCCTTACCCGCTGGCTGCGGACACGGGAAGACGGCGGCGAGGCCCGGGTCAGCGCGCTGGACGCGCTGCTGGAGCCGGTTTCCGTGGAGGGGCTGCTGGCGCTGATGGCGCAGGGCGGCGAAGACGACCCGCAGCGGCGCGTCATGTCGCGCTACATTACGCAATGGCGACGCGAAAAGGCCGATATCACCGGCAAGGATTTGATCGCCCTCGGTCTGCGTCCGGGGCCGCAATTCGGGGAAATTCTGCGGGCCGTCCGCCGGGCCAAGCTGGACGGCGAGGTCGGCGCATCCTCCGAACAGGCCGAACTGGCCGTCCGTCTGTCGGAACAGACGGACGGCAGAGCCGGACAGAAGGGGCCAGGATGTGTTTAAGTTGTTT
>DXFI01000083.1 GCA_019114565.1 Candidatus Desulfovibrio intestinigallinarum | reverse complement strand
GGCAAAGCCGCCGCCCGCCGCCGCGGGCGTAAAGGCGTCGCTGATAATCATCCAGATGACATTGGGAATTTCCGAAATATGCGAACCGATGACCAGCAGGGACAGCACGCAGTACAGGCAGGCCATGAAGGGTACCAGCCGGCCGGCCACGGCGCCCACGCGCGACACGCCGCCGATGATGATGATACCGGCCAGAAGCAGCAGCGCAAGAGCCGTCACCCAGACAGGGATATTGAACGTCTCTGCAAGGTTGGCGCTGATGGCGTTGGCCTGCACCATGGCGCCCGTGCCCATGCACGCGATCATGCAGAAGATGCAGAAAAGCGCGCCCATCCAGGCCCAGCGTCTGCCAAGCCCGTTCTTGATGAAGTACATGGCGCCGCCCACCCAGTTTCCGGCGGGCGTCTTTTCGCGGAACTGCACCGAAAGCATGACTTCCGCGAATTTGGTCACCATGCCGACAACGGCGGTCACCCACATCCAGAACAGCGCGCCCGGGCCGCCCACGGAAATGGCCGTCGCCACCCCCACGATACTGCCCGTGCCGATAGTTCCCGCCAGCGCCGTCATCAGGGCGTTCCAGGGCGAAATTTCGCCGTCCGCCGACTGATGCGACCGCCCCTGCCACAGGCAGGAATAGGAACGCATCCAGTTGCGGAACGGGAAAAAGCGCAGCCCGATGGTCAGGTACAGCCCCGTACCCACCAGAAGCACCAGCATAATGGGCCCCCACACCACGTCGGAAATGGCTTTAAGGGCGCTAATCACAACCTCCACGGTATCCCCCCATAGCGGCGCGTCCCGCGCGCCGCAGACAAGTTGCATTTACCCGCATGTCCTCCGTATGCCATGAAGACATCTCGGGCATACTCCACACTATAGGACAAACGCCGTACTTTGGTAAAGAAAAAAATTGCTTTGCCACAAACTTGAACTGTATTTGCCCCTCTTTGCGGACAAACAAGATATTTTTTTATGTTTGTTTAACCAAACAATATCATTTTCGAAAACAAAAAAAATGAAAAATGGCACATGCTGCATTTTTACATCATCATCGCACTATTTTTACAATAAGAAAATACCATTTCATAGAATTGTGAATAAAATATAAATAAGCATTGCAGTTCTATCCATAAACAAAAAAAACTGTAAAAGTTTTGTTGCGGCCTTCGCCGCCGGAAATGCCTCCCCAAAGGCCGCGACGCGGGCCGGAGCGCTCCCCTTGCGTATCCGGCCGATTGCGGCGATACTTGCGACCTCTTGCGCCGCTTGGGCGTGAAACCTCTGTCTTGAAGGGATGGTCGCATGCTGGCGATTCTGGATTACGGGGCGGGCAATCAGACGAGCGTCCGCCGGGCATTGGAGCATTTGGGGGTGCCGTGCGTGGTCACGTCGGATCCGGCGACGGCCGAGGCGGCGCAGGGCATCATCTTTCCCGGAGTGGGCGCGGCCGGGCAGGCCATGCAGGCCCTGCACGCAAGCGGGCTGGAAGGCGTGCTGCGCCGGGTCACCATCCGCCGCGAACCTTTGCTGGGCATCTGTCTGGGTTGTCAGATCCTGCTGGAATACAGCGAGGAAAACGACGCCATGACGCTGGGCCTCATGCCCGGGCACAGCGTGCGCTTTCCCGACGGCATGACGCAGGAGGACGGCACGCCCGCGCCGGTGCCGCACATGGGCTGGAACAGTCTCCAGCTCAAAAAGTCCAGCCGCCTGCTGGAAGGGGTGGCCCCGGATGCCGAATTTTATTTCGTCCACAGCTATTTTGTGGAACCCGCGCCGGACCTTGTCATTGCCACAACTTTCTACGGACAGGAGTTCTGCTCCGTCTACGGCCGCGACGGTCTCTGGGCCGTGCAGTGCCATCTGGAAAAGAGCGGGCGTCCCGGCCTGCAGGTTTTGCGGAACTTCTATGACTACTGCCGCAGCGTGCGGCCGGAGGACGTCACATGCTGAGCAAGCGCGTCATTCCCTGTCTTGATGTCCGGGCCGGGCGTCTCACCAAGGGCGTCAAGTTCGAAGGCAATGTGGATATCGGCGATCCCGTGGACAGCGCCCGCCGCTATTATGAGGAAGGGGCGGACGAAATCGTCTTCTACGACATCACGGCTTCGGCCGAACAGCGCGGCATCTTTCTGGATGTGGTGGAAAAAGTCGCCTCGGCCATCTTCATTCCCTTCAGCGTGGGCGGCGGCATCTCTTCCGTGGCCGACATGCGGGCCGTGCTGCTGGCCGGGGCGGAAAAGGTTTCGATCAATTCTGCTGCTGTCAAGCGCCCCGAGCTGATCAGCGAAGGCGCCGACGCCTTCGGCTCTCAGGCCATTGTGGTCGGTATGGATGTGCTGCGCGTGCCCGCCTCTCCGACAATTCCCTCCGGCTACGAAATCGTCATTCACGGCGGCCGCAAGCGCACCGGGCTGGATGCGCTGGAATGGGCCCGACGCTGTCAGACGCTGGGAGCCGGGGAACTGTGCGTCAACTCCATTGACGCCGACGGCACCTGCGACGGCTACGAGCTCATACTGACCCGGATGATTTCCGAAGCCGTGAGTCTGCCGGTCATTGCCTCGGGCGGCGCGGGCAAGCCCGAGCACTGTCACGAGGCCGTCAGCCTCGGCGGCGCTTCGGCGGCGCTGGTGGCCAGCATTGTGCACTACGGGCAGTACACCATCCGGCAGTGCAAGGAAGAAATGGCCCGCCGCGGGGCCAAGGTGCGCCTGACGTGGTAGACAGCGCGGCTCTGCTTGCCGTAATGCGTCGTCATCTGCGCGAACGCGGCCGCACGGCGGTGGCCGTGGCCTATTCCGGCGGCGTGGACAGCCGATTTCTCTGCCATGCGCTGCTGCGCGCCGGTCTGGACGTGCTGGGCCTGCACGCCCGCGGCCCGCACGTGCCCGAAGCCGAAAACCGGCAGGCGCGCCGCCGGGCGCGGGACATGGGCCTGCCCCTGCTGGAAGTGGACTTCCAGCCGCTGGAAATTCCCGACGTGCGCGCCAACGGTCCCCGGCGCTGTTATTTCTGCAAGGCGGCGCTCATGCGCTGCCTGCGGGAGGCGCTGGCGCGCCGCGAGGCCGCGGGCGATCCGCCCCGGCTGCTCTGCGACGGCAGCAATGCCGACGATATGGCATCTTCGCGGCCGGGGCTGCAGGCTCTGAAAGAAGCGGCTATTCTGTCTCCGCTGGCCGAAGCGGGCTTCAGCAAGAAGGCGTTGCGCGCCGAAGGCGCGGCAACCGGCCTGGAAGATCCGCAACAGGCCGCCCGCCCCTGCCTGCTGACGCGCTTTGCCTACGGCGTGCAGCCCTCGGAAACGGCGCTGCGCCGGCTGGCCGCAGCCGAAAAGGCGCTGGCAGAGCTGAAAAGCCCGGACGGGCGGCCCCTGCTGGGAGATTTTCGCGTGCGCCTGACGCCGGAGCCGCTCGTACAGGCGCAGCACCTGCCCGCCGGCAGTCTGTCGCACGTGGACGCCGTTATGAAGCGTTGCGGTCTTGCGCCCTGGAAATCTCAGGAAGAAGCAGTAATCAGCGGTCTTTATGACAGAAAAGTTCGCTGACATACGCTCTTTTCCGCAATCTCTCCGGGCGGAAAGGCTGGACTTTTGCCGGAATCGCGGCTATCAAATCCCGATCCATCAAGAAATCCTTCTCCATACGCGGCGCACGCGTCGCCCGGCTGCGTGCCGGAAAGGCCCGACGCCGCATGGAGAGGTTTGAAAAAACGGAAAATCACGTCAAGGGGCGCAGGCCCCGTGGAGGACAGAATGGCTCACAAGAAAGTGGAACGCAAAAAGGAATTGGATCGCCGTCGTCATCGCCGCGAACAGCGCCTGAAGCAGCGCGTGCGCGAAGCGAAGGCCGCCAAGGCGTAATGGTTGCGCTGGCCGTCGCAAGGCGGCCGGCGCGTCGTTTTTTATGCGCCAGATCCGGCGCGTTCCCTGTCTCCCGGCGATGGCGTCGCCCCTGTGCGACGGTATCCGCGAATTTGCAACGGCGAGCGGTCATACCGCTTGGCCGTTCTCGGCGTTAGCTATGCCTATTTACGAATATCAGTGTCCCGCGTGTCAGAAGGTTTTCGAGGAATGGACAACCGTGTCCGAAGCGCATGAGGACAAACCCTGTCCGACCTGCGGCGCGGCATCTCCGCGCGTCCTGTCCAACACATCGTTCGTGCTCAAGGGCGCGGGCTGGTATGTCAGCGACTACGGCTACCGCAAGGGCGTCAAGGATGAGGACTCCTCCACGGCCTACGGCGCTTCCGGCGCCATGACGCCGCCGGCCGACACGGCCCCCGCCGCATCGTCGGGGACGACTGCCCCTTCCGCCCCCGCCCCGGCCGGGAATTCCGCCTCCAAGACGAATTCCTCCGGCGCGACCGCAACTTCCAGCGCGGCGTCCACCGCCGCCAAAGCGTGAGGCTCGCCATGATTGACCGTTATACCCGCCCGGAAATGGGCCGTATCTGGACGTTGGAAAACCGCTACCGCGCATGGCTGGATGTCGAAGTGGCCGTCTGCCGGGCATGGAGCGAAATGGGCCGCATTCCGGCCGAAGCCGTCGACGTTATCTGCCAGAAGGCCGCCATCGACGTGGATCGCATTCTGGCCATCGAGGAAGTGACGCGCCACGACGTCATCGCCTTTCTGACGTCGCTGGAAGAAAAAATCGGCCCCGAAGCCCGCTATATCCATCTGGGCTGCACGTCTTCCGATATCGTGGACACGGCCAACGGGCTGCTCATCAAGCAGGCCGGGGCGCTGCTGCTCGACGATGTGCGCGCCCTGCTGGAAAGCCTGAAGAAGCTGGCCTACGAGCACAAGGGCGTGCTCTGCATGGGCCGCACGCACGGCATCCACGCCGAGCCCACCAGCTTCGGCCTCAAGATGGCCGGTTTTTACGCCGAATTCTGCCGTCACCTGAAACGGCTGGAGACGGCTCTGGAAAATATCCGCGTGGGCAAGATCTCCGGCGCCGTGGGCACCTACGCCTTCCTTTCGCCGGAGCTGGAATCGCGCGCGCTGGGGCATCTCGGTCTGCGCCCCGACGAGCACTCCACCCAGATTGTGCAGCGTGATCGCTACGCCGAATTCTTTACGACCCTCGCCATTCTCGGCGGCGGCGTGGAACGCCTGTGCGTGGAGCTGCGTCATCTGCAGCGGACGGAAGTGCTGGAGGTGGAAGAAGGCTTTGCCAAGGGGCAGAAAGGCTCCTCGGCCATGCCGCACAAAAAGAATCCCATCTCCGCGGAAAACATGGCCGGTCTGTCCCGCCTGCTGCGCGGCAATGCCGTGGCGGCCATGGAAAATCAGGCCCTGTGGCACGAGCGCGACATCAGCCACTCCTCCGTGGAACGCGTCATCATGCCCGACTCCACCATCATCGCCGACTATGTGCTGAACCGTCTGCGCCGCGTGCTGGACGGGCTGGTCGTCAAGCATGACCGCATGCGGGAAAACATGGATCGTTCCTACGGTCTGTACTTCTCGCAGCGCGTGCTGACCAACCTCATCGCGACCGGCATGCCGCGCCAGAAGGCCTACGAAGCCGTGCAGCGTCTGGCCATGCAGAGCTGGAACGAGCGCCGTCCGTTCCCCGATCTGGTCAAGGCCGATCCCGATATGCAGGCCGCCCTGGGCGACAAGCTGAACAGCCTCTTTGATCCTTCCTTCTATCTCGAGCACGAAGACGAAATCTTCGCGCGCATCTTCGGCGAACAGAAGTAGCGCAAGCGCCGCGGGCGTCGACGATACCGCCGACGCCCGCGGTATCCGTTTTCTACCGTTTCCGCCTCTTTTCAAGGGGGCGGCAGCAGCACAAAAACTATAGAAAATTTCAAGAAAATAACGACGGGGTGAACATATGAGCGACATGCTGGAACTGAAGCGTCGCCTGGCGCGTCTGCTGGTGGAAAAGTCTTATCGTGAAGGCGATTTCGTGCTCGCGTCCGGGAGACGCAGCGACTATTACTTTGACTGCCGCGTGACGGCCCTGCATGCCGAAGGCTCCTGGCTCATCGGCCGCCTGTTCAACGATCTGCTGAAGGATCTGGATATCCGGGGCGTCGGCGGCATGACCATGGGAGCCGACCCGCTGGTGTCGTCCACCACGGTGCTTTCCCATGAGCTGGGCCGTCCGCTGCACGGCCTGCTTGTGCGCAAGGAATCCAAGGGGCACGGCACCAATCAGTTCGTGGAAGGCCTCGGCAATTTCCAGCCCGGCGATCCCGTAGCCATGCTCGAGGATGTGGTGACCACGGGCGGCTCGCTGCTCAAGGCCTGCGATCGCGTGCGCGATGCCGGTCTGAACATTGTGGCCGTCTGCGCCATTCTCGATCGCGAGGAAGGCGGCCGCGAAAAATTGAAGGAAGCCGGCTACGAGCTGCATGCGCTCTTCACGCGCAAGGAACTCGTGGAACTGGCCCGCCAGTAACCTTTCGGGCGGGCAGGAAATCCCCTGCCCGCCCCGCTTCACCGCTGTCAACGATATCCCCGCGCGGCATGCCCCGGTCCGGACGTCGTCCCAGAAAAGACGACCGCCCTTTTCGCGTGTCGCGCTTCGTCGTGTGTACAAAGCTACTGAAACCCTGCTCTCGTGACTGCCATGCAAGCCACCGTTCGTCCTTTCTTCCGAACCGTTGCCGCCGCTCCTGACCGTCGCCGTTCCCCGCGCATCCGACGGCGCTCCCGCCGTTCCCCGCGCTGGAAATCTCTGGTATGCGCTCTGGCGCTTGTCCTTTCCTCGTCGGCATGGGACGTGCCGCCGGTATCGGGCCTCCTTCCCTGGGGTCCCGACCTCGCCCGGGCGGACAACTGGCAGGCATCCATCTATGACGAAGGTCTGCCCACGCATCTGGTGGCGGTGGACAAGCAGCGCCAGTCCTTTCTCTTTTTCGAGCACAAAAGCCCGCTCAAGCTGAAGTATACCTTCCCCTGCACCACGGGACAGGTCCCCGGCGACAAGCAGGTCATCAACGATCTGCGCACGCCCGAAGGCATCTACTTTGTGGAGTACAAGATTGCAGGCGGCCTGGATTTCAAGGAATACGGCGGCATTGCCTATACCCTGAACTATCCCAATCCTGTGGACAAGCTGCGCGGCAAGACCGGTTACGGCATCTGGATTCACAGCAAGGGCTACGGCATCTATCCCCGCGATACCAAGGGCTGCGTGGCCATCGGCCTCAAGGATATCGATACGGTCGGCCCCAGCCTGCGCCCCGGCACGGCCGTAGTGCTGGCCGAACACGTGGATGAAACGGCGGTCCCCCGGCCGGACGACGGCACGGCGCGCCGCCTGCGCCTGCTCATGCAGGAGTGGAGCAAGGCCTGGGCCGCCCGCTCTCCCAAAATGTTCGAGTTCTACAATCCCGAGGCTTACACCAAGGCCATGCCGGAGAGCTTTGCCGCCTTTCGTCAGAACAAGGAACGTCTGTTCAAAATTCTCAAGTTCATCAAAATTTTCAACAAGGAAATCCATGTGCTGCAGGGGCCCGGCTACTGGGTGACCTGGTCGGAACAGCTCTATACGGCATCCAACCTCTCTACCGAAGGGGTGCGCCGCCTCTACTGGCAGCCGGATGAGCAGGGACATTTCCGCATTGTAGGCATGGAATGGACGCCCCGCGAACTGGGGATGGAAGCCGCCTTCCGCAACGGGACTCTGGTGGCTCAGAGTTCCATCACGCTCTCCGACAGCGAGCTCCCGGTCGCGCCCCGTCTGGACATGCCGGAAGATGCCGGACGTCTCCCCGCGGACGGCACACTGGTTGCCGCCGATCCGCTGATTCCGCAGCGACGGCCGCGCCCCGCGCCTGCCGAAATCAACTGGGGTCCCATTCAGAACCCCGCAGAGCAGGAACGAGAAGCCGAGGCCCGCGCCAAAGCCGAAGCCGAGGAACAGGCCCGACTGGAGGCCGCACGGCTGGCCGAGCAGCAGCGTCTGGAAGCTGAAGCGCGCGCTCGTGCCGAGGCCGAGGCCCGCGCAAAGGCGGAAGCCGAGGAAAAGGCACGTCAGGAGGCCGCGCGGCTGGCCGAGCAGCAGCGTCTGGAAGCCGAAGCGCGCGCCCGCGCCGAAGCCGAGGCCCGCGCTAAGGCGGAAGCCGAAGAAAAGGCACGGCAGGAGGCCGCACGACTGGCCGAGCAGCAGCGTCTGGAAGCAGAAGCGCGTGCCCGCGCCGAGGCCGAGGCCCGCGCAAAGGCGGAAGCCGAGGAAAAGGCACGACAGGAGGCCGCGCGTCTGGCCGAGCAGCAGCGTCTGGAAGCCGAAGCGCGCGCCCGCGCCGAAGCCGAGGCCCGCGCCAGGGCGGAAGCCGAAGCTGCCCGCGTGCAGCTTACCCCGGCCGTGCGACAGACCGTCACCGCCGAAGTCCGGGCCTGGGAAGACGCCCTTGCCGCGCACAATGCGCGCGAGCTGACGGCCCTCTATGATACGCGCGCCTTCAACAAGGTCGCGGGTGTCCCCCGCGGGCTCCCCTACGGGCAGACGGTACGGGATCTCCGCCGCCGCTATGCCGCGCCGCTGACGGTGGTCAGTCGCGCTCCCCGGCTGGCGCTGGTGGGCGACATAGTGGAGAGCCGCAGCGATCAGCTGCTGCTGAGCGGGCGCGGCATGGAACAGGGCGAACGGGTTTTGTACTGGCAGCGGGGCAAGGACGGACGATTCCGCATTGTGGCGGAAGCCTTCACGCCGGGCGACAGCGGCCTGTCCGCGCACTATCTGGAGCAGATCAGCGGCGAAGTAAGCCGCACGATCGAGGCCTGGCGCGCTGCCTGGGAACAGGGCGATCTCAATGCCTACATGGCGTTCTATGCCGACGACGCCGTTCAGGCCGGCCGCCGCACGGCGCGGGCCATCCGGGCCCAGAAGGAACGCCTCTGGGGCAGGGTGTCGCCCACGCTGGTACAGCTCTCCGGCCTGCGCCTGGCGCTGGATGAAAAGGGCGGTCTGCGGGCCGACATGCTCCAGTCCTACGCCGACAGCGCCGGTCACAGCGACAGAGGCACAAAGACCCTGCTTCTGGCCTTTGACGGCAAGCGCTGGCAAATTACGCGCGAAGACTGGGCTGCGGAATCCCCTCTGCCGGAAGTCTTTGATGCCGGGGGCGGAGAATGAAATACAGCGAACGACTGAGTCTGGTCATCATCCGGGAAGACGGTCGCCGTCAGTCCTGGCGGCTGCGTCGCGTCTGGCTGCATGCGCTGCTGGGTTCCCTCCTGCTGCTCCCCTGTCTTGCAGGCGTCCTGGGCTGGTTCTGCTATGACGCATGGCGCGAAAACCGCCTGATGCACGACGAACTGCTGCGTCTGGAAAATGAAGGCGAAGCCATGGAAGGCAAGCTGGAACGCCTGGAACAGGTTTCCATCCTGCTGGAAGAAAGCGCCGTTCCGGGGCGCGATATTCTGACGCGGGCGCTGGCGCAGAGCGACATGGGCGATACGGTTGCCTCGCCGGCCGAGGAAAGCGCCGCCACGGCCGCGCCGGGCGGCGAAGAAGCCGCCATGAAGGAGCAGATGACCCGGCAGGAAGGTCCGGGGCATGCGGAATTTCCCGCCATTACAAGCGACTACGTATCCGTCGACAAGGTGCGGGTGCGCCTTGTGCGCAACCGCATGCTGCGTATTGCTCTGGACTTGCGCAATACGCGGGACGGCCGGGCGGAAGGCGAAGTCACGGCCATACTGGTGACGCCGGAAGGCAAGCATATGCCGCTGAAGTTTTCCCCCTCCGACGTCGGCAAGTTCAGCATCCTGCGTTTCAAGCGTGCCGTCATGAGCGCCGGCCTGCCCAAGGGCGCGGACAGCGCGCTGAACGGGGCGCAGGTTCTTCTGGAAGTGCGCGACAACAGCGTCAAGAGAACCGTCGTTTTCCGCAATATCTTTGCCGTAGAGCAATAATCACCGCATATTTCTTCCCGCACATGACCGGGGAAAGGGTACGGCCCTTTCCCCGGTTCGTCTTTTAGGCGTCTTAACGCTAAAATGTTCTTCT